>JAQWRY010000001.1 GCA_029243485.1 Candidatus Binatia bacterium | reverse complement strand
GGCCACTAACCGAGAATTCCGACGGGAGAGGGCCGGAGACGTAGACGCCTGCGGACGCGGCCGAGAAAGAGAAAGCGACCGCGACGGCGGCCATGGTTCCGATAAGTTTCTTCATGTGTCCTCCCAGGGACGGGTTGGGCTCTGGCTGGGTCCAAAGCCGGCTGAATCGCCTAGTGAGATAAGAAATAGAATCTCGGGCACGCTCCGGTCAACTGGGCTTTCCCGGAGTGTGAGAGAAATTCAACGTGGGCACGAGAAAAATGGCCATTTCGGGACCAGCGGAGCCCTGGATTCGGCCGCGGATCCATATCGGCTCGAATAGTGAGAGATTCTGGCCTGGCGAGGGGCGTTTCCGGTCGGGTAGTTGGCTGAATTTCGGGAAACCGAGCCCTCGAGGCCGTCGTTTCCCAGGGGCGGGTGGAAGTGCCCCCGATCTTGCGAAGCCAGGGGGCGGCGTGCGAACCCATGCGTCCGATGCGCGAAGGCGTACAGCCGGGCTCGTTCTCGCCCTGCTTCGGGGCCCCGCGTGACTGTCCAGCCGAACATCGCAGCGAATCCGGCCGAAGAACCGTCGTCCCTGCGGCGTGTCGGCGTCGTGGTCCCGGCGCGAGACGAGGCGGACGGGCTGGCGCTGCTGATCCCGGCCCTCGCGGGATTCGGGCTCGGCCAACTCGTGATCGCCGACAACGCCTCGTCCGATGGGACGGGCACCGTCGCGCGAGGGCTCGGTGCGGACGTCGTCCGAGAGGAGCAGCTCGGGTACGGCGCCGCGTGCGTCGCGGCCCTCGGCGCTCTGCGAGCCGACATCGAAATCGTGGTCTTCCTCGACGCGGACCTCGCCGACGACCCTGAACAGCTCCCCCGCCTCGTAGCACCCATCCAGGCCGGGGAGGCCGATCTCGTGATCGGATGCCGCCCGCCGGAACTACGCGCGCGCGGCGCGATGACACCGCCGCAGGCGTTCGGAAACCGTCTTGCGACCTGGCTGATCCGACTACTGTGGTCGCACGCGTACACGGATCTCGGGCCCTTCCGGGCGATTCGGCGGAGCTCTCTCGAGCAACTCGACATGGCGGACCGCCGCTTCGGATGGACCGTCGAGATGCAGGTGCGGGCTTTGCAAGAAGGGCTGGGCGTTCAGGAGGTCGAAGTGCCGTACCGCGCGCGCGCCCACGGTCTTAGCAAGATTTCGGGGACTGCGGCGGGTGTGGCCCGTGCCGGCGGCTCGATCCTCTACACGATAGGGCGTCTCTGGCTCGCCGAGCGGCTTCGGCGATAGCCGCTGGGTTGGTCACTCGCGGGAGGTATGCGAGCCTTGCGGCGGAGGAAGAGGATCATGCCCGAGTCGACCCAAGAGAGTAGTCCGCCGCGCACCGCGGTCGTGAGCGGAGGCTCGTCCGGCATCGGCCGCGCCATCGTCGAGGCCTTTCTTGCCAAGGGGTGGAAGGTCGCATTCGGCGCACGGCGCGAGGAGCGGGTGAACGAGACCGCCCGCTCGCTGGGGGGCGCGTCCCCCAAGCTCTTCGGCGGTCGCTTGGATGTGACGGATGCGGCTTCGATCGACGGGTTCTACGACGCGGCCCGCGCGGCCCTTGGGCCGATCGATACCGTCGTGAACTGTGCGGCCCACGCGCGACCTGGGGCCTTCTACGAGCTCTCGGCTGACGAAATCCGGTCGGAGATCGATACCGGGCTCATCGGCGCACTCCTGTTCTCACGCCGTGGTGTGATCGACATGCTCGAGCGCAAGGCCCGCGGGCACGTGATCTTCATCTCGTCGACGACGGCGGGTGTTCCGTGGCCGTTCCACTCGCCGTACGCGGCGAGCAAGGCCGGGCTCGAGCAGGCGGCGCGGTCGATCTCCTTGGAACTCGAGGGCACCGGGATCCGGTCGACGATCGTTCGGGTCGGAAACACCGTTGGTACCGGCTGGGCGGGCGATTGGGACGCCGAGTCGATGATGATTGGGGCGCGTTGGCAGCAGTTGGGCCTGATCCGTCACGATGGATTCATGCAGCCCGAGAACGTGGCGCACGCGGTCGTCGCGGCGGTCTCCACACCGCCAGGCTTCCAGCTCGATCACGTCTCCGTCCACCCGGAAGCGCCGAAGACGAACGACGGGTAGGGGTCTCCCCGAGCGGCTCCCTTCAGAACCGGATCGGACAGTGAGACGGTCCACGGACCGTATTCGTCTGAACGAGCTCGACCCGGTCCTTCTCGACATCCCAGTCAGGGAACCGCTTGAGCGTCTCCTCGAGAGCGACGCGGCCCTCCAGCCGGGCGAGGGCCGCGCCCAGGCAGTAATGGGCCCCGTATCCGAGGGTTACGTGGCGATCGAGATCGCGCTCGACGTCGAAGCGGTCCGGGTCGGGATAGCGGCGCTCGTCCCGTCCGGCCGATCCCGTGAGGAGGGCTATCTTCGATCCCGCAGGGATCGTCACGCCGTGGAGTTCGACGTCGCGGGTCACGTAGCGGCCCTGGATCGGCGACGGGGCCTCGAACCGTAGGAGCTCCTCGACCGCGTTCAGGCTCTTTGATGGGTCGGAGGCGACCTTGTGTCGTTGGTCGGGGTTGTCGGCGTAAACCAGCGCGACCCATCCGAGGTGGCGCGCGACCGTCTCGTTGCCTGCCGCACTGATGAGGCTGATCATGCCCATTGTCTCGATGTCGTCGAGAGTGCGTGTCGTTCCGGTTTCGTCCTCGAACTCCGTGGCGAGGATTGCGCTGACCATGTCGTCGCGCGGTGCGGCGCGACGCTCTTGCACGGCTTCCCAATAGTATCGGTACGACTCGTCTTGTGCCTTCGCGCCGGCTTCGGTGGGGCCTTCGTTTCCTTCCGCACGATGGAGCGTGAGGTCGCTCCACTCTCGCAGCATGTCGTGGTCTTCTTCCGGAAACCCCAGGAGAGACGAGATCACCATTACGGGCAGACGCATCCCGAAATCGGCGACGTAGTCGAACCCTCCGGAGCCCACGAACGGATCGAGGTAGCGCGCGCAGAGGTCGCGGATCATCTCTTCGAGTTGGCGCGTCTTGCGTGGGGTGAAGAGTGGGCTCACGATCTTGCGCAGAGCGTCGTGGCGCGGAGGGTCGGTCATGATCATGATCGGATGGATGTCGTCCGAGCCGATCATGTCGAGTGTGATCCCGCGGGCGGAGCTGAAGGTCTCGGTGTCGACCGACGCGTCGAGGACGTCCTCGAATCGTGAGAGAGCGTAGAAGTTCCAGCGCTCGTTGTAATAGACCGGCGCGTCGTCCCGCAGGCGGCGCCAGGCACCGTACGGGTCGATCCGCAGGCCATGGTCGTACGGATCCCAGTGGGGCGCCTCCGTCGTCATGCCTGAAGTCCGTAGAACCGAAGCGCGTTGTCTCCGAGGACCTTGCGTTGGGACTCCTCGGGGAGGCTCGCGATGCGCTCGCGGAGCTCGCCGACGACGTTGAACGACGCGTCCAGGTGGGGGTAGTCGGACGCCCAGATGACGTAGTCGTCGCCGAGGTGTTCGACGATCTTCGCGGTGATAGACTCGTCCGGCTCGGCCGAGATGAGGCATTGCCGCTTGAAGTACTCTGACGGCAGCAGCTTCATCGTGGAGAACGAGCGCATGACTTCGAACTTGTGGTCGAGTCGGTCGAGCCATGCGGTGATCCAGTTGGATCCCGCCTCGAGCACGGCACACTTGAGTCGCGGGTACTTCTCGAACATGCCGCGCGTCATGAACGACGTGAACGCGGCCATGACGTCGAGCGCGAGGAATGCGAACGAGAACACGACGTTGCCGATGCGATCGCCGCCCGTGTCGCCGAGCCACGGATCGAGATGGCTCGACTCCCGCGCGACGACGTGGAAGGCGATCGGCATGTCGAGATCTTGTACGGTCTCGAAGAACGGTGCGAAGGCCGGATCGTCGAACTGCTTGCCGTTGCGCGAAGGCGGATCCGGCGACAGGTAAACGCCGGCGCATCCGTCTTTGCGTGCACGCTTCACTTCCTCGACGGCGCCTACCGGATCCTTCAGGCAGATGTGCGCAATCGGCACGAGGCGACGCGTATCCTGTTTGCAGAAGTCGACGAGCCATCGGTTGTAAGCGCGCGTGTACGGGGCGGCGAGCGTGTCGTCTTGGAGGTGGGCTTCCCACGCGATGCCGATGGTTGGGTAGAAGAGCGCGACATCGATCTGCTCGCTGTCCATGACGGAGAGTCGCGCGGCCGGGTCGTAGCCGCCCGGCGGGCAGCCGTCTTCGTAGCTCCGCGCGCCGGCCTTCATGAGGTCGGCGGCGTCCATTCCGATTCCGCCGAGCGCGCCGAGGCGACCGTAGAGGCCCATGTGCGGCTTCCCGTCGACGAGAAGGGCTTCGATCCCCTTGTCGTCCTTCTCGATCCGGATTGCGCGGTCACGGAGGTTCGGCTCGAGGTACTTCTGCCAAGTGTCGCGTGGTTCCAGCACGTGGCCGTCGGTGTCGACGGTCGTGATCGGTTGCCCGTTGCTCGCGCTCGCCATCTGGTTCCTCCTGTTGGATGAGAACACCGTTCTCACCCCGGATCTCTATGTCGCTTTCGGCCGCTGTGCAAGAGGAAACATTAGTGTTCGAAAGGCCTTTTGGGGCCCGCCCGTGGTCTCGCCGCATTGACCAGGCCGGCGGAACGTGGCAGCGGTTGAGACCGGCGTTCTCGCCATGGGCAGACCTGAATCCGAACCAGCCCCGCCCGCCTCCCATTGGGAGCGGCGGTCCGCGGAGCACGTCGTCGGCGGGGCGCGGGACCGGCTCCTCGCGCGGAGCCGGCAGTTCGTGGAGAAGGCGACCGAGGTCGTGGCTCGCGACGGAGTCGACGGCCTGACCCTCCGCACGATCCTGCACGAGACCGGCCTCTCCCGGCGCGCATTCTACGAGCGCTTCGCGAGCAAGGACGACCTGCTCGTCGCGGTCTTCGAAGAGACCATGCAGTCCGCCGCCGCGCGCTTCCGCGCGGAGTTCGAGGAGCATGGGCTCGACGATCCGTTCGATCGCCTCCGGTTCATCGTGAGGGGGATGATCGAGGGCGCGGAGCGTCAGAGGACGGAGAGCGGCGGCGGTCTGTCGCCGGCGATGAGTCGCGAGCACCTGCGCCTTGCCGAGTCCCGGCCGGACGAACTTCGGCAGGCGGTCGCGCCGACGACGAACCTCATGGCGGACCAGATCGCGGCAGCAATGGAGTCCGGACAAGCGCGTCGGGCTGATCCGCAGGAACTCGCGGTGCTCGTGCACAGCCTGGTTTCGTCGACGATTCACTCCGCGCTTTTCGGTGAGGCGGAGGAGTACGAGACCGAACGAACGGTTCGCGTCGTTTGGGAGTTTTGCCGGCGCGCGCTGACGGCGTAGCGGCGCGCTAGTCGCCCGTCGGGACCGGCAGATCGAGTTCAGCGCAGATGCTCCCGAGCTGTCGGTACATCGACGCCGCGCGTGGCCAGCCCGCGTAGTGTGCGATCTGCAGGATCGTCTCCAGCATTTCCGTCGGGGTGACGTCGCCGCTCTTGAGCGCGCCTGTCATGTGAATCTGGGTCTCGTCAGTCATCCCAGCGGAAGCCGCGCACGTGATCGAGATGAAGCGTCTTTCCTTGTGCGTGAGTCCCGGGCGACTCCAGAGATCGCCGAATACACCGTCGACGGTGGCGCGCATGAAGGGATCAACGGGCTCGAGGTCGATGTCCCACTGAGTCACCTTCTTGAAGTTCTCCTGGCCTCTCTTGCGGCGGTCTGCGTCGGACATCTGGCTCTCCTCCCTGGGTGCGGTGAGTTAGAGCGGCTGCGGCTCCACCGGGCAAGCGGGGCAGTTCTGTCCGGAGGCTTATGGAGGGGGGCTTTTCCACCGAAATTCGCCGTGGCGCGGGGAACAACGGGGCGGCTGGCGCTCTGGGCCACGGCGATGCTCGTGGGGGGCTCGTCGTCGCCGTAGGGTTGGAATCTTCCCGCCGGCGCGCGGACGAGCGCGTCTTGCGGCGCATGGGGCAGCCCGTCGTCGTAGACGGTCTTGGGTTGAATGCGCTGGCGTCCGGAGCGGGCGGACCGGTCGTTGTCCTCGATGAGGGGACGGGCGGAAGCCTTCACATGGGGGCCTGGATCCAGCCGGAGGTCGCTGGGGTGGCTCGGGTCGTGTCGGTCGACTCGACGCACGAAGACGAGGACGCGCGGCTCGCGGAGCTCGGCTACGAGGAGGGGCACCGGATGGATCTCTTAGTGTTCGTTCGGTTCACCGCACCGCTCGGAGTTCCATCAAGGCCCCGCGCTCGACACCTACTATCGCGAGAGCCGGGACTACGCGCAGAGCGCGCGTTGGATCGCGGCGACGGGGGACCTCGGTGATCTACCGGTCGTCGTTCTGACGCGTGACCTCGGGGCCGGGACCGACCCGTTCGATGTGTTGGATGCCGAGCTTCAAGCGCGACTGGCCGCGTTGTCGAGTCGGGGTGAGGTGCGCGGGATTCCCGGGAGGCTGACGGTTCTCGCTGAGCAGCACGCTCGCCTCGTGTCCGACACCATCATCGAGATGGTGCAGAGCTTTCGCCGTTCGGACGCGACCAAAGCGCCTCGCGGCGCACCGTGAGCGTCGCCGGCACGGTCCCGCGGAGGAAGGTCACGTCGATCGGGTCGGCGTGCGAACCGAAGAGTCCCACCGCGTCGAGCAGACTGCAGAAGGTCGCGAAGTCGACGGATTGCAGTGAGCGGCCATCGACCGAGATGATCTGATCGCCGATGCGAAGGCCGGCACGTGCGGCGGGTCCGTTTCGCCAGAGCGCACCGACGTGGACCTGTCCGTTCTCGAGCTGGGGGGTGAAGCCGAAGGCCGTGTAGTCCCGGTAGAGCGAGGTCTCGGGGTCGCGCCGTTGCAGGTAGAGCTCGTTCGTCTTCCAGTCGATCGTCACGCGAAAGTGGCGCAGGAAGGCGATCCCAACGTGAAAGTCGGAGACGTCCTTGCCGGTGAGGACCGGGAAGTCCGGGAGCCGAAGGTCGCCGATCGAGAGCTCGGGGAGTGTTCCAATGTACGTCGTCGCCGGGGCGTCTCCGAGGACAGTTCCGGCACCCGTTCCCGTTTGAGCGGGGGTGTGGCCGGCGAGCGTCCCGCCGGCTTGCTCGTAGAGCGCGACCGGTAATGCGACGGAGCCGTTGAAGCCGAGGTCGATGAGAAGCGAGCCCGCCTCCTCGGGGTTCAGCGGCACTTCGATCCGAGGGGAGCCCGCGCTGTCCCCGGGTCGGAAGGGGATGCGCATCGCGTACTCGAGGCCGGGCAGGCCGGTGATCTGATCGGTCACGGTGAGTAGGCCGGTGTGGAAGTCGATCTGCCAGACCGCCGCACGCAGAAGACTCGCGCCGAGAAGACCGTCGGTCGAGAGGCACGCGACGGGATTCGGCGCCTGCACCCAGTCGACGACGGCGCCGACGTTTGCAAAGTCCTGATCCGCGACCGTCACCGTCGGGATTCGGACGACGCGGGCGGATTCGCTCGCACCTCCATCCGGTCCCAGCAGCAACACCTCGGTCGCCGTTGCGAGGCTGAGGTCATCGGCAAGCCGCGACGAGATCGTCATCGGCGCGCCGGAATCGAGCACGAACGTGCGCTCTCGGGCCTCGCCGGCGAGGGTTGCCCGGACCTGGATCGAGTTCTGCTCGAGACGAAAGGGCGCCGACCCCTCGAACGGTGCGATGGGAGCGGTCACGCCGGCAAGGATCGTCGACGCAGCCGGTTCGCTTCCCTCACTCGTGAGCGCACTGCAGCCCGCCAGGCCGCTGAGAACGGCGGTGACGATCAGGCCGGAGACGGCACAGCCTGTGGCGCGCAACCGAAGTCGCGGGCGGCTGAGCCCGCTCAGCTCGCCTTGTCCTTCGAGACCGTCTTGCCCGACTTGGCCCAGCCCATAATGCCCTCGCTCATGACCGCCACGTTCTCGAAGCCGGCGGCCTGGGCCTTCTGGGCGGCAGCGGGAGCGGCGCCGCAATGCGTGTTGGCGCAGTAGAACACCAGCTGCGTGTCCTTCTCGGACGGAAGCTCGGCGGTCGGCTGGTAGCGCTTGTAGTCCGACAGAAGGACGGCGTCCGGGACGGTGCCGTGCTTCGTGCGGGTCGTTGCGCCGTTCGCGTCGATGGCGATCGCGTTGCCGGCGTTCATCATGCTCTCCAGTTGGTCGGGCGTGACGTCGGCGATGTGGTCGTCGGCGAGGGCGTTGCCGCACAACAGCAAGGCCGCCGCCAAGGCGAGCGTGAACACGGGCATGTAGAATCTCTTCATGGGGACCTCCGGGCTAGGCGACACCCCGCTTGAGTGTTGCGGTTCTGAGCTAATCCCCGTTTTCGCAGCGGTGCAAGCGGGGACCGCCGCTTTGCAGCCGACCCCGAGACCAGGCACAACCGCGGGTAGAGATGATCCGCCGCGAGAAAATCGATCGGGTCCTGGTCGTCACGATCGACCGCCCGGAGAAGAAGAACGCGCTGACGCTCGCCATGCGCCAGGAACTGGAGCGACTGCCCGAGGTCGTGAATGCGGACGAGGAGATCGCGGTCGTGGTGCTGACGGCGACCGAGCCCGTCTTCAGCGCCGGCGCGGACCTGAAGGAGATCTCCGAACGCCAGGGGCAGATGCCGCTCACGAGCCCCGGCGGCGGTCTGCGAAGGCTCTCGAAGCCGACGATCGCCGCGGTGAACGGTGCGTGCGTCACTGGGGGGCTGGAGTTGGCGCTGTCCTGCGACTTCATCCTCGCTTCGGACCGAGCGCGCTTTGCCGATACCCACGCGAAGCTCGGGGTCCTGCCGCGATGGGGAATGTCGGCGCTGCTTCCTCGACGGGTGGGACTCGCGATCGCAAAGGAACTGACGCTGAGCGGTCGTTGGGTGGACGCCGACGAGGCGGCGCGAATCCGGCTGTGTAATCGGGTCGTGCCGCACGATCAGTTGCGGGCGGTCACGCTGGACCTCGCGCGGCAGATTGCCGGAAATCCCGAGCCTGCCGTCCGCGGGTCGTTGGACCTTCTGAATCGCGGTGCGGCTCTAGCGCTCGACGACGCGCTCGCGCTCGAGAACGAGGTCGGAGAGAGCTTCCAAGTCGATCCCGCGCTCTTCGTGCGGCCGAGCCGAAGGAGGTCCTAGCTCATGGCCCGTGAGATCCTGATCATTCGACATGGCGAGACCGCCTCGAATGCGGCGCGGATCGTTCAGACCCCGGAGACTCCGCTGTCTGAGCGCGGTTCCGACCAGGCGCGGAGATTGGCCGAGCGCCTCGCGGCAGGGGGCGTCGAGCGCATCCTGACGAGCGACCTGCTGCGGGCACTGATGACGGCCGAGGCAGTACGGGCGACGACGCAGGCACTTCTCGAGGTGAACTCACTCCTGCAGGAGCGCAACTTCGGTGACGTACGGGGGACGCCGTACTCCGAACTCGGCGACCGGAACATCTTCGCGTACGAATTCGCGCCTCCCGGCGGAGAGACCGGTGCCGTCTTCGATGCGCGCGTCGATGAGGCGTGGGACGCCATTCGCACGTGCGCGGCCGGGGTCGAGGCGCGACTCGCGGTGGTCACGCACGGGTTGGTTTGCGCGGCTCTCACCGCCCGGCATTTCGAGCTCGGAGGTCTCGTCGCCCCGGAGGGCTGGGCGAACACCTCGGTCACGGCCGTCGAGGGCGTGGCCCCGTGGCGGGTCTTGCGACTCGATTGCACGGAGCATCTGGATAAGACCTCGCGTGACGGCGGTGCCGTCTAGCGCACCGCCGCCGCTCGACAGCGACTCCCGTGCGACGGCGCTGCACTAGCGCTTCTCGTTCGAACGGCGGATGTCGAAGAGCAGACGGTCCAGCTCCGGTCCGGTCAGCCAGGATTCGCGCTCCGAGCGCACCGCGGCCTGCGAGAGAGGTGCCCGATACTCGAGGATCGGACGATCGTCGGTGTTGAGTGGTGCGGATGCGAAGAGCTCTTTGCGAAGCACGCCGCCGAACCGGGCTGGCGGGTCCGCGAGGCGGGTTTCGTGCGGAGCGTCGTGCCGTCGAGCGATGAGTACGGCGATGGGTTCGTCGTCTCGGAAGCTGGCGTGCCAGAGCGTTACGTTGCTGAAGACGTCGAGCATCGTGCGGGCGATCGTGTCAAAGTCGTTCCGACTCAGCTGGAAGAACGGCAGCCACTGCGCGAAGATGCCGCCGGCGGCGAGACGCGCCCGCACCGTTTCGAAGTGCTCTTTGGTGTAGAGACTGCCGGTACCTTCGTGCCACGGGATGAAGAGGTCGGAGATGATCACGTCCCAGGTCTCGTGGGTGGTGGCGAGGTGGATGCGTCCATCGACCGCGAGGACTTGTGCGCGCTCGTCGGAGAAGAGGGCTCCGGCCGACTCCTCGAAGTAGGATCGAGAGGCCTCGACGACCTCGGGCAGAAGCTCCGTAGCGATCACGTGCTTGACCGGGTGCGCGAGCGCGGAGGCGGCGGTGATGCCGGAGCCGAGCCCGAGGAAGAACACGCGTTGCGGCGCACCGTGGAGCGCGAGGGGTAGGTCCGCTTGAAGCGCTTCCTCGGCGTGACCTTCGGTGCCGCCGAGGATGTAGGTGTTGTCGAGCCGGATGCGGCGTCCGCCATCGTCCCGGGTCACGGTAACGACGCCGTGTGGCGTCTCCCACACCTTCTCGATGATTTCGCCGGCTTCGACCCGGACGAGCGCGAGTCGGGTGGGATCGAGGAAAGTCCCGAAAAGAACGGTGGCGACGAGCGCAGCGGCTCGAAGGTAGCGCGCGCCCGGTGAGGACGATCCCACGCAGAAGAGGGCCAGAACGAGGTAGAGGAAGGCGAGGATCTGCACGCTGCGCCACAAGCCGATGGTAGGGAGCAGGGCGAAGCCCGCGACGAGCGAGCCGAAGACCCCGCCGGCCGTATTGAGCGCCACGAGCCGCCCGATCGTTTCGCCGGGCCGCGTGCCCTCTCGTTCGCAGAAGCGCAGAAGGGCGGGGAGAACGGCGCCGCAGAGCGCGGCGGGTGGGAGCACCACCAGGAGCGCCGTGCCGAAGACGAGGATCACGTATGGCGCGAAGCCCCACTGAGACGGGATCGACCCGAGTTGCCCGGTCGCGGCGTGGAGTGCGAACGGGGAGCCGCCGATTGCGAGCCCGGCACCGAGCAAGAGTGCGAACAAGTGAAGATCGGGTGGCAGTCGCGGGACGATGCGCGCCGATAAGGCGGCGCCGGTGGACAGGGCCAGGAGAAACACGACGAGTATCGTCGAGAATGCGTACACCGAACTGTTGAGGACGAGCGCGAACATGCGTGTCCACAAGACCTCGAGAGCCAACGTGGCGAACCCCCCGAGGAACGCGTAGCCCGCGAGCCAGCCGGCCATGGGACGGGTCGCGGTCTTCTCGTCGGCGGACGGAGCGGGCCGTTCGCCGACGACGTACGAGAGCACTGCGGCGAGCGCGCCGAGTGCGAGGTTGAGCGCAATCGCCGTCGCGTAGGAGCCGCGGAACCCGAGCCAGACTGGCAGTACGAACCCGGCAAGGAGTGCGCCGACCGCGGCGCCCGCGGTGTTCGTTGCGTAGAGCACGCCGGTCGTGGTCGCGAGTTGCGTGGGCCGCCGCACGAAGACCTCGCCCATGACCGGAAGCGTGCCGCCCATCAGTACGGCGGGCGGGAGAAGAAACAGGAACGAGAGAGCGACGCGGCCGAGTACCAACCCCCAGGTGCCGGTGCCCAACGTCGTTACGAGCGTCGGGTAGACAGATAGGTGTGCCGCCGGGAGGCCGAACGAGAGCAGGGCGGTGACGCCGATGCCTACCTCGAGTCCGGCGTACAAGAGGAGTGGCCGAGAGGAGCGCGCGGCGCGCCCGCCGAAGAACGCGCTGCCCGCAGCGAGCCCGGTGAAGAATACGGCGAGGGTCGTGGCGGTCGCGTGAGCGCCGCTGCCCAAGACGAGCCGCAGGTCCCGGAGCCAGAGCACCTCGTACACCAGCGAGGCGACGCCGGAGGCGAAGAACACGGCGAGAAGTCCCGTCCGTGCTCGCCCCGCGATCTCTGGCCCAGTGGTCATGCGTCCCTTCAAAGCCGAAGCTCGCGGGCGCGGCAAACCGAGGGCGCTTGCCTCCGAGGGCGAGCCGCAGTTGCTTCTCGCCGAGAGGGTAGAGTATTTTGGTCCGTCGGATGAAGCGTTCGTTTATCCCAATCTGCGTGCCCGCCGTTCTCCTGGCGTTTCTAGTCGGATTTCTCGGTGCGGGTGTCGCGTCGGCGCATCACCACGCTGAGGCGTCCTCTCCTGCCGATTCGTGTGGTGTCTGCGTAAATGCGGCACAGGTCGCGGCTGGGACGGCTCTCGAGCCCTCAGCGGCTCCCGCCCCCACGGCCGAGCGCATCGAGCCGACGGCCGCTCCGGCCGTCGAAGGGGGCTGCCGCTCCGAGGCGCGAGGTCGATCTCCGCCTGCCGACGCTCCTGTGTTCTGAGCGCGCCGGGTTTCCGCGTTTTCGTCGGTCCCGTTGGCGCAGCGCGCGAGCGCCCAATCCGCGGGGACGCTGCAGGAAGTGCATGAGGCGTCACCGCACGATCCGGAGGAGGTCGAGCCGGAGCCGGGCGACGAGAAGGTTCTGTCGTTCGGTGTCGACGCGATTGTCGTAACGGCGAGTCCTCTCGCGACGACGCCACGTCAAGTCGCGCAGGCGGTCTCGGTCCTGGAAGGTCAGGAGCTGCTGCTGTCGAAGCAGGCGACGATCGGCGAGGGCTCGCTCGCGTATTACCTGAGCGGCTTTGGGCTCACGGCCGGCGACATCTCGATCCCCGGCTTCGCCCGGTCCAAGCAGTTGCGCGAACTCGAGCCGCTCCCGCCTGGCGAGGAGGCCAAGGGCACGCTGCCGAACAGCGCGGTGTCGAATACGGGCTTTGCGACCGGCCTTTCCTGGGTCGAGGAGGACTTCTATGTCGGAGTTGCGCCTTCGCTGTACCGCACCAGTTACGGCATCGTCGCGGAACCCGACGTCACCGTCGATCTCTCGCAGAATCGCCTCGACGTTGCTGCCGGCGTCACGGACCCGGTCGACTATGTGCACTCGATCGAGGCGAAGGCGCGCGTGGTGGACTATCATCACACCGAGTTCGAGGGGGACGCAGTGGGGACGGTGTTCTCGAACCGGGGCTACGATCTACGGATCGAGGCGGTACACCACCGCCTGGGTCTCTTCGACGGCGCCCTTGGCTTCCAGAGCTTCCGATCGGATTTCTCGGCCCTTGGCGAAGAGGCTTTTCTGCCCGTGACGCTCACGAGCTCGCAGTCGGTTTTTATTCTCGAGGAGATGCATCTCGATCCGCTCTCCTCCGAGCAGTCCGCCACCCTCGACAGCTCGTACACGCAGCGGCCGCCCAACTACGAGGAGCTATACGCGAACGGACCGCACGTTGCGCTGGGCCGGTTCGGGATCGGTAACCCGGACTTCGGTTCGGAGCGGTCAATGGGTTTCAACCTCGCCTACCTCGGTTCGATCGACGCAATCGTTTGGGCGGTGAATGGCTTCTACAACCGCTTCTGGAACTTTCTGACCCTGTTCCCGACCGGCGCGGTGGAGGACGGTTTCCAGGTGGAGATGTTCGAAGGCATCCCGGCAGACTTCGCCGGGGGCGAGGCGGAGCTTGCGTTTCACGTCATCGACGACGCCGTGCAGCGCTTACACGTCGTTGGGTGCGCCGACTACGTGTGGGCCGAGAATCGCGACACGGGAGCACCTCTCCCCCGAATGCCGCCGCTCCGTTTCGGTGGCAGCGTCATTTACGAGTACGGCGCTTTTCATGCGCAGTTTGACGCGCTGCGGGCCCGGGCGCAGGACCGGGTTCCCGACGATGCCCTGCCGAGCGTCGGGCCGTTCGACTCGCTGGTGTTCCTTCGGATGAGGAACCTCCTCGATGCAGAGGCGCCGGATGCCGCGTCTTTCCTGAAAGATGTCGCGCCCCTGCCGGGCCGGAACTTCGGCGGTGGCGTCCAGGTGTCGTTCTGAGGTCCCGCGCGGTCGAGTTGAGAGGGGACGCGCCCGTCCGTATGTACGGGGTCGGGCCCCGAGCGGGTCTCCACCCTTTCCCACAAGAATCGAAGGAGCTGTCTGCCATGTCCGATGAAGCGAAGGTCCTGACCGAGGTCCGAGGCCGCACCCTGGTGATCACCATGAACCGGCCCGAGGCCCGCAACGCAGTCAACGGAGACGTGGCGAGCGGGATCGAGGCGGCGATCGACGAGTTGGAGAACAACGAGGAGCTCTGGACCGCCGTCTTGACCGGGAACGGTCCCGTGTTCTGTGCCGGAGCCGACCTGAAGGCCATCAGTTCCGGTAATGCGGCTGGTCTGCAGACGGAGCGCGGTGGCTTCGGTGGTTTCGTCCAGCGCAAGCGCACGAAGCCCGTCATCGCCGCATTGAACGGACCGGCCCTCGCGGGCGGCTGCGAGCTCGCGATCTCGTGTGACCTGATCGTCGCGCCCGAAGGCGGCAAGATCGGCATTCCGGAGGTGAAGCGGTCCCTGATCGCGCTCGCCGGTGGCCTGGTTCGGCTGCCCCGCCTGCTCGGCAAGAACGCGGCGCTCGAGCTGGCGATGACCGGTGAGCCCTTCCCGGTCGAGCGGATGTATCAGCTCGGTCTCGTGAACCGTGTCGTGCCGGCCGATCAGGTTCTGTCGACCGCGCTCGAGCTCGCCGACAAGATCAACGAAGCGGCTCCTTTGGCCGTCCGTGCGTCGCGCCAGGTGATCCTCGAGTCGGACGGACTGGATGAGGAAGCCGCCTTCGCGAAGGGTGGAGAACTCGTTGGGCCCGTGTTCCGTTCCGAGGATTTCAGCGAGGGGCCGCTCGCCTTCATCGAGAAGCGGGCACCGAACTGGAAGGCGAAGTAGTCGCCGGTCGATGAAGGACCTCGACGGTTGTTTCGCGTTCGTTACGGGGGCGTCGCGCGGCGTTGGGCGGGCGGCAGCGCGCAAGCTTGCCGCTCGCGGCGCTCGGGTCGCGATCGGCTACCGCAAGGAGCGCGAGACCGCCGACGAGGTCGTCCGGGAACTCGAGGCTCTCGGGGGCAGCGGGGTTCCGATCCAGCTGGACGTCGGTGACGACGACGCGCGGAATCGCGCGTTCGACGAGGTCGAGGCGGAGTTCGGCGGTCTCGACATCTACGTGGCCAACGCAGCCGCGACGGCCTTCAAGCCGCTTCTCGACATCAAGCCGCACCACGTGGAGAAGACGTTCGCGATTACTGTGAACGGATTCCTGTTCGGGGTGCAGCGGGCCGCCGCGCTGATGGAGAAGCGCGGTGGTGGGATGGTCGTCGCCGTGTCCGGATACGACTGCGTGCGCACGATTCCACGCCACGGTGTCCTCGGGGCGGCGAAGGCGGCGATGGAAATGCTCGCCAAGCAGTACGCGTTCGAGCTCGGGCCCCGCGGGATTCGGGTGAACTGTGTGAACTTCGTGTACGCCGATACCGATTCGACGCGTTTTTACGCCGGCGAGGGCCATGAGGCGATGCGGCGCGACGTCGAGGCACTGACACCGCTTCGCAGCCTGGCGTCGGCCGACGACGTCGCCGACGCGATCTCGTACCTCTGCTCGTCCGGGGCCGGCTTCGTCTCCGGGCAGACCCTGATGGTCGACGGTGCGATCCTGCTCACCGCGCCCGCGCCGCAGCATCTTCCATCGGTGGACTGATCCTGTGGACGTCCGCGGCTGTCGCGCGGTCCTCGGAGCTCTCGTCCCGTCTTTCAACACCGTGGTGCAGCCCGAGTTGGACGATCTGCGGCCGAGTGGCGTCACGAATCAAGTGGGTCGGTTTCTGTTCGACGCGAACCTTTTGCAGAATGTTCGGGACGAGGCGAAGAAGCTCGCGACGGCCCATCCCGCGGCGTTGATCGTTGGTCTCGCCACGGATGGCATCCGCGGTGGCCTTGCGGTTCTGGAGCAGAGCGCCCGCGACCTGGAATCGGAGAACGGGACCCCGACGTTCACGGCGTCGCACGCGACGCACGAGGCCTTGCGGGTTCTGGGCGCGCGCTGGATCGGGCTCGTAACCCCTTTTGGAAGCCGGTCGTCGCTTGCAACGCGGCAGTCTACTGGCAGGCGCTAGGCGCCGTCGGCGTGAACGATGCCGTTGCCGGCTACGGAGTACTCCTGGCGGAGCACGAGCAGACGGTTAGAACCCGACGCCGATGAACCCGTCGGTCGGCGGCTGGGGAAAGCCGTCGGCGATGTAGAACTGTCCGAGGAAGATGAACATCTCGTTTTCGGTGCTCTCTCCGCCAGTGATGGCGCATGCGTCGCACCAGCCGTCGCCGGCGCCCGCCGTGCTGTCGCACTCGGCGTCTTCCGTGCACGCGCCGCCGATCTGTCCAGTGACGCACGCAACGGGAGTGCAGCCGCCGGCAAGGAAGCCGTTGGCGGAACTCGCCGGCATGCGGGAGAGCCGGGTCACGGCTTCGACATCGGGTGAGCCGTCTTCGTTCATGCCGTTGTTGTACGTCGAGCAATAGGTGATGCGGCGATCCGCGCCGTCCTCGGAGTCGAATGCGAGCGGAGGCTCGAATTCCTGTCGCGTCGGGTCGTTGTAGATGAAGTTCTCGTAGATCTGGGTGCCATCGGGGAGGGTCGCCCAGAAGTGCACGCCACGCTTGTGGTTGTGTGACGTGACCGAAAAGAGCCGCGCGCCCTGGGGGAGCAGGTGGTCACGGCAGATCGTCTCTTCGGTGAACGGGGCTGCGTTGGGGTCGAGGGCGCCGTTGCCGCCGATGAGGGCGACGACGGGGAAGAGCTGTTCTTCGGCGAAGTAGACGTTCAGTCGGCCGTTCAACGTGTGGTCGCGTGTCGTCAGGTTGAACGCGTGCGTGTTCCAGAAGGCGATACCGGAGAGCGGTATCTGGCCGAAGACGCCGGGACGAAGGCGCTGGAATACTTGGGGCTCCTGGCCGCCGCCGATGTTTCGACCCTGAGTGGGAAGTCCCACGACGGAGTCGGGGCCGAAGCCAATGCAGGCGAACGTGTCTGTCGGCGTGGTGCGGCAGGTTGAGTCGCCGCACGAGGTTGCGTCTAGGGGATCACAGCTCTTGCCGTCTCGGCTGCCCCCCGCGCACGTCCAATCGGGGAGCGCCGGGTCAGCGATCTCTTCGATCGGGACTCCGGAATGGCTGAGTACCATGTGGTGACTCATGGGGTCCTGGCGAAGCTCTTGTGCATTGATGCGGAAGAACTGGCCCGTCGGATCGAGGAACTTTTCGGGGATTTGGCCGGTGAAGTCGTAGTACGTCGCGAAGCAGAGTTCCTGCTCGCTGCCCGACCGAAGTTCGATCGGCGGCATCACGAACTGGACGCCCTCATCGGGCGCGGGAACGCGGAGTGGTTGGATCGTGATCGGTTCGGGCTCGGGAAGGCACGCATCAAGGAGGTCTTCGGTGCCCTCGACGGTGTCATGTTCGGGGGCGCCTCCCGCGATCCAAAGACGGACCGCCGTGAGCTCCTCCGCGCTGATGGGCGACAATCCACTCGGCATCGCCGAGCCGTTGATTTCGACGGTGCCTGGACGCGTCGCGGCGGCGAGCTTCGCGTACAGATAGCTCCGGTCACGGTCGCCCGGAATGACGAGTAGGGCACTCGATCCGGTCGATGGGACCTCGATGAGATTCTGGTACGACTCGCCGTCGGTCAGGTCTAGTCCGCCGGCCGCGGAGTCGCCGTGGCAGACCTGCTGGGTGCAGCCACGGTTCTCGAACACGACTTCCTGGATGGCGGCAAAGGTACTGTCGAACTCGGTGCAACCGTCGACCGGGTTCGGTGGTCCGCTTGGTGGTGGCTCAACCGGCTGGCCCGGCGCCGTCGTCTCGGGCGAGGCTGAACCTGTGGCCCCGTCGCCGCAGCCCATCGATAGGAGGACCGCCAGCGCGATGAAGATGGACGCGACGCCGAGGCGGGCGCGAGGCCCACTAATCATCGGAAGCACGGACCCTCTTATAGGTGCCACGCACCGAATGGATCAACTGACCCCGTAGAGGGCAGGCGCAGGGGTGGCCCGGCTCGTTTTCACCTTTTTCCCACCGGCTTCGTCGCCCCAGAGTTGCTCGAGGCGCTGATCTCGGCCACAGCGGTAGCGGTAGTACCGGTATCGGATGGGATTCTTCTCGTAGTAGTCTTGGTGGTAGTCCTCAGCATCGTAGAACTCGGTCGCCGGCACGATCCGGGTCTCGATCTTCCCGGGCAACCGACTAGATTTTTCGAGCGCGCGTTTCGACTCCTCGGCGATTTGCCTCTCGGCGTCCGAGCCGTAGAAGATCGCGCTGCTGTATTGGTAGCCCTTGTCACAGAACTGGCCGCGAGCATCGAGAGGGTCGATGTTGCGCCAGAACACGTCGACGAGAGCGGCGTACGAGACGACACTCGGGTCGTAGTCGACGCGTACCGCTTCGATGTGCCCGGTGTTTCCGCTCGACACCTGCTCGTAGGTCGGGTCGGCGAGCTTTCCTCCGGTGTAGCCGGAAGTCGTGGAGATCACGCCGGGCAGTTCATCGAAGGGCTTCTCCATGCACCAGAAGCAGCCGCCGGCGAAGATCGCGGATGCGGTCTCGTCGGATGCAGGCGCCGCGCTCTTTGCGTCCGGGGTGGTCGATGCCGCGACCGGCGTCCCGGGGAGCGTGCCGAGCAGGGCGGCGGCGCCGACCGCCAGCGCTACAGTCCGGCCGAATCTAGCCGAGCGTGGGTGCGTGAGGGAGCGAATGATGGGTTGTTTGCGTCCTCGGTCTTGCATCGTGTTCATCATGGTATCTGACAGTACGTGGTGTGTCCGAAGGAGTTACGAGCCCCGAGATCATCCGCGCCCGGCGGCGATTGATCCCACGGCGCCTGTGGCCTAACTGGAGGGTCGGGGCTGCGAGGTGGAGCCCGACCGAAGGGGAGATCACAGACGATGGCCGACGACATCAAGCAGTATCCGGGCACCTGGGCCGAGAAGGAGCCGGACCGCCCGGCGGTGATCATGGCGGCCGACGGCCGGATCGTCACGTACCGGGAGTTGGACGATACCGCGAACCGACTCGCCCGGGTGTTTCACTCGATCGGCCTGAAACCCGGTGACCACGTCGCGTTCTGCATGGAGAACCGCGCCGAATACCTGCCCATCATGTGGGGGTGTCACTATGCAGGGTTGTACTACACGGCTGTCAGCTCACGGCTGACCGCCGATGAGTTGGCGTACATCCTCGAGGACAGCGGTAGCCGAGTCTTCATCACCAGCCCGTACAAGGCGGACCAGGTCGCGGAGCTGGGCGATCGGTTGGACCGCCTGGACCTTCGACTGTCGGTGGGGGGCGCCGTCGCGGGTTTCGATTCCTTCGAGGAGGCGATCGCGGCACAGTCGCCGGAGCCGTTGCCGGATCGCGTCGAAGGAGGCCCGATGCTCTATTCGTCGGGCACGACCGGTCGGCCCAAGGGCGTGAAGGCGGCGCTGCCGGACATGCCGCTCGGAACGCCCGACGGCCTCTCGAGTCTGATCACGCTCCTTTTCGGAGCGACCGAGGCCTCGGTCTATCTCTCTCCGGCGCCGCTCTATCATGCTGCGCCGCTTCGTTACTGCGCGGGCTTCCACCGGATCGGTGCGACCGTACTGGTGATGGAACGCTTCGACGCTGAGGGGGCGTTGGACGTCATTGCGCGGCACCGTGTGACGCACAGCCAGTGGGTCCCGACGATGTTCGTTCGGATGTTGAAGCTTCCCGAGGCGACGCGTGGGAAGTACGACCTTTCCAGCCTGAGCTGCGCCGTGCACGCGGCCGCACCGTGCCCGGTCCCGGTGAAGGAGCAGATGATCAAATGGTGGGGTCCGGTCCTGCACGAGTACTACGCAGGGACCGAGGGCAACGGCTTCGTGTACTGCAACTCCGAAGCGTGGCTCGCGCACAAGGGCACGGTGGGCCAGCCTCTCGGCTCCGAGGTTCACATCATCGGTGAGGACGGCGTCGAGGTTCCGGTGGGGCAGGAGGGCGCTGTGTATTTCGGAGAGAGCACCGTCGGTGGCCGCTTCGAGTATCACAACGACCCCGAGAAGACGTCCAAGAGCTACATGGACAACGGGTGGAGCACTCTGGGCGACATCGGTCGTCTCGACGAGGACAATTTCCTCTACCTCACCGATCGCAAGGCGAACATGATCATCAGCGGTGGGGTGAACATCTACCCGCAGGAAACCGAGAATGTCCTCACGATGCACCCGAAGGTCCAGGACGTCGCCGTGTTCGGCGTTCCGAACGAGGACTTCGGCGAGGAAGTGAAGGCGGTCGTGCAGCCGGCCGAGATGTCCGACGCCGGCCCGGAGTTCGAGAGCGAGCTCATCGCGTACTGTCGCGAGAATCTCGCCGACGTAAAGTGTCCGCGAAGCGTCGATTTCCGAGAGGAGCTCCCGCGCCACCCGACCGGCAAGCTCTACAAGCGCCTCTTGAAGGATGAGTACTGGAAGGGTCACCAGAGCCGGATCGTCTAGTGTACCCGATTCGATTCTTGGTCCCGGTCCTTGGTGCGCTCTTCGGTCTCGTTGCGACCGTCGCCGCGGAGCCCGGTGGATTCGAGCGCTTCGAGCTCTCGGTGCCGCACCCGGTGCGGAAGGCGGTCTTTGCCGTGAAGACGCCGGGAGGGGGCGGGCGTAGCCTCGTGGTCGCCGGTGTCGGCGCGGACAAGTCGGCGAGCTTCTCGGTCTTCCCGGTAGGCGAGGACGGACGGTTGTCTGCGAAGCCGGCTCGCACGGTGCAATTGGCGGGCGACGTGCTCGCTCTCGATGGAGACGAAGAAGCGCTCTACGCGCTGACTCCCTCGGGCGTCCAGCGTTGGAATCCGGCAGACGACTCGTTCTCTTCCGTTGCGGAAGCGACCTCGATCTTCCAGCTCCGACCGCTCGCCCAGCTGATCCCGATCTCGTTCCTCGACGATGCCGACGGGGACGGCCGATCTGATATCGTCCTCCCGGATTTCAACGGCTACCGCGTCTTCTTCCAAGAGGACACGGGCGGGTTCCGCAGCGGCCCGGTCCTCCAGGTCCCCGCCATCTCACATCACCAGGAGTACAACCGCCGCATCACGTACCGCCCGGTGCGGCTGTACTTCCTCGACGGTGACGGTGACGGTACGCGAGACGCGGTCGCGGTGCGCGGTGGCTCGATGATCTTCTTCGCGGGCGAGGGCCCGGGCCGCTTCGCTGCGGGGAGAGTCGTTCCGCTGGGCCTCGGCATCACCGAACGCTTCCTCGGAGACGACGTCGGCGGCGTGGACGTCGACCACACGGATCAGACCTGGAAGCGCGTCGTGCGCGTCGGCGACTTCGACGGGAACGGGAAGGCCGATCTCTTCACGCACACGGTGGAGAGCGAAGGGCTCTTCGATAAGACCCACGTCCTTCAGCTTCACTCGGCCAAGAAGGGCGTCGGGTTCGATTACGAGTCCTCCGAGGACGGCCGCATCGATACGAACGTCGTGATCGATACCCCGAGCTTCGCCGATGTGAACGGCGACGGCCGTACGGACTTCGGCACGTGGTCCGTCGACTTCGGCATCGGGACGATTTTCGGGTGGCTCGTCAGCGGGACGGTGGACCTCGAGGTATCGTACTACGCGCTTGGGGAGAACGGTCGCTATCCCAGTGAACCCGACCGGCGCGAGGAGGTCGAAGTGGCGTTCGATCTCGCGAGTGGGAAGCCGACCGTGCCCCCCTGGTTCCTCTCCGACATAAACGGCGACAGCCGGCTGGATCTGATCCTCGGCGAGGGCGACGACAAGATCCGCGTGTTCCTGGGCGATGGATCGGAGGCGCTCTTTGCGGCCGACCCGGTCGTGACCGAGGTCCGTCTCCCGGGCAACGGCCGGGACCTCGTGAGCCCGGCTGACGTGAACGGAGACGGCAAGGCCGACATCGTCCTTCGCTACGGACGCGTGGACGGCGACGGCCTCGACCGGACCCTGCAGGTGTTGATCGCCCAGTGACCGCGACGATGCCGTGTTTTCGCGGGCCTCAGGAAGCGGAGTCCCGCTGCTGGTCGGATGAATCGGGTGGCGCGATCAGGCCGTTCCGCTGCGACGGATCGTAGTCCGTCTTGTCATCCTCGACCGTTGTGCCGTCGGATTCCTTCGAGGCGGCGCGGCTCAGAACGATTCGGTAGCCGCGGTCGACGCAGGCTTCCTCGAGGATGCCGCGTTCGCTGAGGAGCGCGTGCATCCGAGGCAGGTTGTAGTGGGGCACGGTCATCAGCAGGTGATGCTCGAGGTGATAGTTGACCCGGTTCGGAGCGATGAGGAGTCTTTCGAGCGGCGACGCGATGGTCGTGCGCGTATTGCGCAGCGGATCGGTCTGGTCGGGCGTGAGGGCGTGCTCGGCGATCGCTCGGATCCGCGTGACCCAGGTGTAGGTCGTCATCCAGGCGAGGACCCAGAGTAGATACAGCGCGGGGTGCCCGAAGGCCGCCAGGGCACCGAAGAGGATCACGTTCGTAACGGTCACGCCGATCGCTGCCCAGCGGGCATCCTCGTCGACACGGAAGCGCGCGAACGTGCGCTTGAATGCGGCCTTCGCGAACTTCCGGCCCGTCTGGCCGCTGAGATCACGCCACATCTTCCGTCGCAGACTCCGCGGAGTGATCGGAAACGGCGTGATCAGTCCGAGGTCCGGGTCTTCGGCGGTGCCGGTCTTCCCGTGGTGCTGCAGATGGTAGGGTCGGTAAGGGCGCAGGTCGCTCCAGACCGGGTAGGCGCAGAGCCAGTTGCCGACCCAGTCGTTGACCTTCCGGTTGTGGAAGAGCGCGCGGTGCGAGGCGTCGTGCATGAGCACGGCAAAGCCCAGCATCCGCGCCCCGATCAGGAACGTGGCGAGAAGGGCGGTCAGGACGTTGGGCCACACGGCTACCATCGCGAACGCCGTGCCTACGATGCCCCAGTTAATCGTCAACGTGAGCCAGGAGCGCGCGTCGCGCATCGCCAGCAGGGAGTGAACCTCGTCGTTGGAGAGGGCTTTCCTCCAGTTGTGGGGTAGCGCTTCGTCTACGGTCGTTGCACTGGTCGTCATGGTCGTATGCCCTCCTTTCCTGCGGGGTCGGTGCCGTTGAATCCCGTTCGGGGTCCTGTGGTCACCGCCATGCGAGAGTCGATGGGCCCGCGCAGATGCGGTACGTCGTAACCGTTGAGGAACTCGGCCCATGCCGCGCGGCCGAGTCGGTCGTAGTCTTTCATGGAAGCGAGCAAGGCGCGCCGCTCCGTGGGAGGGCAGATCTCGTCGGGAAGGAGAGGGTCGAGGATCAGCTCGCGCAGGGCGCGTCCGCCTACGAGGAACGATTCGACCATCGCTTCGCGCGGGGGCGCGGCTGCGATGTGCGTCGTACTCTCGCGGAGTTCGTCATCGAGATCTCCGTACAGCGCCCGGAGGCTCTCGGTGTTCCAGAGGCTGCGCGCGGCGGCGTCTTGTTCGGCGTCGAGGTCGCGCAGCTCGCATACGAGATCGACCAGGGGCAGCCCGATGGACCGCAGTTCGGCGCGGAGTTCCGCCGTGGTCGCGCGTAGGTTGCTCGGCCGAACGGCGAGGTTCGGAAGCAGCAGCTCGAAGCCGAGGAGGTGCAGTGCTCGCTTGCGGCCACGTTTCTCGGAGCGGCCGATCTTCGGGTCGGCCGTGGCGCAGTGCACGCCGATCCAGCTGCCGTCCCACTGCCGCGTGCGGTGTCCGGGATCGCGCCAGCCGGCAAGGCGCTTGGCGACCGGCCGGGTGCCGTCACCGAGGCGGTACCGGCCTCGCTCGTCGCGGCCCACCTGGCCCGCGGCCAGGAGCCGGGCGAGAGCCACACGCATGTTGTTGGCGCCGATCCCGAAGAGCTCGCCGGCTTCGACCAGGGCGCTCACCGGCATCGTGCCGTGTTTGAGCGTCGACAGGAGGTCGAGGATGAAGCTTTTCGGGGAGGGCTTCATGATGTCTATATATTACATAAAGAGCCCAATTGAACAATAGATTGTAATATTTAGAGAATCAGGGCGAAATTCGGGCGTCCGCGATTCGGCGGTAGATCTCGTCGTAATGGTCCGCGAATCCGGGGGTCGTCCCGGCCCCCTGGGGCACGAGGATGAGGTCCTCGGACGGCGAGACGAGGATGAGCTGGCCGAGGAAGCCGGACGCGACGAAGACGTCGGAGGGCGCCGAGGGATACACCTTTCCTTCCGCGTGGTGTGCGAGCGTGACCGGCTCGAACCATTCCCGGTCGGCGTTCAGCCAGAAGAGATATCCGTAGTTGTTGCTGATCGAATTCGTAGTGTGCGTCGCGTCGCGGACGAAGTTTTCCGAAAGAATGGTCTCGCCGTTCCAGCGTCCCCCCTGAAGGTAGAGGTAGCCGAGTCGCGCCAGGTCGCGGGCGGTCGACTCGATCCCGTAGGCGAGGGTCATCTGACCGACGTCGTCGACGGAGGCGAACGTGCCGCTCATGCCGAGCCGGTCGAATAGAGATTCCTGCGCGAACGTGATCGTACGCTTTCCGGTCGCGGTACTCAGGACGCGATCGAGACATTGGATCGCCATCTGGTTGTATTGCCAGGTGGTGCCGGCTTCGAACTGCTGGCCGCGGTTCATTGCATAGTCGGTGAGATCGGTTGGGGTGACGCCTCCGCCGAGGGTGCCCGGGTAGTCGCCCGCGAAGTCCCACGTACGTCCAGAGTCCCCCGTCATCAAGTGGCGAATGGTGAGCGCTTCACTGTCCCCACCGATCTACTGTGGGATGAAGTCCGACGCGTGGTCCTCGCGATCGAGGAGCCCTTGCTGCTCGGCGACGCCGACGAGTGTGCTGGCGAAGGACTTCGTGACGGAGAAGACGGGGAGAGGAAGCGTGGGGTCGTGGTCCTCCCAGTATCTCTCCATGATGACCTCGCCCTCATGTACGACGAGGAGACTCTTCGAACGTGGCGCCGCGAGGGCATCGGCGGCGGCGTTCAATCGGTCGGAATCGAAGCCGTGGTCGGCCGGGGAGCCAATGCGCCAGATGCCCGTCGAGTCGACGTTCGCCGGGGTCGTGCTCGGCTCGACCGAGCCGTCGCCACAGGCCGCGGCCAGGATCGTGGTCGCCATAAGGATCGCTCGTAGGTTCATTCGTCACTCCTTGGCCGGGAGCTCCGGCTCCAGGTAGCCCAGGGCGCGGAGCCGCGCCGCGCGCGCGCGGTCGGGCGGGGTCGTCGTCAGATGCAGCGGGGTGACGCGGGACAGATAACGGCGAGTTTCGTCGCTGACCTCGGTCGGCGCCGTGGCGGGCCGCCAGCCCTGGTCTCGAGGCCAGTCGTATCGTTCGACCCGGATCTCGCTGATGTCACCTCTGTGTCCGGAGTCGTAAGACGGGAAGCGAAGCCGCGTGAAGCCGCCTTCCTCGTATATGGCGGTCTCGAGGCCGATGTCGCAGTACAGCTCGCGCGCCGGAAGGGGCTCGCCACTGCGGAGGTAGGGCCCCAGCGCAATCCCGGCAGTACCCGTCGGGACGTCGATCTGGGCGAGTTCGAGCAGGGTGGGCAGGATGTCGACCTGACTCACCGGCTCCGGTCGGCGAGCGGGTGGGATGCCCGGCGCCCGGAGAACGAAGGGGATGTGCGCGATGTCGGGCATGCTCGTGTGTCCGTGCTCGAACCAATGCTCCTCTTCCCCGAGGCTCTCGCCGTGGTCCGCGGTGAACAGGACGACGTGCTCCGCGTTCGGGTCTTGGCTGTCGAATGCGCGGAGCAGCTTCGCCATCCAGCGATCCGTGTAGAGGATCTCGGCGGCATAGCGGCGCTCGTACTGGCTCGGTTGGTCGAGGCCGGGAATCGCCTGATACGACGGCAGGCCGCGGAACCCACTCTGGGTAGAATTCACTGGGAGCGTGGGTTCATCCGCGACCGGTGCGGCCGGAAAGTCAGCGAGGACCTGTTCCGGTGGCGTGTAGGGGCCGTGCGGATCTTGATAGTGCACGACGAGGAACACGGGCTTGTCCCGCTCCCGTTCCAACCACCGGATGGCCCGCTTCGTAGTGAGTGCGGCGTCGCGCTCGAAGAAGAGCGGGCGGTTGGGTTCCTCAGTGGGGAGGTTCTCGTCGTAGAAGTCGAAGCCACGGTTTAGCCCGGTTGTGCTGCGCAGCATGACGTTGCTGATGAATGCGGCCGTTGCGTACCCCGCATCGCGAAACGCCTCGGCCAGGGTTGGTTCGTTTCGCAGAGCCGTATCTCCGTTGCGGTACCCGACCGCGTGCTGGCGGACGAACCGTGACGTGAACATCGATGCATGCGACGGCACGGTCGAAGCAGATGCGGCGATCGCTCGCTCGAACACGACTGCGTCGTGGGTCAGCTCGTCGAGGGAGGGGGTTCGCCCGGCGGGGAATCCGTACGTGGGTAGCCGGTCGGCGCGCAGGGTATCAACGATGATGAGCAGGACGTTCG
Organism: Candidatus Binatia bacterium; assembly: GCA_029243485.1. Classification (NCBI taxonomy): domain Bacteria; phylum Candidatus Binatota; class Binatia (SeqCode); species Binatia bacterium. The sequence goes on along the minus strand of JAQWRY010000001.1, from coordinate 336,784 downwards.
GTTGAGCCGGCGAGAACGCAGCTTTCTTCGTCGCACCGGCGTGGACATCATTGGCAGCGTTGGGCGGTGGGTCGGTGCAGGCTGCCAGCACGATCGCGCACAGACCGAGCAGCGCCAGCGTTCGTCGACCGGGGGCCATCCCAGACTGGTAGAGAGCGAGCGTGTGAGGTGTCAACCGCAAACCGCGCGCCGCCGTTATGGGCGGCGCGTCCTGGCGGCGGCGGTGAGCGCGGCTGACAACGCAATGACCACGGCAGCCCCCAGGAACACGCTTCGGTAGGTGCCGGTGAAGTCGCGCAGGAGCCCGGCCAGGGGTGCGGCCGCGATCAGGAAGGGAAGTCCTAAGGCGCCGGTTACACCAAGGGCGCGTCCGACGACCTGGGGACCGAAGCGGCCACCGAGCAGGAGCGGGAGAAGAGGCTGTCCGGCTCCGAAGCTAAAGGTCAACGGACAGACCGCTGCGAACACGAGGAGAGAAGAGTCGGCGAGGCCGATGAAGAGCAGGCCGACGATGAAGACAGCGAGGACTCCCAGGAAAACGGACTTCGGGCGAAGGCGATCGGCGAGGGCGCCCGCGCCGATCGTGCCGACGAGATTGGCGCCCGCGGCCATCGTGGCGCCCGCCGCTGCGGCCCACGGGGAGAACTCGAGCTCGAGAAGCAGCGGCACGATAAACAGGCCCGCGCCCACGGGCACGGAGAAGTACAGCCCGAACGCGAAGGCGACGAGCCAGAAATCTCGTTGGTGCAGAAGATCGCTGATCGAAGAGTCCGCGTCCGCTCGCGGTTCCTCCTCGGCGGCGGCTTCCGGCACTCCGTCGACGGTTTCGCCGACCTCCGAGGGCCGTGCCACGACTACGAACGCGATGATGGGGAGTGCGATCGCACCGAGCGCGAGGGAGAGGGCAGAGAACGCGGTGCGCCAGCCGCCGATCTCGATCAGCCACGCCGTGGCGGTGGGCACGAAGAAACCCACGATCGGTGGTCCCGCCGCCGCGATCGCGAGAGCGGTCCCCCGGCGTTTGGCGAACCAGTTCACGAGCACGACGTTGGCCGGGAGCGGACCGTAGGCGGCGATGCCGACCGATGCGATCGCGAGCCCGAGGCCGAGCTCGCCCATGTTCGTGGCCCGCGCCATCCACCCGACGCCGCCCATCATGAGCGCAACCCCGCCGAGCATCACGGGCCGGATGATCCCTCGGTCGAGAAGCGGGCCGAGGAACGCGCTCGTCAGGGCCATCGAGAGAACGAAGACCGACATTCCCGCGCCGATCATTGCGGTGCTCGCATCGAACTCCGCGGCGATTGGTTCCACGACGAGCCCGTACGCGTTCAGGAGGCCGATTCCGCAGCCCTGCGCGATCGCGAGCGCCGCGACCATGCGCCAGCCGCGGAACGAGCCCTGTTCGCTCAACGGGTTGCCTCGGCGTCGGCCGAAGCGCGAAACACGAGCAGCAGGTTGTTGGCCGGCATCTGGGTCGTTCCCTGATGGACGAGCCCGGCGTTCGCTGCCTCTGCGGTGACGAACTCGAGGTCGCGGATTCCCCACGACGGATTGCGGGCGCGCAGATCTTCGTCGAACGAGGCGTTGCTCGCCGCGGTGTGCGCGCCGTCGCGGCGGTACGGGCCGTAGAGGATGAGGAGACCTTTCGGCTCGAGGGCACGGCCGGCGCCGACCACGAGTCCCGTGCACGCTTCGATGGGGGCGATGTGGATCATGTTCGCGCAGAAGATCGCGCTCACGCCGTTCAGCGGCCACTCCCGGGCGGAGGCGTCGAGGGCGATTGCCGGCTGTACGTTCGCCAGGTTACGGGCCCACTCGTCGGTGCTCGCGCGCGCCTCGGGGTCGAGGTCGCTCGGTTGCCACTCCAGGTTCGGGAACTCCGGAGCGAAGAAAGCCGTGTGCTGGCCCGTGCCGCAGGCGATCTCGAGAACGCGGCCGCTCTTTGGCAGACAGTCCCGCAGGACTTCGAGAATCGGTTCCCGATTGCGGTCGGTGGCGGGAGCGTGTCGTCGCGGCATCGTCCGCGGACGCTAGCACTCCCCCGCGCGAACCGCCGGACCGAGCGCACGAGCGAATCCGCCGCGGCGGTCGACGCGGACGCTCTCCAGACCGAGCCAGTCTGCGAGCAGTCGCAGTTCCGGCGCGAGAGCGGCTGCGACGGTCTCGGCATTCAGGTCGTCCTCCAAGTGCGAGGACAGGACGTCGAGCCGGCCCCGCGCGCGTTCCGCCTTCAGATCGATGCGGGCTACGAGGCGGTCGCCGAGGAGGAATGGAAGCACGTAGTAGCCCCAGCGGCGCTTGGGCTTCGGGACGAAGATCTCGAGTCGGTAGTCGAACCCGAAGAGGCGCGCCATCCGGTCGCGGGTCCACACGACGGGATCGAACGGCGAGAGCAGTGCGGAGGCGTCGGCGACGCGTGGGTGTGCCGCTTTCGGGTGGAGGTACGCGGGTTCCTGCCAGCCTTCGACCGCGACCTCGCGAAGCTTGCCTCGTTCCGCGAGTTCGCGAAGGCGGCTCCGCGTTTCGGTCATCGGCATGCGCCAGTAGTCCGCGAGGTCGCCCGCGGTCGCGATGCCGTGGGCGCGCGCCGCCTGCGAGAGCAGCTCGCGTTGGCTTTCCTCCTTGGAGAGGGTGCGTTCGAGGTGTTCCTCGGGGACGACGCGCTCCGGAAGGTCGAACTCGCGCATGAAGTTGGGGCGACGCGTGGACGCGACGACCCGACCGTGGCCGAAGTGGTGATCCAGAACCATACGCGGCACGGATCGGCTCCAGACCCCGGGAATCTTCCGGGCTACACCGTCGGGTGGTTCCAGGTCGTCGGCGGACAGCGGGCCGCGTGCCCGCACGTCTTCGAGCACGGAGTCGACGTACTCTTGATGCTTTCGTCTGAAGGCATCGAAGCGTTTTGAGCGCTGGAACTCCTCGCGGCGGTGCGCGAGCAGCGGCCAGGTCTTCATTGGAACGATCGATGCCTCGTGGGCCCATTGCTCGACGAACTCGCGACGCTGGAAAACGAGGCGGTCGAGCAGGGCGCGGTCGAAGGGCCCGAGGCGGGAGAACAGAACGAAGTAGTGCGCGGGAACGAGCACGTTCACGTAGTCGATTTGCAACAGGCCGAGCTCGTGGATCACCCGGCGAACGTGGGACAGTCCGACGCGCCCTTTGGGACGTCGGCGCGTGAGGCCCTGGGCGCTGAGCGCGATCCGGCGGGCGGCCGCGATCGAAAGGGGGCGCGGGGGCATGCGCGCTCAGCTGTAGGCGAATAAAGGGCGAATGTCGAGGCGCCGGTCGCGCGAAGAAATCAGGCCGCGGGCGGCCGCCAGGCGCGCAGTTCCGGGAGCCGCACCGCGACGATTCCCGTGATCCCAAGGCAAGCGATCGCACCGGCAACGACGGAGAACGTGGCACTGGTGAGCGAAGCGAGGAAGCCCGACTCCACCTCGCCGAGTTCGTTGGATGCGCCGATGAAGATCATGCTCACCGCGCTCACCCGTCCCCGAAGGGAGTCCGGCGTCGACATCTGCAGGATGACGGAGCGAACGGTCATGCTCACCTGGTCGGCCATGCCGGCCACGACGAACGCAGCCACCGACACCGGGAAGGATCGCGACAGTCCGAAGACCAGAGTCGCGAGTCCGAACACCACGACGACCTGGAGGAGAACGCGGCCGGGTCGCTCGAACGGTCGGACCACGAGTAGGGCGAGCGCCATCGTGAGTGTGCCGATTCCCATGGACGCTCGCAGCACCCCGTACCCGACCGGTCCGACGTGGAGGATCTCTTCGGCGTAGACGGGCAGAAGGGCCGTCGCACTGGCAAAGATGACCGCGAACATGTCGAGCGACATCGATCCGAGGATCGGCTTCGCTCGCCACACGAAGGAGATTCCTTCGCGAACCGCGTCAAAGGAGATCTCCGAGCGTTCCCCGAGCAGAGGCGGCGCACGCAACGCGGCCATGCACGCGATCGACGCGAGGTAAAAGAGCGCCGCGAGTGCATACGGGGCTCCGAACCCCAGAGGCTCGATCAGGAATCCCATCGCGATCGGGCCCGCGACCCACGCGCCGTGTGTGAAGCTCGCGTTCACCACGGTTGCGTTCTGGAAGATCTCGATTGGCACGAGGCTCGGCAGGAGCGCACTCGCTGAGGGTGCGGCGAATCCGCTCGAGATCGCGAGGACGAACGCGATCGAGAAGATCCAGATGGCGTCGCCCTCGGCACCGTGCGTCTGGGCGGCAAGGACGAGCGCGGCGGCCGCGGCGGCAGCGTACGACAGGATGATCACGCGCCGACGGTCGAACCGGTCGGCGAGTGCTCCCGCGAGGAGAGAGACGGGGATCACCGGCAGGAACTCGACGAGGCCGAGAAGCCCGAGAGCCGCGTACGAGCCCGTTACGACGTATACGTGGTAAGACAACATCGCCGCGACCAGGGCCCGGGCGAACCGGGAGAAGAAGCGCGAGGCCAGGTACAACCGCACGGCCGGAGTTGCGAGAACCTGTCGCGTCGGATGCATGAGAGAAGGCCGTCGCCCCGCGGGGCACTAGATGGCTCGCTCGTGACCGACCCAGTAAGGGTCGCGGAGCTTGCGCTTGTACAGCTTCCCGTTGGGGTCGCGGGGCAGGGCGTCGTTGAAGTCGATGCTTCTGGGCGTCTTGAACTTTGCGAGTCGGTCGCGACAGAAGTCGAGGATGTCTTCGCGCAGATCCTCGTTGGCCTCGAAGCCAGGGGCGGGTTCGACGACGGCCTTCACTTCTTCGCCCCAGTCCTCGTGCGGGATCCCGAACACGGCGACGTCTCCGACCTTTGGGTGTGTGAGAAGGACGTTCTCGATCTCGGCCGGGTAGATGTTTGCTCCGCCCGAGATGATCATGTCGATCTTCCGATCGCAGAGGAACAGGTAGCCCTCTTCGTTGAGGTAGCCGACGTCGCCGACGGTGAAGTAGGTCTGTCCCTCGAGTTCGATCCGGTTCTTCTTCGTTTTCGCCGTGTCGCCCTTGTACTCGAACGAGATCGCGGGCGGCAGGAGCATGAACACCGTCCCTTGCTCTCCGTGGGGCAGGGACGTCGCAGTGTCGTCGTCGATGATCTTCACGTCCGCGCCGACCCAGGGTAGCCCCACCGTGCCGGGATACTTGCGCCATTCTTCGGGCGATACGATCGTGCCGCCACCTTCGGTTGCTCCGTAGTACTCCCAGATCGAGTTGCCCCACCAGTCGAGCATGCGACGTTTGACTTCGGGCGGGCAGGGGGCGGCCGCGTGCAGCATGTGTCGCGTCGACGAGCAGTCGTACTTGGCTCGAACGTCCTCGGGGAGCAGGAGCAGTCGGTGGAACTGCGTCGGCACCATGTGCGACACGGTCACGTTGTATTTGTCGATCAGCTCGAGCATTCCCTCGGGGGTCCACTTGTCCATGAGCACGACGGTGTGGCCGAGATGGAATGCGCACGCCGCGTGGATCAAGACGGCTGTGTGGTACAGCGGCGAGCCGCAGAGGTACACGTTGTCGTTCTCGGGCTGGATGCCGAACATCCCGAGGAAGCCGGCGAGGAGCTCGCCCATGTCGTCCGGTTCGATCTCCCGCGGGGCGAGGGGCCGCCGGACTCCCTTGGGCTTCCCGGTCGTTCCCGAGGTGTAGTTCATCACCTGGCCGGGAGCGCGCTCTGCCGGCGGCTGGGGGGACTGGCCTTCGCGCAGGGAGTCCACTGAGCGGAACCCGGCGACGGTCCCGATGGCGAAGCAGGCGTCGGTCGGGAAACCGATCTCTTCGACCGCTTTGGTGCAGGCGTCGGCGATGCGTTCGTGTCCGAAGAGTGCTTTCGCGCCGCAATCCTGGACGATGTACGCGATCTCGCTCGGCGCCAGGTGCCAGTTGACCGGCGTGAGGTACCAACCGGCCTGCGTGGCGGCGAAGTAGATCTGCAGGTACTCGGCGCAGTTCGGCATGCAGATGGCGATCGAGTCGCCGTACTCGAGACCGAGTGCGCGGAGTCCGTGGACGATCTCGTTCGCGGCCGCGTGCATCTCCCCGCCGGTCCATTCCCGCATGTGCGGGTCGACAAACATCGTGCGGTCGGGGGCCTTGCTCGCGTGATTCCAGAAGCTGTGTTCTGCCAAGGGAAGTCCTTCCTGTGCGCAGGAGATGTTCTGGCTCGGAGCGCCCGAATGGTCCCGGCGTGCGCAGGCGGGGGTCGGCGCCTCCGCTTTTAGCGGGTGCGGGGAACGGTGCGGGTGTCGATCGCGTCCTGATACGTGACGCTGAAATCGCCGAAGCCTTCGAGAGCGCTCTCGACGCTCTTGCCCTCAGCGACTTCGTACGTGTCGAAGCCGCAGCGCTCCATGAACAGGATCTGGTCGCGTAGGACGTTGCCGACGGCGCGGATCTCATCTTTGTACTCGAGCCGCTCGCGGAGGAGCCGTGCGATACTGAAGGCGCGGCCGTCGCGGTAGATCGGGAAGTGAACGGCGATCGCGGAGAAGTTCGTAAGGTCGCCCTCGAGTTCCCTCGGATCGATCGTGTTGGGCAGGGTTACGCCGAGCTTGCCGCTGCGAGCCAGGAGTGCGTCTCGGTCCGAACGCCAGCGCTCGACCGAGACAAAGACGTTTCCGTTCGCCGGGACCGCCGTGTCGTCCGCGACCGTCGTCCAGTCGTCGTCGACGATCTTACGATTTCGAATGATCTGCATAGAGCACGTCGCCGTAGAGGGTGTCGCGGAAAGGCTCTTCGCCGACCCGTCGGTAGGTTTGCAGGAAGGCCTCATCCGGTGATTCCCGGAGGTCGACATATTTCTTCAGGACTTTCTCGACCGCGTCGACGATCTCTTCGGCGGGGAACGAGCGGCCGAGGATCTTGCCGATCGACGCGTCGTCGCCGGCCGAGCCGCCCAGCATGAGCTGGTAGTGCTCGACCCCGCGCTTGTCGATGCCGAGGATGCCGATGTGGCCCACGTGATGGTGGCCGCAGGCGTTGATACAGCCGGAAATCTTGAGCGCGAGCTCGCCGAGGTCGTCTTGGTAGTCGATGTTCTCGAAGCGCTCGGTGATCTCCTGAGCGACGGGAATCGACCGGGCGTTCGCCAGATTGCAGAAGTCGAGGCCGGGGCAGCAGATCATGTCGTTGATCCGCCCGATGTTCGGCGTCGCGACGCCGAGGGCGACGAGATCGGCGTGTAGTGCCTCCAACTCGGAAGTCTTCACGTGCGGGAAGACGAGATTCTGGATGTGCGTCACGGAGATCTCGCCGAAGCTGTACTGGTCGGAAAGATCGGCGACGGTGTCCATCTGGACGTCGGAGAGGTCGCCGGGCGGGGTGCCCGGCTCCTTCAGGGAGAGGGTGACTGCGCAGTAGCCCGGCTGCTTGTGGAGCGCGACGTTGTTGCGCACCCAGCGTGCGAGGTTCGAGTCGCCGGCGCGGAGCTGCTCGAGCTGAGCGTCGGAGTCGGGGAGGTCTTCGTAAGCGGGGGCGGTGAAGAAGCCACGCATGCGCTCGATCTCGGCCTCGTCGAGGCGCAGCGAACTGCTCTTGGTGTCTTCCCATTCGGCCTCGACGAGCTCACGGAACTTGTCGGGTCCGGTCTCGTTCACGAGGATCTTGATGCGCGCCTTGTAGATGTTGTCGCGCCGGCCGAGCCGGTTGTACACGCGCAGGATTGCCTCGAGGTACGAGATCAGGTGTTTGCGTGGCAGGAACTCGCGGATGAGCTTGGAGATGACCGGCGTGCGGCCCATCCCGCCGCCGACCCAGATCTCGAAGCCGCGCTCGCCGTCCTTGTCGACGATCTTCACGCCGATGTCGTGGTACTTCATCGCGGCGCGATCGTTCTCGCCCGAGGCGGTGTACGCGATCTTGAACTTGCGAGGCAGGAACGCGAACTCGGGGTGGAACGTCGACCACTGCCTCGTGATCTCACAGAACGGCCGCGGATCTTCGAGCTCGTCACGCGCGACGCCGGCGAGCGGGTCGGTCGTGATGTTTCGGATGCAGTTGCCGCTCGTCTGGATGGCGTGCATCTCGACCTCGGCCAGTTCGTCGAGGATGGTGGGGACGTCTTCCAGCTTGGGCCAGTTGAGCTGCAGGTTCTGCCGCGTAGTGAAGTGGCCGTAGCCGCGGTCGTACTTGCGTGCGATGTGCGCCAACTTCCGCATCTGCGTGCTCGAGACCACGCCGTAGGGGATCGCGATGCGCAGCATGTACGCGTGGAGTTGAAGGTAGAGCCCGTTCTGAAGCCGGAGCGGCTTGAACTCGTTCTCGGTCAGTTCGCCGGAGATGCGTCGTTCGACCTGCCCGCGGAACTGCACGGCGCGCTCGCGCACCAACTTCTGGTCGTACTCGTCGTACTTGTACATGGCTCGTCCTAGGACGCCCGGGCGCCGGCTTGGTCGGGGCGTCGAATGCGGGTGCTGGGCCCCTCGGCGCGGAGGATCTCCCGAGCGGAGACCGGCTTGATCGCGTCGCCGACTCGCTCCGCCGCGAAGATGTAGGGCTCGGTGATTACGCTCTCGTGAACCTTCACCTCGGCGAGCTTCGTCTCGGCTTGCTGCTCACTCTTAAAGGCGTGCGCCTCGGCGAGGGTAGTCGCCCAAGTGCCGCCGGCGCGTAGGTACGCAACCGAGCCTTCGTCCGTGAGACTTCCGGTAATGACGTAACATCTGGGAACATTGGGCATGCGCGTGGGTCCGCCTTCTCTCTGATGCATAATTCAAAGGCAGAACCCGTGCCACTTTGGGGTTTTCCCGGGCGGAGCGCCCCGTCCGGGCTGCGTCAGGGGTGGGCGGCCATCTGGCGGGCCGGCCACTCCTTGTTGTTGGTGATCGGCTCGACGATGCAGCCTGGGGCGTCGTGGTCCTCGCAGCAGCGCTGAAGCTCCTCCACGTCCTTTCCATACTCGGCCCGGAGGTCGGTGTCTTCGTCGGGCAGACGGGAGCCCATCCAGCCTTGCGGGGCGCTATCCAGGGGTTGATCTGGGCGAGGGCGGGAGCGGCGAAGGCGAGGATTCAGAGGGCTGCGAGCCAGGCGATTCGGCAATCGAAGTTTCGCCCTTGCCGTCGCTTCTTCATCGGCGGACAGAGTGCCCGATTCTTATCGTTGATTCCAGCAATGTGGCTTGTCTCGCAGGACGCGGCGCGATAGCGCAGGCCGAGTGACCCGTCGCCGCCACCTTCCGGTCCTCGCGTCCGTCTACATCTCGCTAGCCGCCTGCACCGGGGAGCATCAGGGGCCGGGGACTCCGCATCCGGCCGCCGCGCCGTCCGAGGTCGTAGATGCCCGACAACAGCGGTTCGAACTTCCCGCGGGGGAGGCGTCGGAGAAGCAGATCCTCTTCGGTGATCTGCACGTGCATACGACGTTTTCCGCCGACGCCTACGTGCTGAGCTTGCCGATGATGGGGGGCGAGGGCGCGCATCCGCCCGCCGACGCATGCGACTACGCGCGATTCTGCGCGGCTCTCGACTTCTGGAGCATCAACGACCACGCCGAGGGGCTCACGCCTGAGCACTGGGCGGAGACCCGGGACTCGATCCGGCAGTGCAACGCGGTCGCGACGGGCGCCCCCGACACGGTGGCCTTCCTTGGTTGGGAATGGTCGCAGGTCGGTCTGACCCCGAGCGAGCACTTTGGGCACAAGAACGTGATCCTGCGGGGGACCGAAGAAGAACAGATGCCGCGACGGGCGATTGCGGCCCCGCGGCCAGACTTCCGGGCGGCGCCGATGCCCCTCGCGGGCCGGGTCGCGCTTCCGCTTCTCTACTTCTCCGAGCGTCAGCAGTATTTCGACTACTTCACGTACCTCAAGGAGGTCGAGAACACGCCCCTCTGTCCGACCGACGTCGCCCCCGCCGACCTGCCCGATGACTGCCACGAAATCGCGATGGACCCGGCTGAGCTCTTCGAGCGCCTCGATGGGATCGACACGGGCAGCATCGTGATCCCGCACGGGACGGCGTGGGGACTCATGACGCCGCCGGGAACGAGCTGGGATCTCCAGCTGTCGCGCAAGCAGCACGATCCGAAGCGCCAGAAGATGATCGAGGTATACTCGGGCCATGGGAGCTCCGAGGAGTACCGCGATTGGCTATCCTTCGAGGTCGACGCCTCCGGGGCTCTGGGTTGTCCCGAACCTCGGCCGGACTACCTCCCGTGTTGCTGGCGGGCCGGCCAGATCATTCGTGCTCGTTGTGAGAGCCCGGCTTCGGAGGAGTGCGACGCGCTCGTCGCGAAGGCTCGTCAGGACTACGTAGAGTCCGGCGTTGGCGCTCACAAATCGGTACCGGGGGCGACGGTCGAGGACTGGCTCGACTGTGGCCAGTGCCGCGACTGTTTCGTTCCGGCCTTCAATCTCCGGCCCGGGATGACCGCGCAGTACGCGCTCGCGCTCGGCGGCTTTAAAGAGGAGGGTGCACCTACCCGGTTCCGGTTCGGGATGATCGGGTCGAGTGACACGCACGGTTCGAGGGGCGGAAACGGTTTCAAGGAGGTCGGGCGTCACGGCCTGACCGAAGGCCGCGGCCCTCAGGGCCTGGCCAAGCGTCTAGTAGGAGATACGCGCGAGCCGATTGCGGCGACCGAGAAGATCAACGTGGCGAATCTCCCGCTCGCGAGTCGCCGGTACACGGAACGGGGCGCCTCGTATCTCACGACCGGCGGGATCGTCGCCGTGCATGCCGACGCCCGTGATCGCGACTCGATCTTCGATGCGCTGGAACGGCGCGAGGTCTACGCCACGTCCGGAGACCGCATTCTCCTGTCGTTCGATCTGTTGAACGGGCCGGGCGGTTCGGTGCCGATGGGCGGCGAGGTCGACGACTTCGCGGGCGTGCCCCGTTTTCGTGTGAGCGCGGCCGGGGCGTTTGCCCAGAAGCCGGGATGTCCGACATGGGTGGAGGAGACGCTCTCCGAGGGGGACATCGAACGGTTGTGCCTGGGCGAGTGTTACAACCCCGGCGACGAGCGGAGACCGATCACGCGCATCGAGGTCGTACGGATTCGCCCACAGGTCTCCCCGGACGAACCCTTGGAAGCTCTGATCGAGGATCCCTGGCGCCGCCTGCCGTGCTCGGGCGATCCGGGTGGTTGCGCGGTGGAGTTCGATGACCCCGAGTTCGGCACGGCGAATCGCGAGGCGCTCTACTACGTGCGCGCCATTCAAGAGCCGACCGAAGCGGTGAACGGCGCGGGCCTTCGCTGCGAGTGGGAGGACGGGGAGTGCGTGCGCGTGCGCCCCTGTTACGGAGACGAGCGCACGCCGGTCGCCGACGATTGTCTCGCCGAGGTGGAAGAACGCGCCTGGTCCTCGCCGATTTTCCTCACGCCGGCAGGCACGAGCTAGCGGAGCCTAGATGCTAGGGCCGCCGCGATCCATCTCGGGTCAGGCGTCTAAACGAACGCGACGTGTCCGGGGGCCAGGTCGAGTGTCCGGCCACAGACTTCGTTCTCCGCAACGATCGTGGTGATCGCCTCCTCCGGTGTGGATGCGATCGTTCGCTTGCCGTCTGGTGTGTCGCAGATGAACGCGGCGCGCGGTCCCGTCGGTTCGTAGAGCACCGTCGCCGACGCGATGGTGGCCGTTCCGGTGTACTCGCTCCGCGAGGGGATGCGTTCGAGGTCCTTTTCGACCGCGGCACTGACGTCGGAGAACTCGAAGGGTCGGTCGCCGGGGTCGGTGGACCACAGACTCACGCCTTGCTTGGTTAGGAGACCGCTCACGGCGGTGACGAGCCCCGCGTCTCCGGGAGAGGCGCGCAGGATGTTCGCCATCTTCACCATTGCCTGCAGCACGAAATTGTTCAGCGGGCCGCCACCGAAGGCCATCCCGCCGGTGACAGTGACGGGGAGGGCGGGATCGATCCCGATTTCGCGGATCTGGGCGCGCACGGCAGCGGGGAAGCAGCTGTACAGTTCCCGGTGTTTCACGTCGGTGACTCTCAGTCCGGCGGTTTCGAAGGCACGTGCCGCTGCGATCCGAAAACCGTGGGAACGATGCAGTTCCGCGCGCTCGCAGAGCGGGACCATGTGGTTCGCGTCCGCGACGGCGCGCGGGTAGAGCCAGCGGTCCTCGGCGATGCCGAGATCGCGTGCGACCTGCACGGAGCATAGGATCAAGCCGGCTGCCTGGTCCACGTTCCACTGCGAGTTGTGTCGCTTCGTGTAAGGGAAGGCGAGCATGCGGTTCTTCGCGTCCGGCGTGGCGATCTGGTCTGGGGTGAGCGCCTCGCGGACCCAGGCGTCGGGATTGTTCGCCGCGACCTCACTCATGCCTGCCCACATCTCCGCGATCTCGCGGATGTGCTCTGGGATCGTCTTTCGTTCCGCGTAGCGAAGTGCGTTGTCGATCAGGGCGTACTGGTTCACCGGCATGGCCAGGCCGTGGACAAGTTCGGGCTCGTTCATGATTTCTTCGTGCGGTGCGAGGAACTCGTCGGGCTGCGCACCGTGCTGGTCGGTGTAGGTCGGCTCGACGCCGGCGATCTGCGCACGCAGCGCTCGGAACTTCCCCTCGCCTCCGACGACCAGGGCGATATCCTCGTCGCCGGCGGCAATCGCGCGCGCGCTTCGTCCGAACAGCGTCGTCTGCAGGATTCCAATTTCCGCGAATTCGGTCTTCGCTTTGGCGCCGAACCGGCCCGCGATGAGCCGTCCCGGGTCGGAGTATGGCGGAAAACCCTTGGGCACTCGCACGATGCTCGCGCGCTCGAGGAGTGCGCGGTTGCCCGCATCGTCGGCGGCACGCTCGAGCGCTTCTATCATGAGCTCGATAGGCTCGCGGGCCACGGCGTGGTCTTCGATTCGCTGTGAGACGGCGCCGGCGCCGACGAGGACGGGAGTTCTCGGGTCGATCGACATGCAGTGCGGCTAGCCGTTCATCCGTGGCTCCCGCAAGTCGCGTGCGGCGGCCTGGCCGGCCCGGCGTCCCGTAACGAAGGCCCACAGAAAGTTGTATCCACCGATCCGTCCGTCGACGTCGATGATCTCGCCGGCGAAGTGCAGACCCGGGTTCTTGCGGCTCTCGAGTGTCTTGGTCCGCAGTTCGTCGAGTGGAATCCCGCCGCCCGTGGCCTCGGCGGTCCGGTAACCCTCGTTCCCCTCGATCGGGAGCACGCATGCGGACAGTTCTCGTTCGAGGATGTTTCGGTTCTCCCGTGGGAGCTCGGCGAGTCGACTCTCGGGTGGGACGCCGGCCCGGTCGAGGAGCAAGTCCGCCAAGCGGCGGGGGAGGGCCTCGCGGACGATCGAACCCACGGTCACCCGGCCCGGTGTGCGGAGCCGTGCAGGCCAATCGGTGGTCGGGCCGCCCCAATGCGCTTCCAGGGTGACATCGTTCGCGGGCGCGCTGGTGAGTGCGCGGCTGATGTCGAGGACGACCGGCCCGCTGAACCCGCGGTGTGTGAACAGGAAGCTCCCGGTTCGTTCATGGACGAAGCTGCCCTCGCGTCGCGCGCGGAGGGTTACGGGAAGGGAGACGCCGGGGAGCGCGAGCCACGCCCGGTCCGCCGTGGTCAGCGGGACGAGGACCGGGAACGTCGGCGCGAGCTTGTGTCCGAGGGAGCGAGCGAGGCGGTAGCCGCCGCCGTCGCTGCCCGTCTTGGGCAGGGAGAGCCCGCCCGTCGCCAGGATCACGCGGTCTGCCCGAATCGGGTCGGCGTCTGCGAGGGCGACTTCGAAGCCCGACCGCGTCGTTTTCACTGACGAGACACGAGAGCTCGTGCGGAGCTCGACCCCCAGGCGGCTGCACTCGCTCAGAAGTGCTTCGACAATGTCGAGCGGCCGCTCGCTGCGCGGGAACACCTTTCCGGTGTCCTCGACCTTGAGCGGGATCGCCAACTCGGATTCGAAGAAGGCGCGGACTTCGGGGAGAGGCCACGAGAGCAGGACGTTCCGCATGGCTCGGGCCGCGCCCCCAGTATGGAAGTCCTCGGGGACCGCTTCGCTCGGCAAGAGGTTGCAGCGGCCGCCACCGCTCACGCGGATCTTTGCGCCGGGCTTCGGGCGCGTCTCTAGGAGCAGCACCTCGGCACCGGCTCGACCGGCGAAGATCCCGGCGAGCAGGCCCGCGGCGCTCGCTCCGACGACCACGACCGACGGCGGCGAGCCCGGACTGGAGGAGTCGTGCGTCGCCGCGACCTACTTTCCGACGGGAATGTCGTAGAGGTGTGCGGTGTTTTCGCAGACCATCTTGCGGCGCTCGACGGGGGGGACGTCGCCGAAGTGGCGCTCGATGTACTCTCTCGACGTTGGCCACGAGCTGTTCACGTGCGGGTAGTCGCTCGACCACAGGATGTTCTCGACGCCGATGACGTCGCGGTTCCGGACGCCGATCTCGTCGTCGATGAACGTTCCGAAGACCTGACGATGGAAGTAGTGGCTCGGCGGCTCGGTCAGCTCGGACCGGGTGTGATAGCGGTGCTTGTTCCAGACGCTGTCCATCCACGGGACGAGGAACGCCATCCAGCCGATGCCGCTCTCGACCGACACGATCTTCAAATTCGGGTGGCGCTGCAGGGCGCCGGAGAAGATGAAGCTCGCGATGGGTTCGGACATCGCCGACTTGTTCACGGAGATGTTCACCATGATCTCTTGCCGAAGCCCGCGCGTGACCGGCCGGGTGCCCAGGTGGAAGTGCACCGGGAGATTCATGTTGGCGAGGGTCGCCCATAGGCGCTCGTACGAGGGGTCGGTGTAGGGCTTGTCGCTCGCCGGGGATTCCTCGTAGGCGGGAACCGCCGGGAGGAGGACGCCCCGGAGGCCCAACTTCGCGCAGCGCTCGGCTTCTTCGAGCGCGAAGTCCATGTCGTAGATCGGGAGCTCCGCGATGCCGATCAGGCGGTCGGAGTACGGCTTGCAGAACTCCGAGATCCAATCGTTGTAGGCGCGCATCATCGCCTTTCGGAGTTCTCGGTCCGCGCATTGGATCGCGACACCGCCGCCCGAGCCACTTCCGAAGAGGACTTGGGCCCTCACTCCGTCGAAGTCCATGTCTTCGATGCGCGCGTCGGGGTCCCAGCCGCCCTTTCGGCCCTGCTCTTTGGTCTTCGCGAGAAGCCGGACGTTCTTGGAGTCGACTCCAGCGGCGCTCTCAAGCGCGCCGAACGGCCGCTCTGTGTCTTCGAAGACAAGGATCTCCTTGTCACCGCGTGACTCGACGCGAGGCGCGCGGTCCCGAAATCTGGCCGGCAACCGTTCCGCGTACATGGTCGCGGGCGGGTTGACGTGATCGTCGGCCGAGATCAGTTCTTCATCGGTCGCCATCGGCATCCCCCTACAGACGGGGAGTCCACGGGTTCAACTCGGGCGGTCAGCCCTCGTCCTTCAGGCATTCATTGGAGAGCTTCGCGAGTCCGTCGAATTGCTTCGTCAGATGCTCGGCGTGGGCCTGGCTCGTTTCGAGTGACTCGGTCGGCTCCGAGTAGCTCTGCAGAGCGAGGGTGGTCAGGCGAAGCGCCGATCCGAGTGCCTCTTGGCAGGCCTGCGGATTCGGGCAGCCCGCGCAGGCCTTTTCGGCCTGCTGGAAAGCGAGCTGCGAGGCCTCCATGATCCTGCCCTGGGTTCCGGCTTCTCCGTCGGCCGCAGCGGCGGCCGGCGCTGCCGGCTTTGCGGCTGCGGTAGCGCTTGGTTCTTCGGACGAGGAGCAGGCGGCGAGGCCCAGAGTCAAGACGAATGCGACTACTATTGCTGGCTTCATAATAAACAAGTCTCCTGGTTGATCCGGATAGGTTTCGGCGCATGGGCTCCATAAGTCAAGGAGCGGAGGGCCGTGGCGGCCTGGAGGTCGGCCGTTCGACACGCGAATCGAGCAGGCGCCCTAGTGTCGTGTACCCGAAATCTGTGTGACGCGACGTAGTCTGCGGGGGCTCTCTGTGAGCGTCTTCAGCCAACGAAAGGGCTTTGCGTCTCGGCTCCAGCCGTGGAGGCAGCTCATGGTCGTCCGGATCAAGCGCGGCACACCGTCGAAGCTGCCACCTTGAATCGCTTGATAGATGATCAACCTAAACCACCGCTCGGCCAGGTTCAGCCACGAGCTGCTCGTCGGCATGAAATGAAAATGGATCCGCGGGTGCGCCTCCAACCACTCTCTCACCTTCGGATGTTTGTGCGTCCCGTAGTTGTCGAGGATGAGGTGTAGCTCGCAGCGCGGGTAGCAATGTCCGTGCACCTTCCCGCTGGCAATTTGCACAGGGGCGAACAGCGTCGTCGGCCTGGGGCGCTTGTGGTGGTGTGTCATGCGAGCTGGAAGTCCTCGGCGCATCGGCCGCAGGGGCTGGGTGCGATCAAGGGCCTGAATCTGAGACTTCTCGTCCACGCATAGGACCAGCGCTCGCTCCCCGGGGGGGCGAGGAGAGCCCTACGATGTCGGCCAGCTTGGTGTCGAAGTCCGGGTCCGTACTGAACTTGAACGTCTCAACCCGATGCGGCTGGAGTCCGTACTTCTTCCAGATCCGATGCACGGTCATGTGGCCGACCCCCACTTTCTTGGCCAGCCGTCGTGCACTCCAGTGGGTCGCGTTCTTCGGCGGCTTCATTGGCGCAGCCACCACCGCCTGCTCCTTACTCGACGTGATCTGCTTCGAGCGTCCCGTCCGATGACGCGTCCGCAATCCGTCGAGGCCTTCGGTCCGATACCGTCCGCCACGTCGAAACGGTAGCGGGAGAAACAGCCAGGCGCTCCGCCAAGGGCCGAACCGCTCCCCCTTCGTCGCTCGCCAGAAGGATCTTCGCCCAAACGGCCAGCTCGTGGGGCGTGGTTGGCGCACGGAGCCATGACTCCAGAGTGACGCGATCGCCCTTTGTTAACCGCACGGCCTCGGTTGCATGTCCAATACAGGAACGGCGTACGTGATCAGTTCCATTGCACTAAAATTCTACATATGGCCGATTCGCCAATAAGTGCACGGCATACATGCTCAATATGTATGCGGTTCTTCGCGGCAACTGAGGCTTGACGATAGCTCGGCTCGCGGGGTGGACATCGCATCAATTTCTTGATTTCAATTAAAAACCAAAATTTCTCCGACAGGCTCTCTGTCTAATTTTTCGAGCTTTGGACTCTTGGCCCTCGATCGAGAGAACGCCGCTCGGCAGGCGAGGACGGACCGCTGTCGTAGGGGGGCTCGGGCAATGGGCGGCGAGAACACAGTCCTTGATGCGGCCGCGGCGCGGCACTTTCTTCGCAGGACGGGGTTCGGTGTGCTTGCGGACGAAACCGCAGACTACACGGGGCTCACGAGAGGCGAGGCGGCGGATCTTCGTCTCGACTTCAAACGCTCTCGGCGGAAGCCCGGCGGCGGCAAAGACCTCCACAAGGTTCAGGACCGTTATCTGAAGCTGGTCCTCAAGCGGAACTCGCCCGGTCTGCAGGAGAAACTCGTGCTCTTCTGGCACGACCACTTCGCAACGAACAACGCAGGCGTCGGCGACTCCAAGCTGATGAGTCTGCAGAACCGTCTCCTGCGGTATCACTGCGCCGGAAACATGAGGGAGATGGTGAAGGAGATTGGCCGTGACGTGGCCATGATCGAGTTCCTCAACACGCAGCAGAACCACAAGAGCGAGCCCAACGAGAACTACGCCCGCGAGTTGATGGAGCTCTTTACGGTGGGCGTGAACGACTTCGCCGGGAACGAGAACTATCGACAATCCGACATCGTCCAGATCGCCCGCGCGTTCAGCGGGTGGCGGTATATCCCGGTCAAGTACAAACGGTACTTCGACGAGACCCAGCACGACTACGTGGCGGAGTTTCCCGCGCGTGGCCCCAAGGTAGTCTTCACCGACGCCGGGGGCTTCGGTGTCGGAGGCCGCGCCTTTGACGACCTAGGCGAGGGCGAGCCCGAGATCGACCGCGTCGTCGACGTCCTCTTCGACCACACCGACACGGACGGCGAGAACACGATCGCTCGCCGCATCGCGCAGCGGCTGCTCGAGTGCTTCGGACACGGAGACTTTGCCGATCCTGTGGTCGCCCAGCCCGTCGTCGACGCCGTTGTCGCGGCCTCGGGTTTCGACGTGACGTTCGAGATCGCGCCTCTTCTGCGCGCGATTCTCTCACACGACGCCTTCTACGAGGCTTGTGTCGCCGCGCCCTTCGGGCCGGCCACGAAGAAGTCGGTCAAATGGCCTGTGGACTTCGTGATCGGCACCATGCGGATGCTCGACATCAAGCCCAAGCAGAATCGGCTCTGGGGCGGGGACTTCCTGACGCTTCGCGAGCACGTGGCCCGGATGGGACAGAGCCCGATGGAGCCGCCGAGCGTTTTCGGATGGCATTGGGAGAACTCGTGGCTCACGACCGGTTCGGTTCTCGCGCGGTGCGCCTTTGCGCGTGACGTCTCGATGGCTCGAATCGGCGGGAAGTCGACCCGCTTGCGGGCCGCCGAACTCGTCGGCGACACCCTGACCGACCCGGGGGAGATCGTCGACGCGGCGACCGCTGTGCTCGGCATCACGGACCAACTCAACGCGAACGAGCGCAACGGTTTCATCGACTACCTCACTTCCGAAGTTGGGGGGCCACTGGATCTGACGGATCCGGACTTCGTCGACCGGAAGTTGAGCGGTCTCTTCGGGCTGCTTCTGCAATCCCCCGCGTACCAGGTGCACTGAAGGAAGGTCCGAAGAAATGCCACTCTCGAGGCGCTAATTTCTGACGCGCACCGGACTCGCTTCTGGTGGCCTCCTTCTCCCTTCCTGGCTCGGCAACCCCTTGGTGCAAGCCGCGTCGGCGGCCGCGGCGGGCAAGAACGTCGTCATGATCCACCTGAACGGCGGGAACGACGCGCTCAACACCGTCACGCCGATTGACGACGGCACGGGGACGCTGCGTACGGACTACGAACTGAATCGCGTCGGCCTCCGCTTGCCGACAGCGGGGCTCTTGCCGATCGGTTCTGACGCGAACACCGGCGCTCAGCTGGGTCTGAACCCGGCGCTCGAAGGCGTGAAGAACCTCTACGACGCCGGCAAGTGCGCGATCGTCCAGGGCTGCGGTTACCCACATGCGCGCCTTTCCCACGACGCCTCCAATCGGGTCTGGCGGACCGGCTATCCGGTGCTGTTGGCGCCCTCGGCCAACGGGTGGGTCGGCAACACGCTCATCGAGCTCGGATATCTCGGGACCGACATTCCGGCCGTGAACATCGGCGCGAACGTGGCCCCGTCGTTCCAACAGGCGGTGACGAATGTCCTCGCCTTCGAGAGCCTCGACGACTTCGGCTTCCCCTACGATCGGGACCATCCCGGCGACGCCGCTGCGAAGCGGGCGTGTTTCGCCGCGCAGGCCGCGGAGGCGCAGGCTTCTGGGCAGCCGCAGGAAGCCTATGCGGGCGCAACGGGCGGTTCCGCGTTGGCGGCGACAGAGGCGTTCGTCAAAAGCTACGTGAACGATCGCGGCGCGTGGGGCACCCTTTATGACATCCTCGGGACTGCACCGGCGCACGACCTCCGCGAGGTTGCGAAGGTGATGTACGGGGTGTCACTCGGCGTTCCGGGCATGGACGCGCGCTACTTCCAGGTCTCGGTCAACGGCTTCGATACGCATTCGAACCAGGGCGGCGGAGATGCGGGGGGCCGCCACTACGAGTTACTCAAGGGCTTCAGTGACGCGATAGAGCTCTTCTACGCGGACCTGGGTGACATGGGCGTCGCCGACGATACGGTGATCCTCGTGTGGAGTGAGTTCGGTCGGCGCGTGAAGCAGAACGGCAACGGGACTGACCACGGGTCGCTCGGGCCGGTGATGCTCTTGGGCGGCAACGTGATCGGTGGCCTTTACGGCAACCATCCGGACATCTCGCCGGCGGGTCTCGATGCGCACGGGAACATGGCCTACTCGCAGAACCCGGCGAATCCGTACCGGCCGACCGATTTCCGCGATGTCTTCGGGACGGTGCTCGAACAGTGGCTGTGCATCCCGGAAGCGACGATCTTGTCGCAGCTTTTCCCGCCCGAGACCCTCGCGTACGATCCGAACGACTACTGGGTCGACGGAAACCACGACTTCGACCTCGGGTTCCTGCCGCCGGCTCCGCCGTAAGATACAGCGGCGTCGGCTACGGGGCCCTTCAGCTGCGGCTGCGAGGCAATCCGAGAGACGCTTGGGCGATGATGCTTCGCATGATCTCGCTCGTGCCGCCGTAGATGCTCGTCGCGGCGGCGAGCCGGTAGGATGCTTCGACGAATCCGGGCCCGTCCGACGACGTGAGCAGAGACTGCGGGGCGGTGAGGTCCATGAGATCGGCCGCGTCCCCGATGAAGGATTCGGCGGAGAAGAGCTTGGCCATGGGCCCGGCCGCGTGGTCTCCGAGGCCCTGGACGCCGGCCCACAGCGCGCGTCTCCCGAGGACGAACGAGACCTCGGCGTGCACGGCGACGCGGGCGAGCCGCTCGCGAACCCGCGCGTCATCTAAAGCGACTCCGTCGTTGCCTTGTGCGGTACGGGCCCATTCGAGCGCTGCATCAAGCATTGCCCACTGCTCCAGATGGAACCCGGCTCCGTGCTCGAGTTGGAGCGCGTAGCGCATCACGTCCCAGCCACCATCGACCTCTCCGACGCGGTAGCGGTCGGGGACGCGGACGTCGGCGTAGTAGGTGATGTTGGTGCGCTCGTCGGAGAGCGTGTGCAACGGTTGGATCTCGAGACCCTGGAGATGCGTTGGGACGAGGAACAGCGTCAAGCCCTTGTGCTTCTTCTCCGCCTCGGGGTTGGTCCGTGTGAGGAGGAACACGTACTGCGCGATGTCGGCGCCACTCGTGAACATCTTCTGGCCGTTCACGATCCAGCCGTCGCCGTCGCGCTCGGCGCGGGTGCGGGCATCGGCGACGTCGGATCCGGAGCCGGGCTCGGTGTAGCCGAGGCTCACGATGGCGTCCCCAGAGGCGAGCCGCGGGAGCACTTCGTTCTTCAGCTCATCAGTCCCGAAGCGCATGAGGTTGCGTCCCACGATGTTGGTCACGCCGATCGGGTTTCGTGTCCACTTGTTCTTCGTGAACACGTCTTGCAGCGCCTTCATCTCAAAGGCGTCCCGATCCTGCCCGCCGTACCGCGAGGGCCACGCCGGGAACAGCAGTCCCGCGGCCGCGAGCTGCTTGTGGAACCCGACGTCGTGCCCCTCCCAGCCGTAGCGTGCCTTTGCGCGTAGGTCGTCCGTCAGGGTGCTTTCGAAGAAGCGCTCGGCGGTCTCGCCGAACTCGATGGCTTTGGGTCCGAGCGTCCAGTCCAGGGTGACGGCTCCGGCGTCCGGGAGGGGGACGTCGGCCTCCGTCCAGAGCCGGTCGGCGACGCGCCCGAGTTCTTCCTGTGGGTCGCCCGCGAGCAGGGCCCACGCCTTTCCGCGCCGGTGGTAGAGCTGAATGTCGTATTCGAGCGAGAGTCCGTAGCCGCCGTGAGTATGCAGGGCGCGCGCGACCGCCGCGGTCGCCGTGTGGGCCGACCACCAGGAGGCCATGGAGATGAGCCCGGCGGCGTGGTGCTCGTCGTGCGCGATCGACCAGATGGCTCTGGACACCAGGCCGCGTACTCCTTCCACTTCGGCGGCGGAGTCCGCGAGCGGGTGCGCGATCCCTTGAAACGCGCCGATCGGCCGACCGAACTGAATGCGTTCCGTCGCGTAGCGCGCTGCGATCTCGAGCGCCTCGCGTGCGAGCCCGCCGAGTGCGGCCGCGGTGAGGAGCTTCCACTCCTCACGCGCGCGGGCATGCGCGTCCGTGGCGGCGTCGCCGCAGAGAAGCACGATGCGCTCTTCGGTCGAGAGGTTGATTTCCGCGAGGGCCGCCGCGCCGAGATTGGTGGGCGCGGTCGTGTCCCCGAGCGGTACGAGAACGAGTTCGCCCCCGTCCAGGCCGAGCGCTGCATCCGCAATCGCGCCGCCCGGCACCAGCTGCGGTCGGCCCGTGGTGTCGTGCAAGGCAAACGTCACGATGGCGTCGCCGCGCAGCACGCGGTCGAGCCAGTCCCGCGCCCGCGGGTCGTCGACGGCGCTGAGCAGGCCCGCGGCCACGATCGCTTCGAGAATGGGCCCGGAGGCGAGGCGCCGGCCCACCTCCTCGGCGACGAGGGTCGCCTCGAAGAGCCCCTGGCCACCGCCGCCCTTCGCCGTGTCCACGCGCATTCCGAGAGCGTCCGTCTCGGCGAGGTGCCGCCACAGGGCCGGATCGAAGCCGACAGGCTCGGCCGCCCGGACCCGGGCGGGCGTGGACTCGGCGGCGAGAAGCTGCGCGAAGCTGCTGCGGAGGAGTTCCTGATCGTCGGAGAGGTGAAGCTGCATCGGGAGGGCATGCTGGCAGAGCGAAGCCTCGGCCGCCATGGATTGTTCTCTCACCGGTAGCGGCTGCTATAGTTGCGGGCGCATGTCTGGTCCGCTCCCGGAATCCTCTCCCCAGCGCAGTAGGCGGCTGGCGACGGCAGGGGTCCTGTCCCTCGTCCTCCTCCTGGGTGGGTGCGCGCAGTTCATGCAGAACCCGGTAGCGGTTACGGGCTCTGTCCTGTCGATGTTCGGTGACATTCTGAAGTGCACCTTCACCTCGTGCGAGCCGGAGGTGCCGCAGGGGATGACCATCACGCAGGTCAGTGAGGACACAGGCGTCGATCCGATCGTTGCGATCGACGTGGATTCGCAGGGGCGTGTCTTCGCTGCGCATTCGGGTCGCATGGACAACGGTGTCCTCGACAACCGCGACTTCGACGAAGCCGGCTTGGACGAAGAACTCGCGATGCAGTCTGTCGAGGACCGCCGTAAGATGATCGACCGCGCCGTTGCTGCCGGCCGCTATCCGCCCGAGTACTTCACGCAGGCTTCCGACGCCGTCGCCGTCTTCGAGGACCAAGACGGGGACGGTGTTCTCGAGACGCGCACCGAAGTGGCGACGTTCAACGGGCCGACCGCCGGCATCGGGTCGGGTGTGCTGCTCTACGGCGATGACGTCTACTACACCAACATCCCCGACGTCTGGCGCCTGCACGACGACGACGGCGATGGACTGCCGGATAGCAAAGAGGTGCTCAGTACCGGCTGGGGCGTGCGATGGGCGTTCTACGGCCACGACATGCATGGCCTGGTTCTCGGACCCGACGGGAAGATCTACTTCTCCATCGGGGACCGTGGATTCAACGCGAAGGCGGCGGACGGGAGCACCGTTCGTCCCCAGATGGACAGCGGCCGGGGTGCGGTCCTCCGGATGAATCCGGATGGCTCCGCCCTCGAACTCTTTGCGCAGGGTCTGCGGAACCCGCAGGAGATCGCTTTCGACGATTTCGGCAACTTGTTCACGGCGGACAACAATTCCGATTCGCTCGACGAGGCGCGGATCGTCTACGTCGTCGAAGGCGGCGACTCGGGCTGGGCCATGCCGTACCAGCTTCTGCGGGAGTTGGAGTACGAACGGGGGCCGTGGAACGCGGAGAAGCTCTGGTACCCGCAGCACGAGGGCCAGCCCGCGTACATCATTCCGCCCCTCCGCTTCATCGGTCGGGGCCCGGCCGGGTTCGCGCACGCGCCCGGTCTCGGTCTGCCCGAGCGCTATCGGAACAGCTTCCTCGCTGCCGACTACGCGTACATTCGGTCGCGCAGTGGCATTCGATCCTTCGAAGTCGAGCAGGAGGGGGCAGGCTTCCGCGCGACGGAGCCGGAGTGGTTCGTGCGCAACCTGCTCACCACGGATCTAGCGTTTGCGCTCGATGGCTCGACGCTCATCACGCAGTACGCGCAGATCCCTCCGCGTAGCGGTGAGATCTTTCGGCTCGCGATGGAGGCCGAGACGTTGGCGTCGCAGAAGGACCGCATCGCAGAGATGGGCGAGATCGTTCGTGCCGGAATGGAGCATCGGTCGGCCGCGGAACTCGCGACGCTTCTGGGTTTCGAAGATCGTCGCGTACGCATGCCGGCCCAGTTCGAGTTGGTTCGGCGCCGGGCGGCCGCGACGCTCGGGGCCGTTGCGCGCGACCGGGGCGCGCTCCTGCTCGCTCGCCTCCACGCGATCTGGGGACTCGGGCAAGTCGGCGCACAGGGCTTGCGGTCCGCTGGGTGGAAGAATCTGGATGCGTTCGCCGGAGACGAGGCAGAGATGCGCGCGCAGGCGGTCCGGGTCGTCGGGACGGCACGAGCGACGTGGCTCGCTCCGGCCCTCGTTCCGTTCCTGCGCGACGAGAGCGCGCGGGTCCGTTACTTCGCTGCGATCTCGATCGGCAAACTCCGCTACCGCGAGGCGATCCCGGCGCTGGCGGATCTACTACGCGAGAACGACGGGAAGGACATCTATCTGCGTCACGCCGTTGCACTCGCGTTCCACGATATGCGAGACGGCGAAGCCCTCGATGGTCCGGCGGACGATTCGTCGGCGGCGGTTCGGATGGGCGTCCTGCTGGCGATGCGGCGCAGTGAGGATCCCGCGCTTGCGCGATTTCTCCACGACCCGGACCCGCGGCTCGTTCTGGAGTCGACCCGCGCGATTCACGACCTCTCGATCGAGGCCGCGGAACTGGAGTTGGCCGAGCTCGCCGGGACGAACCTCCCGTACGCGGACGACGATCCGCAGACGAGCTACGCGCTCCACCGGCGCATCGTGAACGCGAACCTCCGGCTGGGGACGGCAGAGGCCGCACAGCGGCTCGCGGCGTACGCGGCGGATCCGACCAACCCGGAACGTATGCGGAGCGAAGCGCTCGCGGCGCTCGGGCACTTCACGGCGCCGCCACCGCGTGATGCCGTCCTCGGGACCTGGCACCCCCTGGATCCACGGGAAGACGCCGTCGTGTACCCCGCACTGGATCGACACATGCCGACTCTGCTCCAAGGGGATCTGGAAGGCCAGGCTCTCGACGTCGCGTCCTCGTACGAACGGCTTCCTCTCTCGGACGCGGAACTCGAGGGGCGCGTCACGGATGCGAAGGAAGAGAGCGGCATCCGGATCGCAAGCCTCGCGGCACTCTCGGCCCGTTCGGACGGACCGTCCGGGGACGCTCTCGCTGCCGCGACCTCGGCCGGTCTCGCCAGCCGGGACCCAGCGCTTCGGGCAGAGGCGCGCGATGTCCTCGCGGTGCACGACCCCGATCGTGCGATCGAACAGAGCGACACACTCGGAGACGCGGCGCCGGTTCTCGAGCGTCAGCGTTCGATCGCGATGCTGGCCTCGCTCGGTGCAGGCGGTAACGGCGCGGCCGACATTCGACTCGCGCGTGCCGTCGAACGTCTGAATGAGGGGGATCTTCCGGCTGACGTGCAACTCGACGTTCTCGAGGCCGCGCGCGGTCGTGACAGCGAAGAGCTGCGGGCGGGGCTGGCTCGGTACGAGGCGGGTCTCGACCCGGCCGACCCGCTCGCGAAGTACCGCATCGCTCTCCGCGGAGGCGACGCCGAGCGCGGCGCGACGGTCTTCAACGGCACCGGCGATTGTAAGCGCTGCCACACCGTCGACGGGGAAGGGGGCGCGACGGGGCCGGAGCTGACGGGACTCGGGGACCGAACGAGTCGCGCGGAGATTCTCGAGGCTCTCCTGGTTCCGGACGCGACGATTGCGTCGGGCTTCGAGCAGGCGACGGGGGGGAGCGCGATGCCACCGATCGCCGTAGAGCTCCCTCCGAGCGAGCTCCGCGACCTGATGGCCTATCTCGCCGGTTTGAACTGATCCTGTTCAAGTCTTGCGGCGCAGTGTCAGTAGGGCGATCTCCGGCGGGATGCCGATCCGCATCGGGTAGCCGTAGAAGCCGACGCACCGGGTGACGTACAAGCGCATGTCGCCGCGGTCGTAGAAGCCCTGATCCCGAAGGCCGACCATACCGACGACACTGAGTGCGCTGTCCGCTCCCAGTTGGACGCCGATGTGCCCACCGTGTGTGTGGCCGGAGAGGACGAGGTCGGCGCAGGAGTCCGGGAGAGCGGAGAAGCCCTGTGGGTCGTGGTTCAGGAGGAGGCGGGGCGCCGTCCTCGGACCGAACTCCGCGAGGATTCGTTTGTAGTCGACGGTGCGATCGATTCGTGCGGACAGGTACTCGAGCCCGGCGATCTCGAGGGGCTGACCACGTACGTCGATCATCACGGCTTCGTTGCGCAAGGCCGTGACGCCGCAGTCGGCGAGCCGGCGGACGAACCGCGGCGCGTTGTCGTAGTCGTGGTTGCCCAGACAGGCCCATTGGCCGTACGGCGCTTCGATCTGAGCGAGAGCCTCGTACAAGGGCTCGTCGAAGTTTCCGGAACGGTGCGTGAGGAAGTCCCCGGTGTGGAGAACCAGGTCCGGTTTGGTTCCGTTGGTGAGTTCCGCGACGCGGAGCAGTTTCTCGCGATTCATGGCGCCACCGACGTGGATGTCGGAGAGGTGCGCAACTCGTAGTCCGTCGAGCCGGGCGGGCCATTGCTCGAGGTGCGCGTCGCGGTGTTCCACCTGGAAGTCGTAGGAGGTGCCTACGCCGGAGAGAGAAACACCGAATGGGACGCTGACGCCGACGAGGCTGGCCTGTCGGAGAAACCCGCGCCTCGAGAGTGCGGGCGCGGTGTTGTCTGCGACGGGTCGTGTCCGTAGTTGCGAGAAAGTGCGGCCCGCGAGTCGTCCCAGGCCCAGTCCGCCGAAGCCGAGCAAGACAAGGGCGTGCCCGCTGAACCAGACCGGGCCGATCCAGGCGAGTGGAGAGGCGTTGAGGAGCGGGTTGGGGTCGGGCGAGCGCGCGAGGAGGAGCTGAGAGACCATTAGCAGGTCGCACGCGATCCCGAGGGCGGTCCAAGCCACCAAGAGACCGGGGCCGCCGTTCGGTCGGCGGAGGTGCGGCGCGACCGCTTGATGAAGCCGCCGTCGCGCGTACGTGAAGGGCAGGAACCCCAGGAGAACTGTCAGCGCGAGCAGCACGCCCCGGCGCACGTCAGCCGCCGAGTAGGCGAGTGCGGCGAGTGCGATCGCGACGCTGAGCGTGCGAAGCCACCAGCGCAGCACTCGCAGGGTGGAATCGGGCGAGGTGGGGGGATTCATCGGGCCGGCCTCAGCATACCCCAATGTCCGGTGTAGGACAGGAAATTCGCGACGCTGCCGTGGCAGAGTGCTAGGAATTCTGCATGGCAGGCACCCGAACGAAGCTGGGCGACGTCGAGATCGAGTGGGAGGAGCATGGCGATGCCGCACGCACGCTTCTGTTGGTTCACGGGTTCACTGGAGCTCGGACGGATTTCGAGACTCACTTCGAGTCACTCGCACAGGATCGTCGCGTGGTTGCCGCGGACCACCGGGGACATGGTGGGTCGACGAATACGGGACGTGCGGAGGACTACACGCTCGACGCACTAACCGAAGACCTGATCGGATTTCTCGAGGCCACCGTGGATGGCCCGGCTGACGTTCTCGGTCACTCGATGGGTGGAATGGTCGCGCTCCGGCTCGTTCTGCGCCGGCCCGACCTCGTGCGCTCGCTGATCTTGATGGACACCGCGAGCGAGGCGCCTAGGGGGCTCGTTCCTCCGGAGAACTTCGGAGACCTGGTGCGAGAGCTCGGAGTGCGTGCGGTCGTGGACTCCGTCGCGCGGACGCCGGAGCGCGAACTCTTCGCGAGGTGCAAGGGCGCCGCCTGGGTCGAGAGCGATACGGAGCGACGGCTTTCCGGACTCGACCGCGAGGCGTTCATCGGCCTGTTGCCGCAGGTCTTTCAGTGCGCGTCGGTGTCTGGCCGTCTCGGGGAAGTCGAGTGCCCGACGACGGTCCTCGTAGGCGGGCTCGACGCTCTCTTCGTGCCGACGTCCGAGCGGCTCGCGGGCGGCATCCCCGGCGCGCGCCTCGAAGTGGTCGAGGGCGCGTATCACAGCCCGCAGCACACCCATCCCGAGGAATGGCTCGCGCGAGTGCGCGGCCACCTCGAGTGGGCTGACGCCGCGGGCTGATCCGCGTCTACTTCTTCGTTTCCCAGAGCGGCTCGGGTATGTCGAGGCCGAGCGGCGTGCCCCATTGGTTGCGGAAGGCGACCTCGTGGACGGGGCGTCGGCGGGCGAGGCCCCAGCGGCCCGTCGGGTATCCCATCGGTACGCACGCGGCGAAGACCCATCCGTCCTCGGCGGGCACACCGAGGATCTTCAAGACCTGCTCCATCTGAAACATCATCACGCTCGTGATCGTGCTGCCCACGCCATCGGCGCGCGCTGCGAGCATGGCACTCCAGATCGCGGGGAAGATCGAACCGCCGGTCGGATCGCCCTGCGCGAAGCCGAACAGCAGGATCGGGTAGTCGGCGAAATGGTTCGCCATCCAGTTCGCCGACTTCATCACCTTTTGCATCTCGATGCTGTCGGCATCGTCGGGCCTCGCTTCCATGGCTGCGACGCGCTCGGCGTAGATGGTCTTCCAGAGCATGTCGATGCAGCCCTTGTAGATGGGCGCGAGTTGGTCGCGGATGGCAGGGTCATCGACCAGCAGGAAGCGCCAGTTCTGGCTGTTGCCGCCCGAGGGCGCACGGATCGCCGCATCGAGGATGCGGGCCTGGACGTCTTCGGGGATCGGATCCTTCTTCACGCGACGCATCGCGCGCGTGGTGTACAGGGCCTCGTGAATCGTCATCTCAGACATAGCCAGAGGCTAGCCGACCGACCGCCCTCGTAGCCAGCCGTCCCCGAACGCTTCACGGATCACTGAGCGGCGAAGGGTTTCTCCATCGCGTAGAGAGCGCGCCGCCGCTCGCGTTCGACGGCAGCGGGTGTGCGCTCCGGCGTTCGCGCGATCGCCGCGCGAGTCATGGCCTCTGCGTCGCTGAACCGGCCGGCGGCGGCGAGGGCCGCGGCCAAGGTGTCCAGATAGGAGGGGTGTCCGCCGCCGCCCAGGACGCCGATCTTGGCCCAGGCGATGGCCTCCTGCGGGTTGCGCCATTGTGGATCCGCGCTCGTCGCGCGCAGCCACGCGAGCTGGTTCGCGAGTAGGGGCTGCTCGCGGTCTCGAGCCAGTGCTTCTTCGAGGACTGCGATCGCGCCGCCCGCGTCGTCGCGTCGTTGCCGGATCATCGCCAGCATGCGAGCGGTATCGGGGTCGCCCGGGGCGAGGGTGTAGGCGCGGGTGAAGGCCTCCTCGGCAGCGACGGAGTCGCCGCTGTTGAGCAATACCACGCCAAGGTTATGCGCGGCCTCGGGGTGGGTGGCGTCCACCGCGAGCACCTCGCGGAACCGTGCTATGGCTTCGGCGGTTTGCCTGAGGTCCATCCGGATGACGCCCAGGTTGTAAAGCGCGTCGACGTCGGCCGGTTCGACCGCCAGGACGTGTTCGTAGTGCTCCGCGGCCGCTTCGGGTTGGTTCCGCGTGTAGAGTGCGACTGCGAGGTTGTAGTGCGCCTTCGCGCCCCTCGGGTTCATGCGAAGCGCGGTTTCGTAGTCCTCGATCGCGCCGTCGAGGTCTCCCGCCGCGGCCCGGGCCGCGCCGAGGTTCATCCACGTCCGCGGATCGCCCGAGTCGTGCTCGAGGGATTGCTCGTAGAAGCCGATCGCAGCGTCGATCTTGCCGGTGCGCGTTGCGGCGATCCCGAGGTTGTTGAACGCCATGGCCAGATACGCGCCGCGCTCGATCGTGCGGGTGTAGTAGCGGATCGCGGTGTTCCAATCCCCGCGATCGGAGGCGAGGACGCCCATGTTGAGGAGCGCCTCGACGTCGTTCGGTTCGAGCGCGAGCGTGGCCTCGAAGTGGGCGTGCGCCTCGTCGGGCCGTCCCGACTCCATGAGGAAGACGCCGAGGTTTTTGTGGGCGAGCCGACTTTCCGGGTTCAGGGCCAGGGTCCGCGTCCACAGCGCCTCGGTGTTCTCCCACAGCCCGGTTTGCTGCCAGGTGAGGAAGGCCAGGAAGAGCCAGAGCGCGCCCCCGATGGTGACTCGAACGGCGTCGCCGGCACGGACCGCAGTGAGGAGTGCATTCGCGACGAGGCCGAAGACCAGCGCGAGTCCCGCGGCCGCCACGTACAGGAGGTGGTCCGACACGAACGAGTAGCCCATGAACGGAAACCAGACGACGCCTATGACGAGAGCAATGTTGGCGGCGTACATTCCGACACCGAGCCAAGCGATCTCGGGAATTTGTCGGGCCTGCCAGAGTCCGATCGCCGCGGCCGCTCCGAGCGCGGCGAAGGATACGCCGCCCCAGATCGGTGCGGACTCGAGTGCCCATCTCGGATAGACCGCCACGAGCTCGGTTGGCCACAAGAACTTGCCGACGTAGAACCAGGCGGCGCGTGCCGCGACGAGCATCCGCGTGCTGAAGGGCAGGAGAGGGGTCACTTCCTCTCGAGAAACGTGGACCAGTCCGACCACGATCGAGAGTGCGAAGAACGCACCGATGCGCACGAGAGCCCGTCGGTCGAATTTCGCGCCGCGGACCCAGTGGGTGAGTGCGATGGCGATTGGCAGAGTGACGGCGGTGGCCTTGCTGAGCAGCGCGGCGAGCGCCAGAACGAGAGAAAGGATCCAGCCGCGCGTGGCGGCCCCGGCTTCCCGCGTCACGGAACTCGCGTAGGCCAGCATCGCCGCGAGATAGAACAGCGCGTAGAGCAGATTCTTCCGCTCGGTCAGCCAGGCGACGCTGGCCGCTTGTTGAGGATGGAGCGCCCAGACGCCGGCGATGGTCCACGCGAGGCCGTAGCCGAGTCCGAGGGCGCGGAGCAGCAATCCGAGAAGGATCGCGTTCGTCGCGTGCAAGACGACGTTGTTCACGTGAAAGAGCCAGGGGTCTCCATCGGCGACGCGCCACTCGACGTACCAGCTCGTGAACGTGATCGGGTAGAAGGCGGGGTCGCGCCAATCCTTCCACGCTTCCCAGTAGCCGTCCTCGGCGAGGATGTGCCGGTTCTCGTAGATGTGATCGTCGTCGTCCCAGACCACGAACTCGGCGTCCCACGTCGGCGCGTAGGCGGCGACGATGAGGGCGATGAGCAGCCACGGCGCCGCGCGAAGCGATCGGCTCGGGGTGTTCAAGGAGGGCTGCGTCAAGGACGGTCTTTCCACGCCGTCCCATTCGGGAACGCGTAGCGTGTCGCGCTGTCCCCTCGGATCTTCACGTTGAACCCCGGCGCCTCCGGCGCGCGGTAGCGGCCGTCGCGGACGACGGCGGGGTGCACGAAGTGCTTGTGTAGATGCTCGGCGTACTCGGTCATCCGGCCCTCGAGCCTCTCGCTCACGCAGATGTAGTCGAGGATCGAGAAATGTTGCACGTACTCGCAGAGCCCGACGCCGCCGGCGTGGGGACAAACCGGGACGCCGTACTTCGCGGCCATCAGCAACACGGCGAAGACTTCGTTCAATCTGGCGAGTCGGCAGCCGTCGATCTGCGCGTAGTCGATCGCGTCAGCTTCGAAGAACTGCTTCCACATGACGCGGTTATGGCAGTGTTCACCGGTTGCCACCCCAACCGGGTGGATCTCGCGACGGATGCGTGCGTGTCCGAGGATGTCGTCGGGGCTCGTTGGTTCCTCGATCCAGAGCAAGTCGAGTTCGGCTAGTGCCGCCATGTCATCCATCGCTTCGCCGACGTCCCAGACCTGGTTGGCGTCGACCATCAGATCCCGATCGGGGCCGATCTCTTCACGCACGATTCGGCCGCGTCGCAGGTCGTCCTCGACATCCTGGCCGACCTTCATCTTGAAACTCGTCCAGCCGGCCGCCAGCGATTCGCGGCAAAGCCTTCGAATCTTGTCGTCGTCGTAGCCGAGCCAGCCCGCCGACGTGATGTAAGCGGGGTATCCGTTCGCGAGGATCTCGGTCTCGCGCTCGGAGCGGGTGTCCGCAAGCGCACGGAGACGCTCGAGCGCCTCCTGCGGCGTGATTGCGTCCGAGATGTGCCGAAAGTCGACGAGTTCGACCTGCGCTTCGGGAGAAAGGTCGGAGCGTACTTCCAGACTTCGACGACGACGTACGCAGCGGAGTAGTCGGGGTCTGGATTCATGGCATCCGACCCGTCGAGGAAGTCGGACGTCGGAAAGCGGATCTCGATCGTGGGGAGGTGGGTGATGCGTACGTCCATGGCTGCGCAGACCCTGGCGCGAAGACGCGCCCCACGCAAACCGGATTCCGGCTACTCCAGAAGCTTCGCCCGGAGCTGGTCGCGCTGGGCCTCGCTCACGCCGAGGCCGTCGCGGAGGTAGCTGTCGAAGTCGCCCCAGCGCTCGCGCATCGCTTCGAACGAGGCTTCGATGTATTCGGGCCGAACTTCGAGAAGGGGCTGCAGGACGCCGCCCCAGGTTCGCGCGTCGCGCTCGGTCAGGTTCTGACGAAGCCGCTCGGCGGCGAGATTGCTCAGGAGGTACTGCTCGATCACCTCGTCGTCAGGGACGTCGACGGCCAGGAGGACCACCGAGGCGGCCCAACCGGCGCGGTCCTTCCCGGCGGAGCAATGGAAGAGCGCGGGAAGGGCGTCGGCCTCGCAGAGCCCGTGCATGAACCGGGTGTAGGGCTCGGGGCGATGACGTACGATGTGCGCGGCGCCGCGGGTCATCAGCTTCTCCGCTCTGCCGTTTCCGAAGATCTCTTCGAGGCCGTCCGTGGCGTTCTTCGCGATGAGGGTCCGGATGTCCTCGCCGGCGGCGGGATCGGGCATCGGGAGCTGTACGTGCTGCGTGCCGTTGGGAAGGCGGTCGGCGCCGTCGGCGGCGATGTCCGCCTGTGTGCGGAAGTCGAAGACGCGGCGGATCCCGAGTCGCTGCAGTTCGGCCACATCGTCGTCGGTCGCGCGACCGAGGTGGCCGCTACGGAAGAGGACTCCGCGCCGCAGCCGTCGGCCGGTTGTGGTCTGGTGTCCCCCGAGATCCCGGAAGTTGGCGATTGCTTCGAAGGTCTCGGCGGGTGGGTCCCGGAACGGTGCCATCAGGCGAGCCCGCGGATCGTCTCGGCGACGAGGTCGGGGGCCTCGAGGACGAGGAAATGGCCGACGGTGTCGAGTCGGTGAACGTCGCCCGCGCGGCACCGGCTCACGACGCGCTGCGCGACGTCCCAGTCGCGCGCGTAAGCGGCGGCTTGGTCCTCGGGCTTCGCGCGCCGGCGGCTCGAGAAGACGAGTTGGACGTCGGCATCGACCAATTTGTCTGCGAGGTAGTCCGCGATCGCGAGACGGTTTCGATACACCTCCGCCTCGTTCTCGCGGCGGCACTTCAGCCGATATCGCCCCGAGGCGTCGGGGGCGCTTCCAAACTCGGCGAACGCCGCTTTGGCGTCCGCGTCGAGGCCTTCGCGCTCCAGCTGAGCACGCAGGATGCGTTCGAGACCTTCGCCGACCGCGTCCGCGGAGTTGAAGCCCCCTGCTTCCCGCTCGCCGAGACGCATCGTGCCTTTGGCGAGTCGCTCGGCGCCTACCGTCGCGCCCTCGGCGTCGGCGAGCACCGGATCGAGCAGGATCATCTTGCCGATTGGCACGGATCGCTTCGCCAGGCCGACCAAGGCACAGTCGCCGGCGAACGAGTGGGTCACGCAGAGGTCGGGAGCTCGCCCGTAGCGCTTGGTCACGGACTCGACGATGCTCACAAAGTCGTTGCCGAACAGCTCCCAGGAGTAGGCCTCGGAGCCGGCCGGCGCGTCGGTGTCGCCGTGGCCGCGCTGGTCGACCGCGACGACCTGCATGCCCGGAGAGAGTCGCGATACGACCGGGGCCCAGGCGCCGGCGCAAAGGCTCGCGGCGTGTACGAGCAGCACGAGCGGGCCGTCGCCCTCCCATGTGAGAAGGCGATGGCGGAGTCCGCCCAGATCCCGTTGGTCGAGCCAGGTCTGCTCGGTCGGCGAAGTCGTCATGGGACTCCTTCGTACGGACGGGACGGGCAGAGCGCCAGAGGGTGTGTCAGAACGCCGGAGCGGCGGGCGCTTCCAGGGGTAGCTGGAGGGAGCCACCGACCGCGGTCTCGAGCTTCACCCACGCGGTTGCGCCGGCCAACATCTCCTGGACCCGGGCGCGTTCGAGCATGATCATTCGTCGCTGCGCGAGTAGGAGCGCCGTGACATAGGCCTCGCCCGAATCGTCCGCGTCCTGGAGCGAGGCGACGACGCGCTTTGCGGGCGCCACCAGGGTCTCCCCGTAGAGCTTCGTCTGCTCGCGCGCGCGCAGCCACTCGTTCAGGGCCAGCCGCGCTTGGGTGATCGCGGCCTGACGGAGTTCGGCGATCGAGAGCTCGGCCTGATCGATCCGCGCACCGGCACGGGCGATCGCTGCCGAGCCGGCGTCGAAGATCGGGATCGACAGCGCCCCTCCCGTCATCCATCCGTGTCTTCGGCTGAAGTTCTGACGGAAGCCCGTGGCGAGGCTGACCTGCGGGAAGCGCATCCAGCCGGCGAGGCTGGCTTCGGCGTCGGCCGCGTCGCGAAAGCGGGCGGCGGCAGCCAGATCCAGGCGGACGGTCGTCGCGCGCGCCTCGATGTCTTCTTCGGTGGGGGGATCGTAGCGTAGCGTCGCGGCGAGATTGCCCGCCATCTTCCAGTCCGTGGAGATTTCGGGGCGTCCTATCAGACGCAGGAGTTCGAGCTGCAGCGAGCGGTACATGCGCAGCGCATTGACGTAGTCTGCGGACGCGCGGCTCGCGTCCATCCGGGCCCGGTCGAGGTCGACCTGGGAGGCGCCGCCGTCGCCGTGGAGCTCGGAGATCTTCCCGAGCGTCCTCTTCGTCGTTTTGACGTACGACTCGTTCAGTTGCGTGAGGCGTTCCATGCACATCGCGCGGGCGAACGTCACGCGCACGGTCGCCGACGTGGTGACGACCCGGTGCGCCGCCCGAAAGACCGCGCCGTCGAGAACAGCGTCTGCCGCATCGATTCGGTCGCTCATCGTCCAGAGCCACGTGAGTTGCTGAATCGCCTGCACGGCGAACGGGGCGCCCGCCATACCGTCGAGCGCGGTTCCGAACGTCATCGCGACGATCGGGTTGGGCGGGAGCGACGCCTGCGAGAGGTCGGCTCGACGCTCGGCGACCAGCGCAAGGTGTCGGCGCAGGGCTGGGTCGTTCTGGAGCGCACCGCGCACGGCCGCGTCGATGCCGAGTGCTTCATGCCCGTCCCATCCGCCGGATCGATCCTCCCACGGGCCCGACCAAATCTGAGCAAGGTTCGCGTCGAGGCCGGTCCGATTGCTCGCGAGATCCGCCGTGCGGGCAAGGTCGGGCGCAGGGTTCGCGGAGATACAGCCGGTGAGAAGCGCTGCAGAAACCACGGTGGCCCGACGCAGGTGCCGAAAACGAATGATTTTGTGACGTCGGTCCATCTCGACACGAGTTTTAGCGGCGCTCACGGCTCCCACGCGCATAGGCGGACGGGCTGTTTGGGCGGCGCGTTCATGGGGCCCGAAGGCTTCCAGCCGCTCTCCTTCATAACCTCGAAGACATGGGCCATGTTCAGAAGGTCGTGCTCGAGAGAGAACTTGCCGTCTCCGGCGTAGATCAGGCGCGACATGCCCGGGGCCTGCCAGTAGCCGCCGTCTGGTCGCCGGCCGGGAAGTCGATTCTGCCAGCCGGTGACGAGGCGATTGCCCTCGACCACCTCCCACTCGTGCGGGAAGGACCAGCCGTCGAGTCCCTGCATACTCTTCTTGAAGAACGCGCGGATGTTGTCGCGTCCGTCGACGCGCCCCCAGGCCGGGTCGACGAAGGTCGCCTCCTCGGTGAAGAAATCGGCCATGGCGTCCCAGCCGATCTCACCCTCGACGACGCGTCCGCGCACGTCGAGGAACCGGTTGTGTGCCTCGAGGATCTCTTCCTTTGCGAACTCTGCCATCGGCTCCACTCCTCCCGTGCCCCGATCGTGCACCTCAGCCCACGTCTCGGAGTCGGGCCGATCGAGCTGCGGGACGCGGGGCGGTTTATGCGTTACGGCGCCGGTGGGTTCTGGATGCGCACGCCGAGGGCGGCGAACCGCTTGTTGTCGGGGTCGAACCCTTCGACGCTTATGATCCGCACCTTGTCGCCCGCGCTCAGGCCGGGGATGCTGAAGCCCACCTCTCCGCTGTCGTTCACGATGTCGAAGCTGAAGTTGTCGGTTTTCGGCGTCCCGTTTACGATGGTCTTCACTTCGAGGCGGTTCCCCGCGGCATTAATGTCGTTGCCCAGCGTGTCGTGGAGTTTGTCGAAGCGGACTTTCAGTTCGGCCCCGTGCTTCGCCTTGAGAGAGACGTCGGCGTCCCGCGTGTCGGCGAGGCGAATGAAGCTGCCGTCTTCCGTCTGGACCATCGCGGAGGCGAGCGCCTTGCTCGGGCCCGCTTCGTTCGTGAACCCGAAGTGGCCGAAGGCGACGCCTCCGGAGTCCTCGAGAGCCATGTCGACGATCTGAATGATGTCGGGCTTCACGAGGCCGAGCAGGTGATTGTTGATCTTCCCTTTGCCGTTCGAGATGTCGAAGGGAATCTGCCAGGTCTGCGCGGCGCCGTTCACGATGACGTCCATGCGCAGCTTGTTGCCGGCCGCCGTGATCTTTCCGCCGGCGGCATCGCTAACCTTCTTCAGCTTCAGCTTGATGGTGCCGCCGTTGCCGGAGCTGAGGTTCATCGACACTGCGGTCTTCGGCCCGAACTTCACCGGCGACGCACTCGCCGCAACGGCGATGAACACCGCCTTCAGCGAGGTCTGGTGAGCGAGGGCAGGAGCCGGAACGAGGAAGGCGATCGCCGCGATCAGCGGCAAGAGAATTTTGTGGTTGTGCATGTGCATTCTCCTGCGGTTCGTTCGTGCGTCCGTCGAGGGGGGCTCGTGGTGGTCGCGGCAGGATGGGAGCCCCGAGGGCCCCGAATATCCCGCTTTCGGGGCCCTCGGGTCAATATGTGCGGTGCACCCGGACCGTGTAGGCGCGGCTAATCGTCTGAGCCGGTCACGCCGTCGTCTCCGAACCGATCGGCCGGTCCGGGGCCGGCCGGACCCAGCCGGCCCTCGTCGCCGAAGTGCCCCTTTCCCGGGACGTGATTCACTTCGGCCCTGATCCCGTCGGGATCCTCGAAGAGGACCGAGTAATAGCCCGGAGCGAACTGCGGTCCATCCTCGGGGGCATGCACGATGTGCGCTTCGAGCTCGTCCTGCAGGAACCGGTGAATCGCGTCGACGTCGTCGCGACTCCGGGCGCGGAAGCAGAAGTGGTGCACTCCCGAGCGGTCCTGGTCGAAGGTGCGGTCTCGCTTGCCCGCCGGAGCGGCGCGCACGAGGAGCCCGGTGCGACTGCCAATGCAGTAGATCACGCCGTCCCCGTGGATGAGGCTCTTCATCCCGAGGAAATGGCAGAGTTTCTCCCAGAAGGGCAGGCAGCGCTCCGGATCGTTCACGGTGAGCTGGATGTGGGCGATCCCATTGACTTCGACGCTCATGGTTCCTCCGGAGCATAGGATCCGTTGCGGGTGGGGTCGAGTTGGTTCCGGAGGGGCTTCCTGGCTACTATTCGGTCCAGGAGGCAGCTCATGAGTCTATCTTTTCCGAACCATCCCTTTCTGACCGGTGCGTGGGAACCCTGGCCGATGGAGGGCGAGGCGCGCGATCTAGTCATCGACGGCGAGCTTCCGAAGGAGCTGGCGGGCACCCTGTATCGCAACGGCCCGAACCAGCAGTACGCGCCGCGCGACGAGTATCATCCGTTCTCGGGCGACGGGATGGTGCACGCCTTCAAGATCGAGGACGGACGCTGTCACTACCGCAACCGCTGGGTGCGGACGCCGCGGTTCAATCTCGAGCGGGACGCCGGCGAGTCGCTGTTCTGCGGCTTCAGCAACCCGATGATGAGCGATCCTCGCACGAAGGGGGTCCCGGGCGGGCCGTCGAACACGAATGTGATATGGCACGGAGGTCGCCTGTTGTCGTTGGTTGAAGGCGGCCTTCCTCCGGTCGAGCTCGATCCGGAGACGCTCGAGACGATAGGCGTACACGACTTCGACGGGGAGCTGACGCGGCCGATGGATCCGGACGTGGCCGAGCTGATGGGCACGGAGCTTCGCGAGGGGCGCGCACCGGGCATTTTCACGGCGCATCCGAAGGTCGATCCCGACACGGGCGAGATGCTCGGCTTCGGGTACAGCGTCTTCGCTCCGTTCCTCACGTACTACGTCGTGTCGGCCGATGGGCGCCTCGTTCGGACCGAGGAGATCGAGGTTCCGTTCCCGGCGATGGTGCATGACTTCATCACCACTGCCGAGCACGTGATCTTCCCGCTCTTTCCCGCGACGATGCGTGTCGAGCGTGCGGCGAAGGGCGAGAGTGTGCTGAAGTGGGAGCCCGAGCTCGGCACGAAGGTCGGCGTGATGCCGCGAGACGGCACGAGCGACGACGTCGTGTGGATCGACGCCGATCCCAGCTTCGTGTTCCATCCGATGAATGCGCACACTGACGGGCGGAAGATCACGGCCGAGATGTCGCAGTTCGTCACGTTCCCCCTGGGCGAAGCACCTCCCGGAGGGAACCCCTCCACGCTCACGCGCTGGCACATCGATCTGGATGCGAAAACGGTTCGCTACGAGCAGCTCGACGACGCCGAGGTCGAGTTCCCGCGGGTGGACGAGCGCCGCACCGGTCTGCGCAATCGCTTCGGCTTCTGTGCGGGGTCCGGCGATGCGATGCGTGGAATGTCGGATCTGCTGCGCTACGACCTCGAGTCGGGCCGCTCCGACGTGCACCATCTCGGGGAGCATGCGGCGAGTTCCGAGCCGGTCTTCGTTCCGCGCACGGACGATGCACCCGAAGGTGATGGTTTCCTTCTGAGCGTCGTGTATCGAGGGGCGGAGCGCCGCAGTGACCTCGTCGTGCTGGATGCGCAGAATCTCGCGGACGCCCCGCTCGCGACGGTGAAGCTGCCGCACAGGGTTCCCGCCGGTTTCCACGGAAACTGGCGTCCCGCGTAGCGCGGCGATCGAGTCGCGCCCGTGAATCGAGGACCCGTACTGCTCGTCGCCGTGGTCGCGGTGGTTGCGGTGATGGGCGGTTGGGTCTGGTGGAATCTGAACCCGGACGCACCGCTCATCGACGCCGCCGACCGCGAGCGCATCACCGTCCTGCCTCTCCCGACGGATCTCGCCCTCCGCGAAGGCAACCTGGATCTGGACGACGGACTCACGGTCGAGTTCGGTGGCCACACCGAGCCGCGGCTCGAGCGTGCGGTCGAGCGGATGCGGACGCGGTTGCCAGGCGCCGCGGGGAAGGAGGGTGGGGCGGCCCTGCTGACCATCGACGTCGGTGTCGCGGCGGATGAGTCTGATCCCGTGTGGATCGATGAGTCGTACGCGCTGGACATCACCCCGGAGGGCGCCCGTCTGCGCGCCGCGTCTCCGGTCGGCGCGATCCACGGCATGCAGACGTTCGTGCAGCTCGTCGAGAACGATCGGGACGGCGTGCAGGTTCCTGCTGCCCGTATCCGTGACGCACCCCGCTTTCGTTGGCGTGGTCTCATGATCGACACGTGCCGTCACTGGATTCCGAAGGACGTGATTCTGCGTAATCTCGACGCGATGGAGGCGGCGAAGCTGAACGTTCTTCATCTCCACCTGACCGAGGACCAGGCGTTTCGCGTCGAGAGCGCCCTGCATCCGCTCCTCCACGAGGTCGGATCGGGCGGAGACTACTTCACGCAGGACGACCTCCGAGAGATCGTCGCGTATGCGCACGACCGCGGGATCCGCGTCGTGCCGGAGTTCGATCTGCCGGGGCACTCACTGTCGTGGTTGGAGGCGTATCCGGAGCTCGCGATCGAGCCCGGACCGTGGACGAAGGCCAATCGCTACGGGATTCACTCGGTGGCGCTCGACCCGACGAGGGACGAGGTCTACGCGTTCCTCGACTCGTTTCTCGGCGAGATGGCCGGAATCTTCCCGGACCCCTACGTGCACATCGGCGGCGACGAGGCGAAGGCCGATCTGTGGGATGCGAACGAGAGGGTGCAAGCGTACCAACGCGAGCACGGTCTCCCCGACCACAGGGCGTTGCAGGCCCACTTCAATCAGCGGCTACACGGCATCCTCTCCGGACACGGCAAGCGGATGATGGGTTGGGAGGAGATCCGGCACGAAGACCTACCGCGCGACGCGGTGGTGCATGCGTGGTTGACGCCGGGCTCTCTCGCCGAAGCGGTGAAGGACGGATACGAGACGGTTCTGTCGCAGGGCTACTACCTCGATCACAAGAACCACGCGTCGACGCACTACGCCATCGACCCGCTCGCGGTCCCCGAGCCGGTCATCATTCCGACCGACGGCCCGTGGCAGAGTTGGGAAGTCACGATGGAGACTCCGGCCGGCGAGATGGAACTCATCATGGTCGTCTACGGCGAGGGCAAGGACGTGAAAGCCGTCAGCGCGCTGGCCATCGGCGGTGTACTGCCGCTGAGCGATGTCCGCTTTGAGGATGGGGTGCTCCAGGCGATGGCCGATTCCCCGATTGGCGAGATGGCGGTCGAGGCGACCGCAGACGGAGACGAGTTCGTCGGCGGCTTCTCCTCTCTCGTGATGTCGGCCGAGTTCGCGGGGCGCCGGACGGGCGGCCACGACGTTCCCGGCACGGCCCCGCCAGACCTGCAGAAGGCAACCGACATCGCGCCTGAGGATCGGTACCGGATTTTCGGTGGCGAGGCGGCGATGTGGGCAGAGTTGGTGACGGCGGAGACGATCGACTCGCGG
Organism: Candidatus Binatia bacterium; assembly: GCA_029243485.1. Lineage (NCBI taxonomy): Bacteria > Candidatus Binatota > Binatia (SeqCode) > Binatia bacterium. Next base: position 296,255 of record JAQWRY010000001.1, on the reverse strand, counting down.
ATTTGGCCCCGCACCGGCGCAATCGCCGAGCGGCTGTGGTCGCCTGCGGAGTCCACGGCCGATGTCGACGACATGTATCGCCGACTCGATGCGTTCTCCGAGCGGATCGACGGCTTGGGCGTCCGTCACGTGGCGTACCGCGAGCCGATGTTGGAGGACATCGCGGGCGGCCCGGTCCCGCCGGCACTCCGAACGCTCGTCGCGGTGCTCGAAGAGTCGAAGAGCTACACGCGCCACCGCTCGTTTGGGGAGACACTCACGACGGAAACGCCGCTCGACCGCGTTGCTGATGCGGCCGCGCCGGAGAGTGCGACCGCGCGGCGGTTCAGTCGGGATGTGGATGGGTTGCTCGTGGGAGACGGGTCGCGGGAGAAGCCCATTCGCGCGTTGCTTGCGCTCTGGCGTGACCAGTACGCGGAGTTGATGCCTTTGTTTGCTTCGTCTCCGCGGGTTGCCGCTGTGGAGCCTCTGTCCCGGGCTCTCTCGGAGGCTTCGGTCGTTGCGCTTGCGTCCTTGGACGGGGACTCTGCAACTGGTGCCGTTGTCGTCGAGTTGCCTGATGGGCTGACTTTGTCCTCGGACGGCGCGGTGCTTGGGGTGGGGTTGTCTCTGCGTAGGTTAGTGGAGGGGACGTAGCTCAATCCCCACCCTTCCGTTTGGCTCTGCTCGCCTGGGCCTGCTGGGGCGAGTTGGTCACGTCCAGACGAAAGGGCGGCGATTAGACAACGTCCCCCCGGACCGTCAGTTGATGACGAACTTCAACAGCCACTTGTCGCCGGCCGCGATCGATTGCGACCAGGCGCTCTCGCCGTTCATGCGGAAGATCGGCTGCACGCAGCCGCAATCGGAGCGGCAGATGTTGCTGATGCAGGTGCCGAAGCCGTCGCCGTCACACTCTTGGTCCGGGTCGATCGTGCCGTTGCCGCGCTGCGATTCGATTCCGCAGAACTCGTCGCAGCTGTCGTCGGAGGCCATGTTGCCATCGTCGCATTCCTCGGCATCCGGGCTACCCCTACTTCTTCACGTGCGCGCCTCGGGGAAAGACCAAGGGGGGTGGGTACCACGGGAGCGAGATGCCCTTCGTCTTCGACTGCAAGCCACCGCTGTTCCCGCGACACGACTACGACACAGAGCTGGCGGAGCAGATGGGCTCGCATTGGGCCGCCTTCGCGCCTGCGGGTGATCCGAATCACGAGGGCGCCCCGCAGTGGCCCCGCCACGCCCCGCAGGATTCCAGATGGATGGAGCTTGGTCCGGAGGTCGGGCCCCTGCCGATTTCGAGGTTCCGGGCCTACGATATCTCCGACGCTCAGCGGGCACGGCTGCTCGCCGAGGTGGCCGGGCACTGAGGTGACACGGTAGGGACGTTCTCCAATCTTCGCGGCTTCTCTAATCGGCACTCTTGTCGTGCCTCGTCGGGGTGCGTTCGATGGTTCGTCTTGATCTTCGGCCGTCCGGGGACCTCTTCCTGATTCCGGCCGGGCGCGGGAGTCGCTGTCGGGCTGCTTGAGTTGCAGGGGAGCCGGGCTGGAGCCACCCTCGGGAACCGGCTAAAAGCCGGGGCAATGCTCTCCATCTACGACGACTATCCCATCCATCAGACGGCCGAATCGCTGGCGGTTCCCGCATCGAGCGACCGGAACGTCTACGACCGGTACTGGTTCAACGGCTACGCCGACGATGGTGAGTTCTACTTCGGAATCGGGATGGGCACGTATCCGCACCGGGGGATCATCGACTGCGGCCTGAGCCTCGTCCACGAGGGCGTCCAGTACGCCTTTCACGCATCGGCCCGAATGGCCGACGAGCGAGCGTCGACGGTGTGTGGGCCGTTCCGGATCGAAGTTCTCGAGCCGATGAAGCGCTGCCGAGTCGTACTCGAGAAGAACGAAACCGGCGTGGAATGTGATCTCACCTTCGCGCCGCGTACCTCACCGATCGAGGAAGGGCGTCAGACGAGCCGCATGGGATCCCGGGTGATGATGGACGCGACCCGGTTTGCGCAGTTCGGCCGCTGGCAAGGTCACATCCATTTCGAGGGAAAAGACCTCGCGGTGGATGCTAGTCGCGTGTTCGGGACCAAGGATCGGTCTTGGGGAATTCGTCCCGTGGGTGAGCCCGATGCCGGCGGCGCTCCGGCGACCGTGAGCGGCGGCGTGTACTTCGCTTGGGCGCCGATTCAGTGGGAAGACCGCTGCACCCATTTCGGGATCTTCGAAGACAAGATGGGCAACCCCTGGCACTTCGACGGTGCCATTTCGCCGGTGTACGACGACGCGCCGCAGGACATCCCGCTGCCGGTCGATCCCGGCGTCCGCAAGATGCTCAGCGGAAAGACGAAGATCAAATGGGAGAAGGGGACACGTCGCGCCGAGTCCGCGGAGATATCTCTCGTTGCGGAGGGTGGTGAGGAAGAGATCATCGAGCTCGAGCCGCTGCTTCTCTTCCGTATGAAGGGCATCGGCTACATGCACCCCGAATGGGGACATGGTCGCTGGAAGGGTGAGCTCGCGATGGCGGCGGAGTCGTTCAAGGCCGCGGATGTGGATCCGATGGGGTTAGAGAACCTGCACATTCAGCAGGTCGTGCGCGCCCGCAGTGGGAAGCGGACGGGTGTCGGCGTGCTCGAGCAGCTCGCGATCGGCCCACATCTCCCCTCCGGCTTCATGGACTACTTCGACGGCGCGAAGTAGCGCGTGATTAAGAACGGCCGCATCGACTTCGAAGGGCTCGGGCTCAGTTGGCTCGACAAGGCGCCATACGCACATGAGGTCGTATCGAGCCTGATCCTCGTCGTTCTGGTCCTGTTGGTCTACGGGCTGACGAGCCGGATCCTCCTGCGGCTGGTGCAGAGGCTGATCAACCGGACCGAAGCGAAGTGGGACGACGCGCTGGAAGATGGGCAGGTCTTCCGGCGCTTGGCGTACTTCCCGCCGGCGCTCGCGGCGTTCTTCGCGGCGGCGATCTATCCGGGCGTGGATCACATTTTCGGCGTCATTCTGCAGAGAGTTGCGGTCGGGGCGATGATCGCGGTGGGTGCCAGCTCGGTCGGCGGTGTTCTGACCGCGGCGAATTCGATCTACTCTGGCGATCCCGAGAACGTTGCGCGTCCGATTAAGGGCTACATCCAGATCGTGCGCGTCTTCCTCTACCTCGGGGCGCTGCTCCTCGTCGTCGCTGTACTGATGGATCGTTCGCCGTGGATCTTCCTCTCCGGTCTCGGCGCGATGACGGCGGTGTTGCTGCTCGTGTTTCGAGACACGCTCTTGTCGCTCGTTGCGAGCATCCAGCTCACCGGCAACGACATGCTCCACGTCGGCGACTGGATCGAGATGCCGAAGTTCGGCGCTGATGGCGACGTGATCGACATTGCCCTCTACACCGTGAAGGTGCAGAACTGGGACAAGACGATCACGACAATCCCGACGTATTCCCTCATCCAGGAGTCGTTCAAGAACTGGCGCGGAATGTCGCAGGCCGGTGGCCGGCGCATCAAGCGTTCCTTCCAGGTCGACGTCAGCACGGTCCACTTCTTGAGCGATTCGGAGTTGGAGAAGCTGTCGGGCTTCGGTCTCCTTGCCCCGTACCTCGAGGCGAAGCGCGGCGAGATCACTGAGCACAACGCAGGCGAGGGCAACCTGAGCGTAGCGGATCGTCGGCACCTCACGAACGTCGGTACGTTCCGCGCGTACATCTACGCCTATCTGCGCAACCACCGGCACATTCGTCAGGGTATGACGCTGCTCGTGCGGCATCTGCAGCCGACCAGCGACGGTCTTCCGGTCGAGGTCTACTGCTTCACCAGCACGACGGTCTGGGCGCAGTACGAGGACATTCAGTCCGACATTTTCGACCACATCTACTCGATCGCACCCGAGTTCGGGCTGCGCGTCTTCCAGAGTCCCTCCGGCGCCGACGTCGAGCGGGGCCTTGCCGGCGCGACCCCTCCATTGCCCTGACCAGCGTCAAAAAGTGATTGCAATCTAAATTTGACTGAAATACAAGAATAACCTCAACCCATAGGGGAGGTTTTCCGAATGAAGGACTTCAAAGGTCGGGTCGCAGTCGTCACGGGCGGAGCATCGGGTATCGGCAAAGCGCTTGCGAAGGCGTTCCTGGGCGAGGGCATGAAGGTCGTCATCGCCGACGTGGAAGAAGGCGCGCTCACGGCAGCGTGCGCCGAACTGGGCAGCGATGTCCTCGGGGTCGTGACCGACGTTACGAAGCCGGAGTCGGTCGAGGCGCTCGCCGACAAGGTATTCGCAACGCACGGTGCCTGTCACATCCTGTGCAACAACGCGGGAGTCGCCGCACCGAACCTGAACCTGTGGGACACCGAGCCCTCGGATTTCCAGTGGGTGCACAGCGTGAACGTGCACGGCACGGCGCACGGCGTGCAGGCCTTTGTGCCGCGCATGATCGAGTCCGGCGAAAAGGGCCTCGTGATGAACACGTCGTCCGGCGACGGGGGCATCTCGCCGCTCGCACAGCAGGTCGTCTATGCATCGAGCAAGGCCGCCGTTTCGATCATGACGGAATGCCTCGAGGCGCAACTCGTCGGGCGAGAGACGAAGTTGCACGCAGCCATCTTCTATCCGTCGGGGGGGATGCTGCCGACGGGAATCTGGACGACTAAACGGAACCGGCCGGCCGACCTCGCACCCAAGCGCGCGTACGACGCGCACAAGGAGACGACCTTCGATGCGTTCATGGAGGGCGCGAAGAAGGCCGGTTTCGACCTGCCGGTGCAAGACCTGGACGAGCTCGCACAGTTCGCGCTCGACGGAATCCGCAAGGGCGACTTCGTGATCATGATCGATCGCGAGAGCATGGAGGCCACCCTCACGGAGCGCGCCCAGAAGCTCGCGCGAGGAGAGTGCCCGATCGAGCTTCAGCACCTGGGCCTCGACTGAGCGGTCCGCCGGGAGGAATCCAATGTCGCGATTCTTGATGATCAGCTCCGACTGCCACGCCGGGACGTATCCTGGCGGGTACGACGACTACATGCCCAAGCGGTTCCACGACGATGCACACCTTTGGTGGCTGGAGTACGCGCGGGAGATGATCACCCGAGCGGGTACGTTCTTCGATCAGGAGGCTGTCGCGTCCTTCGCCGAAGAGACCGGGGAGGCGGGTTGGCTCTCCCAGGCTCTCAATCCCCAGTCGGATCTGAGTGATGACGTCCTCATGGCGATGTTGCAGGACGATACGAGCCCCTTCGCGCCTCGGCGCGGCGAGTTCGACGCGGCCGTCCGGCTGAAGGATCTGGAGGGCGACGGTGTGGTGGGGGAGGTGATCTTCCCGCAGATGGCCCCATTCGGGGCGGGGCTCATGCAGTATCGCCACAAAATCCGCCCGGATCAGAACCTCGCGGGGGTTCAGGCGTACAATCGCTGGCTCGCCGATTTTTGCAACGTTCATCCGGGGCGCCACGCCGGTGTCGCCTTGATCAACCTCGATGACATCGACGTCACGATCGAGGAGGTTCGGCGGGCGAAGAAGTCGGGCCTCTGGGGTGGAGTTCTTCTGCCGACGAGCACCGGCGCCCACCCGTTCTATCACCACCGTCGCTACGAGCCGCTCTGGGCGGTATGCGCGGAACTCGAGATGCCGCTTCACTCGCACTCGGGTTGGACGCCGGACTACGGAGACGACACGGTCGCCGCCGCGATGTTCATTCACGAGGTCGACACGTGGGCGCATCGCCCCTTCGGTGCACTGGTTTGGTCCGGCGTCTTCGAGCGCTATCCGAGCCTCGGTTTCACCATGACCGAGACCGGCTGCTCCTGGATTCTGAGTGCGCTCAGAATGATGGAGCACAAATGGGACAACCCGATCTTCGCGCACTTCACGAAGAAGATGTCTCTGCGGCCGAGCGAGTACTTCGCACGCCAGTGCCATCTCGGTGCGTCGTTCCTCGCGCCCCACGAGGGTGAAGATCGTCACCGAATCGGGGTCGATCGCATGATGTACGGGACCGACTATCCGCACCTCGAGGGTACGTGGCCCAACACCATGACCGAGATGCAAAAAACGCTTGGCTCCTACGACGAAGACGACATCCGCAAGTTGCTCGGCACGAACGCGGCGCGCGCGTACGGCTTTGATCTCGAGAAGCTGGGTCCGCTCGCAGCGGAGATCGGGCCGGAGTTGGCTGACATCCGGGGCGCCGCGTGAGCGCTCTCGCCGAGGCTCCGCCGACTCGGCGAGAGCGTCGGCGCCTCGAGGTTCGCGAACGGATCGTAGAAGCCTCGAGGGGCCTGTTCGAGAGCAAGGGCTACGAGGCGACGACCGTCGAGGAGATCGCGCGGGCCTCGGATATTGCCTACGGGACGTTCTTCAATCACTTCCCGGCCAAGATCGACCTACTGCGCGAGCTCTCGCATGTGATGCTGATCGGACTCTTCGAGGACGTCGAGGAGGCCTGGGGGCGCCGCGGCTCGTTCGGCGAACATCTCGTCTGGATCTTCGAGACGGCGGCCGAACGAGCGGAAGAGAAGGGCCCGCGTGCGAGAGAGTTGCTCAGGGCGATGATGAGTCTGGCCTTCCCGGAGACGGCCGAGGCCGACGACCGGCGAATGCGCGCGATGTTCCGAAAGCTCCTCGAAGACGGTCGGGCCGCGGGCGACGTGCGCGTGGACGAAGACGTCGAAACCCTCACGGAGGTGTTCGTGGGGACGTGGTACTCGATGTTTCTGAGCTGGGTTCATACCGAGGGGTACCCGCTCCGCGAGCGTGCGGCGGCAACGGCGCGGTTCCTCAGCCGAATCCTGGCCGCGCCGTCCCGGGCGCGCTGACGACTGTGGTCCGCGGACTCACTGCCCGGTCGAAACCGCAGGCAGTCGCGACGCCGCTCGTCGGAGTGCACCTCGAATCAAAGTGAGATCCTCGTCGGCGGTGTCGGGGGTCGTCAGGCCGGCGGAGGGACGGTGTTGGGGATCGTTGGAGCGACCGGTGCCTTTTGTCGTGACCGTGCGAGGCTCAGGTGCACTGCGGGGACGACGAAGAACGTGAGCAGCGTGGAAAACAACATGCCGCCGGCGACGGCGACGCCGAGAGAGGCGCGCGTTTCTCCGCCGGCTCCGAATCCGAGCGCGATGGGAAGAATCCCGACGATCGTCGAAGTGGCGGTCATTAAGATGGGGCGAAACCGCGTGCGCGCCGACTCGACGGTCGCTTCCAGCAGGTCGCGGCCGCTTTCCTGAAGCTGGTTTGCGAACTCGATGATCAGGATGGAGTTCTTCGTGACGATGCCGACGAGCATGACGAGACCGATCTGACTGAACAGGTTCAGCGTCTCGCCGACGGCGATCAGTGTCACGAGTGCGCCGGTGAACGAGAGAGCGACCGCGACGAGGATCGTAATCGGGTCGAGGAAGCTCTCGAACTGCGCGGCGAGGGTGAGGTACACGATCACGATCGCGAGGAGGTAGGCGAAGAAGAGCGCGTTGCCTGACTCGTAGAAGTCCTCGGACTCGCCCGAGAACACGGCTTGGTAACCCTGACCTGCCGGGAGCACCTCGTCTGCGACGACGCGGACCTGGTCCAGGGCGCTGCCAAGGCCGTATCCGTCGAGGAGGCTTGCCGTGATTGTGGCGGAGCGCTGACGATCGAAGTGGGGGAGGCCGCGGGGAGTGACGGCCTCGCGGATCCGGGCGACGGACGCGAGCGAGATCATCTCGCCGGTCTCGGAGCGGATGTTGAGCTGGTAGAGATCTCGCGGCGAGGCCCGTCCGGTCGCTTCGAGCCGGCCGATGACCTGGTAGGTCTCGCCGCCGAGCTTGAACTCGGAGAGTTCGAGGCCGCCGACGAGGATCTGCAGCGTGGTCGCGATCTCCCGGACCGAAACGCCCAGGTCGCTCGCGCGGTTGCGATCGATGTCGATCTCCAACTGGGGCTTGTTCACTTCGAGGTCGGCGCGCACGTTCACGAGTCCCGGGACCTCGGAGAGCCGCTCCACGATCTCATCCGCGTACGTGGACAGCTGGTTCACGTCGGGGCCCTGGACGACGAGCGAGATCACCGCGGACGACATGCTGCCGCCGAAGGCGGAGATATTGATCGGGAAGGCCTGGAGCCCCGGGATCTTCTGCATCCGCTCGCGGAGGTCGTCTACGATCTCGTGCTGGACCCGGTCGCGATCCTCCCACGGGACGAGGCTGGTGAACATCGCGGCTTCGCTGACGCGCCCGGGACCGCCCAGGCCGGGCGCGACGACGGCGAAGCTGCGCATGACCTCGGGTGTTTCGAAGAGGATGTCTTCGGCCTGGTTCATGTACCGGGCCGTGTAATCGATCGTGGAGCCTTCTGGCGCCTGCATGATCGTCACGACGGCCGACCGGTCTGCTGTGGGAATGAACTCCCGGGAGATCGTGTTCAAAGCGAACAGGCCGAGGCCGACCCAGGCGATGCCGGCGATCAAAACGACGGAGCGGTGGGCGAGAGCGGCCCGCAGGGCGATCTCGTACCGCGCGGCCATTCGTTCGACGCCCTTCGCGAACGCCTTCTTGAAGCCCCCTTGGTCGCGCGACCGACGCAGGACGCGCGCGCACAGCATCGGAGAGAGCGTAAGCGCGACGAAGCCCGAGATCGCGACCGCCGCAGCGACCGTGATACCGAACTCTCGAAAGAGCCGACCCGTCTTGTCCGTCAGGAACGCGAGAGGCAGGAAAACCGCCAGGATCGAGATCGTCGAGGCGATGACCGCGAACGCGATCTGGTCCATTCCTTTGTGCGCGGCGCGCCGGGGTTCGGTGCCGCCTTCGATCCACCTCGTGATGTTCTCCAAGACGACGATCGCATCGTCGACGACGAGTCCGATCGCGAGCGTGAGCCCCATCATCGTGAGCGTGTTCACCGAGAAATCGAGGTAGTAGAGAACCGAGAAGGCACCGATGATCGACACGGGGATGGCCGCAGCCGGAATGACGGTCGCACGGAGCGAACCCAGGAACAGGAAGATGATGATGACGACCAGGATGATCGCTTCGAGGATCGTCTGGCGTACGTCGGTGAGCGCGCGCTCGACGTAGATCGAGGAGTCGAAGGCGATCTCGAGGTCGAGTCCCGGCGGCAGGGTGGGCCGGATCGCCGCGACCTCCGCCTTCAGTGCTCTCGCGACGTCGAGCGTGTTGGCATTCGATTGCTTCACGACGCCGAGACCGACGGCCGGGAGCTGGTTGAAGTGAACCAGCTTTCGGACGGTCTCTGGGCCGATCTCGACGCGGGCGATGTCCCGCAGGCGGATCAACCCCTCGTTCACCTCGGCGATGATCAGGGCGCCGTACTCTTCGGGGGTTTTGAGCTCACCGAGTGTGCGGACTGAGAACTCGGTCTGGTCCCCCTCGACGCGTCCCGACGGGATGTCGACGTTCTGACGTCGCAGCGCCGCAGCCACTTCGGAGACTGTGAGCAGGTGTCCGGTGAGCTTTACGTTGTCGATCCACACCCGCATCGACATTCGGCGCTCGCCGCCGAGAATGACGGACGAGACGCCGGGCAGTTTGCTCAGCCGGTCGCGAATTTGCGACTCGGCGACGGTAGAGATGTAGATCTGGTCGTGATCTTCGCCGGAGAGCGCGAACCACATGATCGGCTGGGCGTCCGCATCCTGCTTGGAGACGATCGGTTCTTCGACGTCGGAGTTCAGGAGGCGGCGCGCTCGCGCGACCCGGTCACGGACGTCGTTTGCCGCGAGGTCGACGTTCTGGCTGAGCTCGAACTCGACGGTGATGCGCGAGACCTCTTCGGAGCTCACGGAGGTGATGTGTCGCACGCCCGAGATGCCGACGAGTTGGTCTTCCAGGGGCTGGGTGACGGAGGTCTCGATGACCTCGGGTGCCGCGCCGGGGAGAACCGTCGTGACCGAGACGAGGGGAGGGTCGACGTCGGGGTACTCGCGGTTCTGAAGCCGCGTGAGCGACACGAGGCCGACCAGCATCACGACCAACGAGAGCACCGTCGCGAGGACGGGCCGGTCGATGCAGACGTTCCAGAACTTCACGAGCCGGCCTTCTCGGCTGTCTCCGCTTCCACGGTCTCGAGCGGGCTGCCCTGGGAGACCTTGTTGGTGCCGGCCGAGACGATGACGTCACCGTCGGCGAGTCCGCTCGCGATCGCCACCATGCCGCGCCCGCGCGCACCGAGACGGACGGGGACTCGCTCGGCCGTCCCGTCCTCGGCTTGTCGCCAGACGAACGTGCCCGCGACGTCGTGGACGATCGCGGACTCGGGCGCCAGGAGGACACCCTTCTGCTCGCCCATGGGAAGGTAGACCGTCGCCGACAGCCCGGCGCGGAGGCGGTGCTCGGCGTTGGGGATGAGCGCGCGAATGAGCAGCCGTCGATTGAGGGGGTCGAGCGACGGCGCGACGAAGTAGATCTCACCGGGGAAGCGCTCGCCCTGGAAGGGCGCGACACTGATCTCCAGCGGGATGCCGATGCGGACCGCGTTCACCGCGACTTCGGGAAGCGTGAAGTTGAGCTTCAGTTCGTCGATTGCATCGATCTGCAGGAGGCCGGTCTGGTCTCCTCGTCGAGACATCGAGCCGCCGGTCACGCGGTCTCCGGGCGAGACCAGGCGCGGCCCGAGGACGCCGTCGAACGGTGCGCGGATCTGGGTTCGGCCTAGCTCGATCTCGGCGATCTGGAGGCGGGCGGTGGCCTGCGCCAGTTCGGATCCGGCGCGGTCGAGTTCCTCGATCGACAAGACCTCGTTGCCCTTGAGCGATTCCACCCGGTCGTAGACCCGCTGGGCGAGGTCACGTACCGCAACGGCCTCGTCGAGACGCGCGCGCTGTTCGATGCTTCGAAGCCCAAAGAGCAGGTCTCCCTTTTTGACATGCTCGCCCTCTTGGACGTCGATGGTTTCGACGACGCCCGTGGTCTCGGGGCGTACCATCACGGACTCGGATGCGGTCAACGCTCCGGTGAACTTCGCGACCTCTTCGAACGTCGTCGGCGACAACGTCACGACCTCGACGGTCGCGGGGGGGCGGGTGTATTCCTCCGTATCCGAGGAGGTCTCACAGCCCATCGCGAGTAGCAGCGAGGCTACCGCTGCACGCACGAGCCAGCGGTCGAGTCCGGGCATTCGTCTCTAGTTAGGCGTTGGGGTCCATCGCCGCCAGTCGGTTCGAGCACCGAGCCACATCAGCAGGAGGGCTGTCAGAAGAAGCGTCCAGGCGCCCATGCCGGGTGCCGGCTCGGGCAACGGCGGAATCTCGCCCTTCTCGAGCGCCTCCACCACCGCTCCGTCCATGTTGTTGTTGTCGGGTTCTGGCGGGATGCCGGTGCCCGTTGCCGTGCCCTGATTCACGATGTTGGTGAGGTGCGGCGTCGACGGGTCGATCGTCACGTCAAAGGATAGAATCGGGATCTCGCCGGGGTCGAGAGAGCCGATGTTCACCGAGAGCGGATCCTCGGAGAGGATGACGCCCTGGCTGTTCGTGACCGAGCCGGGTTGGATGGTGACGTTGTTCGGGCGGGGATCGTCGACGAGGTCGTTGTTTTTCGACGTCGCGGGCAACGGGTTCTTTACGATGCTGCTGTTCGTGATCCTGGTCGCACGGTTCTTGCGCCCGCCGACGTGATCGAGCACGATCGTCGTTTCCTCGGACTGGCGTGCGAGCGCGGTGAGTTCGTCGATCTGTGCGTGGAAGAGCCACGCGTCGAAACTGAGCCCGTAACGGGCGAGTTGGGAGAAGCCTCTTCGGAAGTCCTCCCGCGTCAGCATGTGGGGCGGCGGATTCGAATGGGACTTCCGGATCGCGTCGCTCGGGTGCCATGCGGCGGAGTGGCGGATGCCTCGGGAGCGCTTCGGGCTCGCTGGCGACCACCGTCAGCCACGCGAGCCAGCCGATCGACCACGGCCAACTCCACGTGCGACCGGTGACGAGCGGTGCGACGACCGCCGTGGCTGTCGCCGTCACGAAGTACAAGAGCAGATACCGCCCCTGCGGGGACCAGTCGACAGTCAGCGAATGGTAGGCGACGCTGCCGGCGGCGAACGCGGCCGAGGCGAGCCACCATAGAACGAATCGGCGGGCGAGCCCCTCGGTACGCAGGGCGGCGAGCGTCACAATCGGCAAGCCGGTCGCGAGGAGGATGAGCCACGGACGCGCGAGCGCGTCGGGTAGGAACAGTGTGAGATTGCTCAAGCGCATGAGGCCGGACGAGAGAAGGTCGCGTGCGAGCCCGAACAGGGGCCAGCTTGGGATGGCCTTCTGGCGCCCCGGATCCCAGGCCTGGACAACCCATTGTCGGTAGATCCCGAGGCCCATCGGATCTTCGCCGGTCCGCGCGACCTGGAGGAGGAGGAAGGGCGCGGCAATCGCGATCGCGACTGCGGCTGCCCGAGCGATCTCCTTCCAGCCAAGTCTGCCGACATGCACGGCGTAAAGCATCCACATCGCCGTCGGCGGCAAAAGGCTCCAGACGACGGTCTTGCTCACGCGAGCCACGCCCATCGCCGCCCCGACGAGCGCGATCAGAACGACGCCGAGCCCGCCCAGAAGAACGGATCCGATTCGAGCGGTGGGGTAGCCCCGAAAGGCCGGGTCGGTGGGGAGGCGTCGGTACATCCAATCCGCGTCCAAGCCCTACCCAGCGCGCTCGGACCGGGGTAGGCTCCCCGTTGAAAAGGGAGGTCACATCGTGAGTGACGTGATGAAGGGAATCAAAGTGCTCGAGGTCGCCGAACACACGTTCGTGCCGGCCGCGTCGGCGGTCTTGGCAGAGTGGGGCGCGGAGGTGATCAAGGTCGAACACATCACTCGCGGCGACGCGATGCGTGGGCTCGGCAGCAGTGGGGTCATGGATTTGGGCAAAGGCGTCCATGTCCTCTACGAGCATTCGAATCGGGGCAAGCGGAGCATCGCGCTCGATCTCACGCTTCCCGAAGGACTCGAGGTTCTCTACGAGCTCGTGAAAGCCTGCGACGTCTTCCTGACGAACAAGACGCTCGGGGTGGCGCGAAAGCTCAAGGTCGATGTCGACGACGTTCGCGCGCACAACCCCAAGATCATCTACGCGAGGGGGTCCGCGTACGGAACCAAGGGGCCGGAGGCGGAGCACGGCGGCTACGACATGACCGGTTTCTGGTGTCGAGGCGGCAGCGCTGCGTCATGTACGCCGCCCGATATCGGCGGCGCGATCACGCAACCGGGACCCGCCTACGGGGACTCGATGGGGGCAATGACGATCGCAGGCGGGATCTCCGCCGCGCTGTTCAAGCGTGAGCGAACGGGCGAGCCCTCCGTCGTGGATGTGTCGTTGCTCAGCATGGGCACGTGGGCCATGGGCGCGACGATGGCGCTGTCTCAGCAGATGGGGCAGGCGTGGCAGCACGCACCGATCAAGGGGCCAGGCCTCGGGTTCGGCAATCCGCTCGTCGGGACGTTCCTCACCAAGGACGATCGCTACCTGAACCTCACGATGCTTCAGGCGTTCAAGTACTGGCCCGATTTCTGCAACCACATCGACCGACCGGAGCTCGCCGCGGATCCGCGTTTCGACACGCACGAGCATCTCACCGAGAATGCCGCGGAGGCGCGGGAGATCGTCGTCGCCGCACTCGCGACGAAGACCCTCGCGGAATGGCGGGACAAGTTCTTCACGCTGAAGGGGCAATGGGCGCCGTTGCAGAACGTGCTCGAGCTGGCGGAAGACCCGCAGGTGCGGGCGAACGGCTACGTTGCCGGGGCGGAAACGAGCGGTGGTACGGCGTTCGAACTCGCAGCGACGCCCGTGCAGTTCGACGAGAAGCCCATGCCGACCCGGCGCGGACCGGACTTCAACGAGCACGGGGACGACATCCTGCAGGAGATCGGGCTTGATTGGGAGAAGATCATCGAGCTGAAGACGAAGGGCGCGGTGGCCTAGTGCAGCGTCGGCGGCAAGGCGTTTAGGCTATGTCGACGGCGCTGCACTAAGGGCGACCGCGCCCTCGACTAAACAAATTCGGCGCGACTAACCAACGTCCCTCTATAGTATCCCTCTATAGTAGTACGACGGTTTCGAGATGCTCGGGTGTAAGTGCGCGCCCGGCTCGTAGCGGTGAGTCATCGAAGGCCGGGAGCACCGAATTCGTTCCGGCCGCGAGCTTGTGGCACAGCACGCTGCTGATCGACTCGCCGGGTTCCACGAGATCGACGACCGGTGCGATCGCCGAGGGTTGGTCCAAGAGCTCGGCATAGGCATTCGCGGACGTCAGGGCGAGCTGTCCCTGCTTGGGGCTTGCGTTGTGGCAGATGACCGAGGTGCAGCCGTAGCCTTCGAAGACGACTGCCTGAATCGCTTCGAACTTGGTGGGGTAGGTCTCCTGGCCGACGCAGGCGCCGATGGTGCAGTCGGTGTCGCAACCGTCGTCGGCCTGGTTGCCGTCGTCGTATTCCTCGCCGAGTTCGAGCGCAGCGTTGCCGCAGACCTGCGGGAGGCACACGGCCGGCCTCGGCGCAGAACCACTTGTCCTCCGCACGGAAGTAAATCCAGGCCGGGTCGTGGGGGCCGCCGAGTTCCCACGGGAAGTTGGAGCCCGCCGCGATGATCTTGAGGAGCCCGCCGTTGTTCCCGGGCTTGAAGAGGACTTCCTGATGCCGCTGCGTGCCGCATCCTTATCGACGCGCTTGGAGCCCTTGCTGCCCTCCGGGTTGCCGAGCGCAACCCACTTCGTCGGATCCAGGGTGATCAGGTCGGCGCCCGGATTGACACGCGGTCACCTCGTGGCCTACCGACCGAGATGCGATGAAGCGCTTTCTCCGCACTCTTCTCTACGGCGTCGTCGGTGTCCTCGGGCTCGCGGTGCTCGTGGTCTCGGCCGTCCTCGCCGGGTTTTACTGGAACGCGAGTCGGTCGGACTGGCCGCGACCGGGCGAGATCGCGACCGAGCGCTTGCCCGCGGAGGTGGTCGCCTCGCGGACAGCCGAGCGATCGGAAGCGGCGACGGCTCTGGGTGCGCCGGGCAGGAAGCAAATCCTCTTCGGCGATCTGCATGTCCACACGTCGTACTCGACCGATGCGATGGCTCAGGGGCTCCCGGCGCTTCACGG
This sequence comes from Candidatus Binatia bacterium, assembly GCA_029243485.1. Classification (NCBI taxonomy): domain Bacteria; phylum Candidatus Binatota; class Binatia (SeqCode); species Binatia bacterium. The sequence continues at coordinate 281,209 of JAQWRY010000001.1, read as the reverse complement.
GGAGGGCGCGCATCCGCCTGCCGACGCCTGTGATTTCGCGCGCTTCTGTTCTGCTCTCGACTTCTGGAGCATCAACGATCACGCGGAATCCCTCACGGCCAAGGAGTGGGCGGAGACTCGCGAAGTGATCCGGAATTGCAATCGCGTCGCGGGCGATCCGCGTGATCCGGACCTGGTGTCATTCCTTGGTTGGGAATGGTCGCAGGGCGGGATGACTCCCGACACCCACTTCGGACACAAGAACGTGGTCGTCCTCGGCACCGAGGAAGAGGAAGTGCCGTTGCGACCGATCGCGTCGGCGGGGCCTGCGAATCTGGTGTGGGGGATGGTGGGCCTCGGGCTGTCGCTCGGCGACCTCGATCGTTGGGATGAGTACGCCGACGTTCATCGCGCGACGTTGGCTACGTTTAGGCGTGAAGAGTGTGCGCACGGAGTCGACGTCCACGACTTGCCGCCCGATTGCTACGAGACGGCGGCGACGCCCGCCGTGCTCTTCGAGAAACTCGATCAGTGGGATTTCCCGGCACTGGTCATTCCGCACGGCCTCGCGTGGGGGATCACGAATCCGAAGGGGCAGGATCTCGCCTACCAACTCGGCGGAGGTCTCCACGATCCGGCCCGGCAGCGTTTGATCGAGGTCTACTCGGGGCATGGAAACTCCGAGGTCTTCGCGGAGCTAACCGACGCCCATGTGACCGAGGACACGAAGCTCGTTTGTCCCGAGCCGACCGAGGCGTTCGAGCCCTGTTGCTGGAGGGCGGGAGAGATCGTTCGCGCTCGGTGCGTGGATCCCAAAAGTCCCGAGTGTCAGTACCAGGTCGACGCGGCGCGGGCTCGCGGCTCGACGGGAGAGTTCCTGAGCCCCACGGGTGCCGTTCTGCACAGCAGCATCGGGGATTTCGGCGAGTGCGGACAGTTGCGGGACGCTTTCTTGCCCGCATTCAACTACCGACCGAAGGGGAGCGCGCAGTATGGCCTGGCGCTCGGCAACTTCGACGACGGTGGAGTTCCGACACGGTTCCGGTTCGGGTTGATGGCGTCGAGTGACAACCACCGCGCCCGGGGTGGGTCCGGCTACAAGGAGTTCGGTCGTACGAGGATGACGGACGGTGCGGCCATGGGATCCGATTGGCGTGACGCGCGGGGCTCTTCCTTCTACTACACCGGCGGACTCGTCGCCGTGCATTCGAGCGGACGAGACCGCGGCGCAATCTTCGACGCTCTCGACCGGCGCGAGGTTTACGGGACCTCCGGCGACCGGATTCTCTTGTGGTTCGATCTCGTGCAGCCCGATGGAGAGCGGGTGCCCATGGGCACCGAGGTCGAGGTGTCCGGCGTGCCGAGTTTTGAAGTGCGCGCTGCGGGTGCGTTCGAGCAGCGTCCCGGTTGTCCGGACGTCGTGACCGAGCGCCTGACGCCGGAGCGTCTTCAGCGTCTCTGTCTCGGGGAGTGCCACCACCCCGGTGAGACACGTCGGGCGATCACCCGAATCGAAGTCGTTCGGATCCGGCCGCAGGTCGAAGCTGGCGAAGCCGTGGGTCCGCTGATCGAGGATCCCTGGAAGGTGCTCGATTGTCCGGGCGATCCCGTGGGCTGCGGGGTTTCGTTCGACGACCCGGGGTTCGCGGCCTCGGGTCGTGAGGCCGTGTACTACGTGCGTGCAATTCAGGAGTTGTCGCCTGCAGTCAACGGCGATCCGCTAAACTGTGAGCGAGACACGGACGGTGTCTGTGTGAAGGGGCGGGTGTGCCCGGGCGGCGGCGAGCACGGACCGCCGGTCGACGATTGTCTGGCCGACGTGGAAGAGCGCGCGTGGTCCTCACCGATTTTCGTCGAGGCCGCGGCCCCGCGCTAACGAGCGTCCTTCTCGGGGTCGAGGCCTTCGATCGTCTCCGGGAAGAGGGGGGCGCCGCGTCGCTGCTTCTCCCGAATTTCGGCGACGGCCCGATCGAGCGCGGCGACGCGACCCGGTGTGCCGGGGTGGGCGGGCGACGCGCGTTCGCTGATGAGTTCGGGATGCTCGGCAGCGAGCCGGCGGACGAAGTCCGCGGCGGCGGCCGGGTCGTAGCCGGCGCGGGCAGCCAGGTATACGCCAATGTAGTCGGCGGCTCGTTCGCGACTGCGCCGCCGCGAACGACGGTGGCCGAGGATGCGATGCGCCAACTCATGGCCGATCACGACGGCGAGCTCGTCATCACGTTCGACGAACCGGAGCAGACCGGTAGTGATGATGATCGTCTCTCCGGAGACGTGTGCGTTCACCATGTCACCGACCGTTGCGGTGACGGGGTACTCGCACTCGGCCACGTACGGAATCTTTTCGCGGATCGGCTTGCCGTGGCGAGAGACTTCGAGCCAGAGAGGGGAGCCCGGTGTGTCGGTCAGGGCTTTGAGGTCGATGATGTGGTCGCCCACCTGGATTCCGACCTCGGAGGCGGGAGAGTCGGGTAGAACGGCGAGCACTTCGGGACCGCCTTCGATCTGCCACACCTCGCGCATGGCGGCCCCGGCCTCTTTCCAGGCCTGGTGTTGCCCGAGCTTTCGCGCCACGCTGCTGCGACTGGCGCTGAGGATTCCGATGTACGGCTTGGTGTCCTCTCCGCAGAACGGCGCGCCGGCAACCGTGATTCGTGCACCGACGCGTGAGACCCGTTCCATGTGCCCGAGGAGGTGCGCGGCGGCCTGCTGATACTGTCGCTGGCGTTCGGCCTCGACCTCGGCCGTGGGGGCGCGCGGCGGTGCCGCGGGTGGGCCGCAGGCCACGGCGAGCAGCGCCGCGGTTCCAAGGAGGAATGCAGAGAGAGGGCGCGGCGAGGCGCGGCGGCATTTCGCCGGCAAAAGGTCGGGCACGTCTGGGATTACACCCTCGATTCGCCGACGCAGCAAGCGCGTCTCGACATGTGCTAAACGTATCGGCCGTGCATCCGAAAATTCATGCCCGCGCCACGCCCGACAAGCCTGCGTATATTCTCGCGCGCTCTGGCGAGATCGTTACGTATCGCCAGCTCGACGAGCGGTCGAATCAGTGCGCGCACCTCCTGCGGAACCGCGGCGTTAGGCGTGGCGGTGCGATCGCGATGCTACAGGTGAACGATCGATACTATCACGAGCCGTGCTGGGCGGCGCAGCGCTCGGGGCTTTACTACACACCGTTGAGCACCCACCTGACTGCGGACGAGATCGAGTACATCGTGCGCGATTGTGGTGCGGAGGTGGTGATTGCCTCGCGGGAGCTGGCCGGGGTGGCCGAGCTGCTGGTCGCTCGACTGCCGCACGTGCACACCTGGCTGATGATCGGCGGCACGGTGCCCGGGTTCGAGAGCTACGAGAATGCCGTTGCCGGCCGGCCCACGACGCCGATCCCGGACGAATGCGAGGGGCAGGACATGCTCTACTCGTCGGGCACGACGGGGCATCCGAAGGGCATTCGGGTTCCGCTTCCCGACCGGGCCATCGGTGATGCGGACCCGATGATGCTGGGGCTGACCCAAGGCTTTTGGCAGGTGAGCGCGGACGACGTCTATCTCTCGCCCGCGCCGCTGTACCACTCGGCGCCGCTCCGCTGTACGATGGCGATGCAGCGAATCGGTGCCACGTCGGTTCTCATGGAGAAGTTCGATCCCGAGGAGGCCCTGCGGCTCATCGATTGCCATCACGTCACGTTGAGTCAGTGGGTGCCGACGATGTTCGTTCGGCTGCTGCGGCTCTCAGGCGACGTCCGGAGACGATACGATCTCTCGAGCCACCGCCTCGCCGTGCACGCGGCTGCTCCGTGTCCGGTGCCGGTGAAAGAGGAGATGATCGAGTGGTGGGGGCCGATCCTCTACGAGTACTACGCCGCGACGGAGGCGAACGGCTCGACGAGCCTTTCGAGCGAGGAGTGGCTCGCGCATCGTGGTTCCGTCGGTCGCCCCCAGCACTGTGCGGTCCGCATCGTCGGGGAGGACGGTACCGAGCTGCCCGTCGGCGAGGTCGGAACCGTCTACTTCGAAGGCGGCGCGCGCTTCGAATACCACAACGACCCCGACAAGACGGCGCGCAGCTACACGACGGAGGGCTGGTCGACCGTGGGCGATGTGGGCCGGGTTGATGAGGAGGGCTATCTCTACCTCACCGACCGCAAGGCACACATGATCATCAGCGGCGGGGTGAACGTGTATCCACAGGAAGCCGAGAACCTTCTCGTCACGCATCCCAAGGTGGCGGATGTCGCGGTGATTGGCGTACCGAACGAGGAGTTCGGTGAGGAGGTAAAGGCGGTCGTCCAACTCCTCGACTGCGCCGAGGCGGGTCCTGCGCTCGAACGGGAATTGATCGCTTGGTGTCGCGCGCGCTTGTCGGGTGTGAAGTGTCCGCGCTCCGTCGACTTCACAGACGAATTGCCTCGTGCCGAGAGCGGGAAGCTCTACAAGCGGCTTCTCCGCGATCGATATTGGCAAGACCACGAGACGCGTATCCGATGAAGGCGATTGTCTGTCACGCCTACGGGCCGCCGCGTACGCTCAATCTGGAGGAGCTCCCGGCGCCCGTCCCGGCGGCGCAAGAAGTCCTCGTCGACGTTGGCGCCGTCTCGGTGAACTTCCCGGACGCTCTGATCGTCGCGAATCGCTACCAGATCTCCGTCGATCCACCATTCACCCCGGGCAGCGATTTCGCCGGGACCGTCTGCGGCGTCGGCGCGGCGGTCTCGGGCCTGGCGCCGGGGGACCGGGTCTTCGGAAGCGTATTCACCGGGGCGTACGCGGAGAAATTGGCCGTTCCCGCTGCCGGGCTGCAACGCATTCCGGATTGCGTGGACTTTGCCCAAGCGGCTGCGTTTCCGACGGCGTACTCCACAGCCTACGACGCCGTGCGAACCACCGCGGCGATCGAGCCCGGTCAGACGCTTGTTGTCCTGGGGGCGGCGGGCGGCGTGGGTTCTGCGGCCGTGCAGATCGGGAAGCTCCTGGGTGCTCGGGTGATCGCGTGCGCCTCGTCCGAGCCCAAGGTCGCCGTCGCGCGCAGCATCGGCGCGGACGAGGGAGTGGTCTACGGAGTGGAGCCTCTGAAGGAGCGCTTGAAGGAGCTGACCGGGGGCGGAGCCGATGCGGTCATCGACCCGGTCGGGGGAGCGTATGCGGAAGAAGCTCTCCGTGCGACGCGCTACGGGGGGCGCTACGTCGTGATCGGATTCGCCAGCGGGCAGATCCCGAGCATTCCCCTGAACCTCGTTCTTCTGAAGGGCGTGATCGTGAAGGGCTACGAGATCGCGTCCTTTCTCACGCGGGAGGCTGCGGCGGCGGAGCGCAATCGGGCGGAGATGCGCGCGTATCTCGAGGCGGGTCGACTGCGGCCGTACATCGGAGGCCGCTACCCGCTCGACCGCGCCGGAGAGGCGATGGCTCGCGTGTTGGACCGCCGGGCTGTGGGCAAGATCGTGATTGAGCCATGACGGTCGTTCGCGCAGTTCTCTTCGATCTCTTCGACACCCTCGTCGACCTGCACTTCTCTCGTCTGCCGATGGCCGCGATTGGCGGTCGGACGATGCCCTCGACGATTCTTTCTCAACACGAGGCGATCGCTCTGCGGGGCCACGACGTTCCGTTCGACGACTTCCTTGCAACGCTCCGCGAGACCGATCGCGAACTCATGGAGAGCCATATTGACCGGGGGATCGAGCTGCCGACCCTCCTGCGGTTCTCGCGCGTCGTGGAGCGGCTCGAGTTGGATGACGCCGGATTGCCGGAGGCCCTCACGCGGGCGCACATGGGCAAGATTCAGGATGTCGCGGAGACGCCGGCCCATCATGACGAGGTGCTCGCCGAGCTCGCTCGCAGCCGGCGCCTCGGCCTGTGTTCGAACTTCAGTCACACCGAGACGGCACTCGACATCCTCGAAACGGCGGAGCTCAAGAGACACTTCTCCGCGCTCACGGTGTCGGAGACCGTCGGGATTCGAAAGCCGCGTCCCGAGATCTTCCGTCATGCACTCGAGGCGTTGGGCACGACGCCGGAAGAGACCGTGCACGTGGGCGACAACCTCGACGCGGACGTTCGCGGCGCCTCCAGCTTGGGGATGCGAACGGTATGGGTTGAGCGGCGGGTGCGCGACAAAGAACGTGCGTTGCGCGAGTACGACGGTCCCGAGCCGACGTGGGTCATCCGCGATCTGTCGGAACTTGTGAGTCTGCTGTAGCGGAGTTCATGCGCGCCTCGGGTGAAGTCGCGCACCGCGGCTGCTAAAGACGTCGAGTCGCTGATGGCCCGCGCGTTCGCTGCGGGGGCGGATCCGACGCGCCTCGGCTTTCGACGTTCGAGCGTGCCGCCGACATCACCTTCACCATGGTCAAGTCTCACGCAGAGGAGAGTCTGGGTTCGAATCCGGGCGAGGCTGCGCTCAACCCTGCGGACTCGGTAGCGATGGGCGTACCGTCGTCGCGGGCGCCTCACACCGTCGAGCCGATTCAGAGTGGGATCTTCGCCGCCCTGAGGCATCGAGACTACCAGCTGTTGTTCGCGGCCTTTGTCGTGAACCAGACGGGCTTTTGGCTTGCGCACATCTCGCTCCAAGCGCTGATGGTGGACTTGAGTCACGGCGATCCGTTCCAGGTCGGATTGCTCACGTTTGCGCTGCTGATTCCCGCACTCGTATTGGCGCCGATCGCGGGGGCACTCGCGGATCGCATCGACCGCAAGACAATCGTCCTCACCTGCTACGCCATGGTGGTCGTCGTCTCGGGAATTCTGGGGTGGTTGTCTTCTTACGAGCTCATCACTCCCGCGGTGTTGCTCGGCCTGGCATTCTGGATGGGGTCGACCTTCGCGTTCGCGGGGCCGGCGACCATGGCGATCGCGGCGAACGCAGTTCACCGCGAGGATCTCGCAAGCGCGGTGGCCCTGCAGTCGGCGATGAACAACCTGACCCGTGTCGTGGGGCCCTTGCTCGCAGCGCCGCTCGTCGCGTCGGGCCGCTATGCGGTCGGGTTCTTGGTCTTCGCCGGAGCTTCCGCGGTTGCCGGCGTGCTCGTCAGTCGGATGCGCGTCTCGAATGAGATCGACGAAGACGAGACGAGCGGCATCTTGGAGCGGATCCGCGACGGGTGGGACCACGCTCGGGAGCGTCGTCCGGCCCTCGCGGCGATCGCGACGGCGGGGTGCTTGTCGGTCTTCGGGATCGGCCACATCGCGATGCTCCCCGTGTTCGCGGCCAGGGTTCTTGGGGACGAAGGCCTGTTCCCGTGGCTGGTTGCGACGACGGCGTTTGGCGCGATGCTGGGCGCGCTCGTCACGGGTCGTGACCCGCGACCGACCCTCGCAAAGGCGGCGGTCCGTCTGGCGCTGTACGGGCTCGCCTTCGCGGTCTTTGCGTCGAGCACCGTGCCGTGGATGGCTTTCGGCGCGCAGTTCGTCGTCGGGTACTTCTACTTCGCGGTCATGACGGGTCTGCAGACGTTGATTCAGCAGCTCGTGGACGACGACAACCGGGGTCGCGTGATGAGCCTCTTCCAGGTCGCCTGGGGCGGCCTGACGCCCATCGGGTCCCTGGCGATGGGGGCGGTGGCCGGGCTGATCGGTATCGGGGCGACTCTGCAGTTCGCGGCGCTCGGCTGTGTCGTATCCGGAGTCGCGATGCGGTTGTATGCGCGCCGCTGACGGTTCTTCATTGATTCCTCGGACATCGGACTTGCGCGAATCGGATCAGATGACCACAAGGGAACTGTGGGTCGCTCACAATGGATTCGTCCGCTCGATGCGGTCAGTGCTCTTCGCCGGATCTGGCAGGATCCGGAGAACACGGGTCCGGTCTTGGAGCTCTACGATGCGCTCGACGGCCCCTTCGAGGAGGGTTGGTTCCGACGCTTCCGGGCGAGTCGTGTCGGGCAGAGGGTCGTCGACGAAGAACGGGATCTCCTCTCGGTCCTGGTTGACCGCACGTGGCTCGCGAAAATGCCGGACGGAAGTCTCGGCCGTGTGTACCTCGACTTCGTGGAGCGTGAGGACCTGTCCGCAGAAGCATTGGTAGAGGCGAGCGGTGCCACCGAGGACCTCGGCGACGAACCCTGGGCCGACGAGGGCCGCGCCCGATTCTTCGCGAGGCGGCGCGATCAGCACGATCTCGAACACGTGGTCGCAGGCTATGACTGCGACCTCCGCGGCGAGACGGCGCTGTTGGCCTTCTGCCTGGGACAGGTGACGAGTCTCGCTACCGGTGTTCTGATTGCGCTTGGGCTGATCGGGCTGGATGCCGAAGGTCGCCGCTTCGTGTGGGCCTCGTACCAACGAGGTCGACGTGCGGCCTGGCTCCCCGCGACGGATTGGGAGAATCTCCTCGCGTTGCCGCTCGATGACGTTCGCTTGCTGCTCGGTCTGGGTGAGTCCCCCATGCACGGGCGCGTGCGGGGGGACCATCCGTCTGTCGCGGCTTAGTCTAGCGGTCTCAGCGGGGGCGCTTGTGAAAGTGCTGGATGTCGGCCGGCGTGGGGTTGAGGCTTGCGCGTCGCGCGTCGTCGGCCGGGGCGATGTTGCGCGCCGATCCCACGATTCGATGTGAGCGTTCGCCGTGTGCCGCCGAGTAGGTGTGACACACGCCCAGAGACGTTCCGGGCACGTCGATGGCGCGCGGTGCATCATCGAGATCTATTCTGCGGCCACTCGCGATGATGCAGGCCCGATTCAGGAGTAGAACGCCTTCGCTTATCTCCGCCTCGAAGGTGCTCTCGGCCCACGCCGCGAAGTTGCCGCCCACGAGAACCTGGTCCGCAAACGGCGCGGGTCCGGCGATGCCGTAGCCATCGAGATCCCACTCGAGTAGGAGCTCGCCGTCCCGGTGCAGAGTCGCGCGCGTCTTCCCGTCAACGCGGTCGGGGACGATCGCCCTGTACACGGTCGAGGCCGCACCCCGACCCGCGCGCGCCGCCGCAACGCAGGCGGCATCGTACAGGTGTGTGCACTGCAACTTGGCCGGCGCCAACCGAGCGACCTCACGGATCGAGCCTTTGAGTGGTGCACCGACGAGCCCGCGCAGCGGCTCCACGGAACCACCACAGGTCTCCCACGGGATTCGGAGCGCCTCGCCGGTGACGGACGTGATCGTCCTGCCGTCATGTTCGATCGTGGCGCGGAAGTGGTGGAAGTCGTCGACGAGCTCGCCGATTGCGCGCCGCGGTTCCACTGTGACGTGGATCTCGCGAGCGAAGCCCGCCGTCGTGTCGGAAGAAGGCATGTGTGATGGTCCTCTAACACCTTTGTACGAGCCGCTCATGGGCGCTATGGAATCGAATCCGTGGATACCGTCGCTGCCGCTCGCTCACTCGCCCCGATTCTGCGGGACCGTGCCGCCGAGATCGAAGCCGCCCGCCGGCTCCCCGAAGATCTGGCACGCCGATTCGCGGAGGAGGGGTTCTGTCGACTCCTGGTCCCCGAGGCCTACGGTGGACTCGAGGCACCGCCCGCCCAGATGTTGGAGACTGTAGAGGCTCTTGCGGAGGCCGACGGGTCCGCTGCCTGGTGTGTCTTCATCTACGCAACCTCGGGGAGCCTGCTTGGGTACGTGGCTGAAACCGAAGCGCGATGCATCTTCGCCGCTCCGGAAACAATTCTTGCCGGCGTATTCGCGCCGCAAGGGGAGGCGGTAGGCGAGGGCGACGGCTTCCGGGTGAACGGTCGATGGCAGTGGGGCTCGGGTTCGCAGAACGCCGACTGGGTCATGGGTGGCTGTCGGGTGATCCGAGACGGGACGATGGTGGCCGCCCCGAGCGGAGCGCCGATTCCGCATCTGCTTCTCGCACCGGCGGTCGACATTGCGTTCTTCGATACGTGGGACGTCTCGGGGCTGTGCGGCACGGGCTCGACGGACTTCGCGATGGAGAATGTGTTCGTGCCGGGCGGCCGGGCCGTGGCTCTTTCGGTCGATCGCCCGCTGGATCGTCCACTGTATCAGTTCCCGAACTTTGCGTTGCTCGCGCTCGGGATCGCCGGTGTCGCCATGGGTCTGGCCCGTTCCGCGATCCGCGAGTTGGTGGACCTCGCGGGTGCGAAGACGCCGGCCGGAGCGACTCGCCCCCTGGCGAACCGGCCGCACTCGCAGAGTGAGGTGGCGAAGGCGGAGGCGGGGCTACGATCGGCGCGGGCGTTCCTGTTCGAGACCGTCGCGGCTGCGTCGGAAGCGGCCGCCGCGGGTGGACCGATTCCCGTCGACCGCAAACGCGATCTACGGCTCGCCACGACGTGGGCGACTCGATCTGCGGCGGAGGCCGTGGACCGGATGTACGAGTTGGGCGGCGGCTCGTCGGTGCACCGTGCCTCGAAACTGCAGCGGGTGTTCCGCGACGTTCATGTCGCGACACAGCACATGATGGTGGCACCGACCACATACGAACTCACGGGTCGGCTTCTTCTCGGACAGGAAACCGACACCACGTTCCTCTGAGCGGCCCTACTAGGGTTTGCGCGAGAGGAGCCACGCCTCCGCAGCGCGGTATCCCTCGGGGTCGCCTATGTCGAGGCGGTCGCCCTTCATCTCGTGGGTGAACACGGCGTCGCGCTCTGCGAGCCATGAGATGAAATGGCCCGGTGCATCCGTGTTCGGCGCTTCGGCGAGGAACGTGTCGAGTAGCGTGAGCGCGTGCGGTTCGAAGATGTAGAGCGCCGGGCAGCTGTACTGGCTCGGCGGGATGGTCGGCTTTTCGTGAAGTCGCAGCAGGCGGCCTCCCGGCCCGACCTCCGGGACGCCGGTACGGCGAAGGGCCGCCGGGTCGGACTCGGGCTTCATGACGACGAGCGTGCGCGGGTTGGCCTCGTGATCGCCAAGAAAGTCGCCCAGGGGAAAGTCGAAGAGATTGTCGCCGGCCGCGACGAGCAAGGGGCCGCGGAGAGCGTTGCGGTGGGTGGCGAAGGCGAGGTCGCCGACGGCCCCAAGTCGGTTTTCATTCTCGGTCGCGCCGTCGTTCGAGACGACGACGGACAGTCCGCGGTTTCGGAGCTTGGTCGCCCACTCTTCGAATTGGTCGGCAAAGCGGGCGTTCGTGACGACGTGGATGTCGTCGACCAGACCCGTCGACGCCAGCTGGTCGACGAGGTGCTCGACGAGCGGTTTCTTCGCGATGGGGAGGAGGGCTTTGGGTCGCCCCTTGGCGACGGGACCAAGGCGGGTGCCGAAGCCCGCACAGAGGAGGAGGATGTTCATCGAACGTTCAGCCCGTCGCGGCTTTGGGCGAGGAATACGTACGCCGAGGTGAGCTCGGGCGCGAGGCGGCGGTACTCGCGTTCGATGCGTTCGAGGCATTCCTGCGCGCGGTCGGCGGCGACGAGCCCCACGACACAGCCGCCGAACCCGGCACCGCTGAACCGCGCTCCGTAGACCCCGGGCGTTCTGCAGATGAGCTCGTGCAGGGCGCCGATCTCCGGAGAGCCGACTTCGAAGTTCTCGATCGAGCTCCGGCACGAATCGCTCATGAGGCGTCCGAATCCCTCGAGGTCGCCGTTACGCCACGTTTCGACGCCTGCTCGGACTCGGTGCCGCTCCTCGAAAAAGTGCCGTGCGCGCTTCTGCAGGGTGGAGGGGAGGGCGTCCAGATGCTCTTCGAATACCGCGTCGATGTGGTCGCCGAGCTTCTCCGCGGCCGCATTTCCGCATAGCTGCCCCAGGTGTCGTGCGGCCTCGTGGCACTGATCGACGCGGTCGTTGAAGCCGGTATGGCGCAGATTGCGATCGACCCCGGAGAACGCGACGAGGAACGTGCTCTGGGAAGCGGCCTTTTCCCCCGGGATCGGTTCGAACTCGCACTGGAGGGTGTCGATCGAAACGAGATGGTCGCGCTTTGATGCCACGATGCAGGCCGGGTCGAGGATCCCGCACTTCACGCCCACGTACTCGTTCTCGGCCTGGCGCGCGAAGTTCACCAACTCCTGAGGGCTGAGCTCGATCCCGTTCTCATGGGCGATCGCCGTGAGGTAGGCCAGTACGACCGACGCCGACGAACTCAGCCCACCGCCGGGCAGGGAGCCCTCGACCCGTCCGACGATGCCGCGCAGTGGTGCGGGCGTGCGTGTCCCTAGGGTCGCGGCGGCCGCCCAGAAGTAGCGGCCCCAGCCTTCCGGCGCGCTCTTGGTCGTCGTCAGATCCGTCTCGTACTGGCCCTCGAAGTTGGTGCTCTGGAGGCGGCAGGCCGACGACCCCGACGGCGCGAATGCCAGGAGGGTTCCGGCGTCGATTGCCGTGCCGAGTACGGGGCCGCCCTGATGGTCGACGTGCGCCCCGATCGGGCAGATCCGATACGGGGAGACCACGACGTTGGCTTCGCCCGCACCTATCTCGGTTTCGTCGCGCAGCCGCTGACGCAGGCGCTCGACTCGTTCTTCCAGGGAGAGGGTCATGAGGGGGTCCGGGCCGTCTGAGGATTCCATAGTCGTTGGGTCGCGACGGGGCACGCGGGCGTGGGCCGATCCGGACTTCGTGAGTCAGGCGCGGCTTACGCAGTGGGTCATTCGTGGGGCGGCTGGCACGCTGCTCGAATTGTTGGTGTTCGTCGCCATCATCGGCATTCTCGCGGCAATCGCGATTTCGCAGTTCTCGGCCTACCGAGCCCAGGGCTTCAACGCGCGTTTTTCGTCGGACATCCGGAACATGGCAACGGCGCAGGAAGCCTACGTCGCAGCGAACGCGGCCTACACCTCGGACGTGGCCAGTCTCACCGGGTTCGCACAATCCCCGGGCGTGAACCTCACGGTCACACCGGCCGGAACCTTCTTCACGGCTGTTGCGGACCACACCAATGGCGACAAGACGTTCAACTGGGACTCCGCGAACGGCGGTCTCCAGGACGCGCCGTAAGTCGCCTCCCTTCCCACCCTTCCATCCCCCGATGGATCCGCGCCAGGTCTCCCCCCTCTCGACTTCGGCGTGGATTCAACGACAGCAGGCCGCGTCTCTCGACGCGGCCTGCTATCGTTGAGGGCTCAGGACTGGGGCGCGGCGGCGCGAACGCCGTCGGCGACGCGGCGGGCGAGGATCTCCTTGCCCAGCTCGGTCATGTGCCCGAAGTCGCCTGCAAACTCATCCTCGTAGACGCGCCAGAATCCATGACGGTCGATGGCCTCGCGGAACGAAGCCGCGTTGTCCACGAAGACGACGTCCGGAGCACCGTCGAGCATCTCCTTCACCTCGTCGATCGAGCGGCCGGGGTACTGGGAGGCAACGAGCTGCACGCGGCGGTCTCGAAGCGAGTCGTAGAGCGTGCGGTAGCTTCTCGCTGTGAACGAGTGGTCGAGCCGACCGCGCAACTCGCGTGCGGCGGTCGTGTGGTGTTCGGCTGCAGCCGAGTCTCCGCGGGCCTCTTCGCTGCGTGCGATGCGATCGCGGAACTCGGCGCGGATCAGCGTGGCGTCGGTCGGAAGTTTGGCGAGCCCCGCTTCGAGCTCCGCCACGGCTGTGTCCCAGTCGGCACGTTGGGCTGCTTCGCGCGAAGGGAACTCATACGCGGCAGCGAGGAGTCGTCGCCATCGCTGATGTTCCGGAGCGGGGGAAGGCGCATCGAGCAAGAGGGCGCGGGTTTCGTCGTAGGCACGAACGTCGAGATGGAGCCGGGCGAGGGTGAGCCTCGTGGCCAGGTCGGTTGGTGTCGCCGCGAGTCGCTTGCCGAGAGCGGAGTTCGCCGGCTCGAGAAGGGCGCTCCGGTCGCGAAGTCCCTGCGCGCCCTCGATCTGGATTCGCAGGCGCCACGCGTCGTAGGAACGCGGCGCGGTTTCCGTGGCTCGACGGACGAGAGCGTGGGCCTCGGAAAGGTCGCCCTCTCCGAGGCGGTCCTCCGCTTCGGCGAGCAGGCCGGGTGCCTCGGGAGTCTCTGCCATGACGGGACCGCCGCCGATTCCCGACCAGCGGTCGCCGAGGTGTTCGCTCAGAAGCCGGTAGAGCTCGACCACGCGCAGGCTCGAGAGCATCGTGCCGAGACCGCGGACCGGTGCGTCCTTCGGGTCGTTAATCCCCATCATCGAGACGACGACATCGGGCTCGTAGCGATCGAGGAGGCCGGGGAGGCGTTCGAGGATCTGGTCGGTCGTAGTTCCGGCGATGCCTTCGTTGAACACGCGATAGGGAGGTACGGGCTGTCCTTCGTTCAGGATCCGCTCGAGGACCGCCGGATACCCGTAGGCCGTCGTGGACTCGCCGAGACACAGGACGCGGATGGCGCCGTCGTCGTCGAGCCGGGCGGTGTTCGCTCGGTCCTGCGACCGGGTCCAGAACGCCCCGCTGATGCGGAGGCCGACCTCGAGGAGGAGCAGCGGAAGCAGGAGCCCGAGAAGGACGAGACCTGCGCGTTGGGCCCGGGTGGGGCGACTTCCTGGCCCAGCCATCCCAAGCGCCCTAGCACGCCGGGGCGGCGGCTCAGAACCGCGCGATGAGCGAGGCTAGAACGGACCGGCGGGTGCCGATACCTCCCTCGACGAGGAGGTTCAGGTGTTTCCAGAAATCGATGTTCACCCCGATCGAGCCGTTCCACGCATCGGCCTCGCGGATGTCGAGGTCGTATCCGACCGCGAGCGGGCCGAGGTCGTAGCTGCCGAAGACGTTCTGAGAGATCGACATGTAGTTCGCTCCGACGATGAGGACGCCCTCGATGCCGTCGTGGCCGGCGCGAACGCCGACTCGAGGTGACACCAGCAGACTGCCCACCTTGGAGTCGATCACGTCGACGCTGCTCACCGTGTAGGTGAGGTTCACGAGGCCGATGTAGCGGTCCCACCCGCCGGTGAGGATGCCGCCGCCACCCCACGTCCACACTTCGTAGGGAACTTCGACGTCGAGTCGGGGAAGCAGATTCGGGATGCTGACGGTGATGTCCGCGTTGCCTTGGCTGTAGCCACCGACCATGTACAGATCGAGGAAGGGCAGGATCCAGATGTCGATTGTGCCGGTGAAGCTGTCGGTCGACACTTTGACATCGCTCAAGTCCGATGGAGGAACTGGGATCGTCGCACCTCCCAGGCTCGCGTCGAGTCGCGTGATCTCGAGCTTGTCCCAGGTGTGCATGTAGGCGAAGTTCACGCCGACCGGGAGCGGAAGCTCGTCCTGACGCTCGCCGGCGATCGACTTGAACAGAGGCAGGTTGGCGGTGAGGTTGCGCTGCGCGGTTCCTCCCGCAGCTTCGATGTCCTCTGTAATCTCCTCGGCCTCAGCTGCCGGCGCGATCGCGATCGCGATCGCAACGCCGAGGGCGAGGATCCATGAATGCAGGCGCAAAACGGTCACGAAGGTTTTTCGGGCGCTGGCGACCGGGCCTTTAATGGGGCCCCACCATCCTGCAGGTCTGAGGCGGCACTGGGAGCTTCGACTGATTTCGGCCGACAGCCCCCCCCCGTGCCCCGGTCGTGCACATCAGCTCGCGTCTCGCCGTCGGGCGGGCCGAGTCGCAGGGGGGCGGTCGTGGCCGGACGGGGAGGCGTGGGCTACGTTTTCGTCCATGGGACGACTGGACGGGCGGGTGGCGATCGTAACGGGAGCGGGACGCGGAATTGGTGCCGCCGTCGCCGAGGGATTGGCGGCCGAGGGGGCGAGCGTCGTCGTGAGCGACCTCGGCGTCGGGATGGACGGCAACGGTGTGGACCAGGGGCCCGCGGATGAGGTGGCCGCGCGGATCCGAGACGCGGGAGGGGTCGCCCGGGCGGACCACACCGACGTCACGGACTACGCGGCGTCGGAGCAGCTCATTCGGTCCGCGGTCGACGCGTTCGGCCGAATGGACATCCTCGTGAACAGCGCGGGCATCGTTCGCGACAAGATGATCTTCAACATGACCGAGGCGGACTGGAGCGCGGTCATCGACGTGCACCTGAACGGGACGTTCAACACCACCCGTCATGCGTCGGCCCATTGGCGTGAGAACAAGGGTGGAGAGTACCGCCTCATCAACTTCACGTCGGGGGCCGGTCTGTACGGAGCGCCGAGCCAGCCCAACTACGCGGCCGCCAAGATGGGGATCGTCGGCCTCACGATGTCGTGCGCAAACTCCCTCGGACGGTACGGAGTCACGGCCAACTGCATCGGGCCGATCGCGACCACCCGGATGACCATGGGGATCGGTGGGGGCAAGGCCCTGAACCAATACGACCCCTCGAACGCGCGGATGGCCCCGGAGAACGTCGTGCCGCCCGTCTTGTACCTGGCCAGCGCAGCGTCGGGGTGGCTGACCCGCCGGGTGATCGGGGCGGGGAACGGGAAAATCAGCCTGTTTGCCAATCACACGGTCGAGCGCGAGATCATCGCATCGACGGGTATCTGGGACACCGAAGCCGCTTTTTCCGAGATGGAGGGGGCCTTTCGGACGGCAATCGAGTACCCGAATCCATTCGACCGGCCTAGGAATTGAGGCCGTTGTCTGGGCGGTTTAGCTTGACGGCCCCGCCTCGGGTTTCCTGGGATCCTACGGTTTCCCGTGCAATGTCGGCTGGGGGTCGTTCGGGGTGCTGAATGCTGCTGCTCCTCCCGCTGCGCGCAGCCTATCCGGCCGCGGCGATGGTCGCGGCGGCGGGGATCCCGCGCGGGACGATTGGATGGAGTTCGAGGCCCCCGGCCGCACGCTCAACCACCCTCGGGCCCTGCGCATCGGCCGCGAGGTTCGCTGCTTCGATGGTGAGGCCGGCTGTGACATCGAAATTTGCTTCCACAACACCGCCCCGGACTTTCCGACGTGCAGCCCCGTGGAGGTGACGGGCGTCGTCGCGCAGGATCCGGCGACGGGAGCGGTGCTCGGCCATTGGAGTCTGCCGGCGCAGGTGCAGTCGGCGCCGGTCGTCGTCGATGGGATGGTTTTCGTCGCGTGGGGCGATTGGACGAACGACACCGGCGGTCTCACCGCCTTCAAGCTAGATTGAAGGGGTGAAGATTCGCGTGAGCCCCTCGCTGTCGATCGATGACAGCGACATCGAGGAGAGTTTCGTCCGGTCCTCGGGGCCGGGAGGGCAGAACGTGAACAAGCTCGCCACCGCCGTGCAGCTTCGCTTCGATCCGCACGCTCTACCGGCGGCCGTTCGCGCGCGTCTTCCCAAGGTCGAGGGGGCACGGTTGACGGATGACGGCATCGTGCTGGTCGACGCGAGCCGGTACCGAACGCAGGCCAGGAATCGCGCGGATGCAATCGAGCGACTGGTCGCGCTGGTTCGGTTGGCGACGATCCGCCCGCGCCCACGTCGTCCGACGAAGCCTACGCGCGCATCGAAAGTTCGGCGGGTCGATGCGAAGCAGCGTCGCGGCAAGATAAAGCAGAAGCGCAAGCCGGTGCGTCACTCCGACGATGACTGAAATGCACTCGCACTAGATCACGTAGCCGTCGCCGGACGCACGCACGGTGAGGTCACTGATCGAAACGCCCCAAGGCTGATTGATCGCAAACACGATCTGGTCGGCGAGGATCTCCGGACTCAGCGCGAAGTACTCGATGCTGTCGGGGTCCACGAGTTCGGCGGGGGGCGTTTCGCCGAAGACCGTACCGACCTTGTCCATGAAGGCGGCCTCGTTCCCGCCCAGGATGCCACCGAGAGCGGCTGGGTTGACGATGCCGTCTCCGAGCGCGGTGCCGGGAACCCCGGTCGGGCGGATGGTCGTGACCTTGATGCGCCCCTGCGACTCCTGTCGCAGCGATTCGGAGAGCACGTTCACCGCGGCCTTCGTCGCGCCGTAGACCGCCGCGCCCGCTACAGGGTAGTTGCCGTAGATCGAGGAGAGGTTCACGACGTGGCCGCGGCGTTGGGCGATCATCTGATCATGAACGGCCATGATGCCGTGCAGGACCCCCTTCAAGTTGATGTCGATGCACTTGTCCCAGGCAGCCGCAGCTTCGTCGTGGTCGGCGTACAGGGCCAGCGGCATCGTGCCCGCGTTGTTCACCATGACGTCGATAGCGTCGAAGCGCTCGACCGCCTTGGCGGCGAAGGCCCTCATCTGGCTCAGGCTCGTGACGTCGGTCGGTACGGCCTCGGCTTGGCCGCCTGCGTCGGCGATCGTGCGGACGGTGGCCTGAAGTTCGGCCTCGTTCACGTCGGCTCCGACGACGTTGGCGCCGAGGGCGGCGGTCTTCGTGGCGACCAAGCGTCCGAAGCCGCCGGCCGCGCCTGTGATGAGAATCGTCTTGCCGTCTACGTAGTTCGTCATGTCTACCCCTGCTCTGCTCACGCGGCTCCTTTACCAGATGCTCGAGAAAGCCGCCGTCCGGCGCACCCTCGGCTTCGAGTCGGCGCCAGGTGAAGGGAGAGAGGAGCTGTCCGACGAATCCGGTGGGGAAGGCCGGCATGTCGGCCATTGCGACGGCCAGGCGCGCGGGAAACGTCACCGCACCGAAGCCGTTGTGGAAGAGATCGGTCTAGAAGTCCCGTTCGCGTCCGTCGTTCCATCGGTCTCGGTGGGGGGCGAGGCGTTCGAGGGCGAAGAGGAGAATGAAGCCGGCGCTGATGGTCGCGAGCTGGGTCGTCTTGAACAAATCGCGCCGGTCCGACTCGAGCAACCAGATGCAGGTGGCGGTGATGCCGAGGACCATGGACGGGAAGAGGGCGACGGCGCAGATCTTACGGAGGGTGTTCACGACCCGCTCTTGGCCCGTGGCGTCGGGCGCCCGTCTTTGGCGGCGGTTCGAGTTTGCCGCAGTTCCGCGCGGAGCGCGGGAAGTAGCGCGTCGCCTTCGTCGGTGCCGATCAGGTTCGTGTACTCGCCGGGGTCGATCGAGAGGTCGTAGAGTTCAGGATCGCGCCCTTCGTACTCAATGTACTTGTAGCGCTCCGTTCGGAGCGCGTGCGTCGTCGGGACGACGAGGAGGCTCGGACGCAGAAAACGAGGGGCTGCCCATGGCATCACATTAGGTAAAATGGTCAGGTGTCTTGACCAGGGGGGTACCTGGACGGGTGCCGGGCTCGCGACCGCTCGACGTTTCTGGCAACCTTTACCGGCATGGCGCACGACGACGATGAGGTGAACCGAGACGGGCTCGCCCCGGAGTGGAAGCGGGCGTTCGACTGGATCGAGAAGACCGTGGGTGGTCGGATCGTCCGCGCGCGGCGGCAGGAGCGTTGGCGTCCGGCGTGGTTTGTCGACGTCGAGCGGGACGGGCGGATCCTGCCTCTGTATTTTCGCGGGGATCGCGGCGAGGTCGGCAGTGGCATCTACCCACTGGAGCACGAGGTCGCCGTCTTTGAAGTTCTCGAGTCCGAGGGCCTCCTCGTCCCCCACGTCTACGGTTTGTGCGAGGACCCGCGGGGTTTCCTCATGGACGCCATCCCCGGTCGTCCGGACCTGTCGACGAATGAAGACCCGGAAGACCGCGCGTCGGTTCTCGCTCACTTGATGGACCTCTATGCCGACCTGCACGCCATCGACGTGAAGCGCTTCGAAGACATCGGTGTCGAGCGGCCGCGGCCGGATGAGGTTCCTCTGGGCGACTTCGCGCGTTGGGAGAGCGGTTACCGTGCGCGCAAGTCCGCGCCCGAACCGATGATCGAGTTCGGCATCCGCTGGGTGCGTCGCAATCTTCCTCAGCGCACGCAGTTGGCGTGTCTCCATGCGGACTCCGGAAACTTCATCTTCGATGGCGCTCGCGTGACGGCACTGCTGGACTTCGAGCTGGCGTGCATTGGAGATCCCCTCGCGGACCTGGGCGCGCTGCGCGCCCGCGATCTCTCGGAGCCCTTCGGTGATCTCCGCCCGGGTTTCGAGCGCTACGCGCAGAAGACGGGCTGTGACCTCGACGTCGCCGCGCTCGATTTCTACACGATTCGGTTCGGGCTTCAGACGCCGATGGCGGTGGCGGCCATTGTGCGTGGTTGTCCGAAGGGCACGAACCTCGCGCAGTTCCTCGGCTGGTACCTCGTGTACGGGCGGATCCCGTGCGAGTTGATCGCGCACCGAGCTGGCGTCGAGATCGAGGCGCCGGCGTTGCCGGATGCGAAGCCGACCCGTCGGTCGGGAGCGTACGACTTCCTCGCGGGCGTGCTCGGCGGCGAGGGGCGCGGGGAAACGTACGACCTGGACGTCGCTCTGCGGGTGGCGCAGTACCTACGCCGGGCGGAGCGATACGGGCCGCAACTCGAGGCCGAGGATCTCGACGAGGTGGCGACGCTACTCGGTCGGCGGCCGTCGTCTTGGCAAGATGCCGATGTGGCGCTCGAGGCCTTCGTGCTCGAGGCGCCGCCGGAACTCGATGGCCAGTTGGCGCGGTACTTCGTGCGGCGGTGTCTGCGCGAAGAGGCGCTCCTCGCGCCCGCGATGCGCGAGATCGAAGGCGCTCGCGTTCAGCTTCTCTGAACTGCTGCGGGGCTTCAGATCCCTTCGTGCCCGGGGACGAACAGGGGCTCGACACCCGCGCGAGCGGTTTCCGCTCTCATCGCGTCGTCCGTAGGCCGCTCGCCGAGCTCGGCCGCGGCGGCGAGAACCGTCTCGAGAAAGCGGGCGTCGCTCGAGGTGTTGAGAAAGATCCCGGGTCGGCCGAGCGCCCAGCGCACGGCGCAGGCGATCGCATCGGGCTCGGTGAGCGGCTCGTACCAGCTGAATCGTCGCTCCGCGTTCTCGGTCCAGCGCCGTCGGGCGATACTCTTGATCGTTTGCACGGCGACGCCGCTCGCCTCGCAGATGGACACCAGGGCCTCGAAGTCCGCGGCGTACGCCGGCTGGCTCATCATGGTGAAGTTGTACGGGAGCAGAACCGAATCGAACGGGTGACGCTCGAGGCTGCGGAGGTGCATCGCCGCGACCCGTGTTCCATGGCCGGTTACGCCGAGGAAGCGCACCAGGCCTTCGTCGCGGGCCTGCGTCAGAGCCTCGAGTGCACCGCCGGCGGCGAACGCCGTGCGCCAGCCGTCCTCATCAACGAGGTTGTGCATCTGGATGAGGTCGAGCTGCTCGACGCCCAGCCGTTCGAGCGATCGGTGGAGGCCCGCCTTGGCTCCATCGTAGGTCCGCTCTGCGGTCTTCGTCGCGAGGAAGAACTCCGCACGTCGCGTCTTCATCCAGGGCTGGATCCGGAGCTCCGCATCGCCGTAGGACGCGGCGGTGTCGATATGGTTCACGCCGTGCGCGAGGAGGGTTTCGAGCACCTGGTCGGCTTTCTCCTGCCGCATCCCCCCGAGGGCTGCAGCGCCGAACAGCGTGCGAGTGCTCTGGTGGCCGGTGCTTCCGAAGGGGATTTTCTCGATCATGGCCGGTCTCCGTTTCGTTACGGTGAGTTTAGTCGTAGGTAAGCCCGAAGCCGAAGGGGAAGAGAGGGGAGGTCGAGTCATGCGGGAGGTCTTCCTTCTGCCCCCGTACCGCCTCCATCGACGAGGGGAGCTCGATTGGAAGCTTGCCGCGGGGGGTCGAGCGCCCGAACGCAATGTCGAGAAGGGCTTCGTCGGTCGCGCCGAAGTGGCCGAGGATCCCGGCGGTGTACTCGGCGACGCCCGCGAGGACGGCGGGGCGGTCGAGGTAGATCGCGAGGATCGTCGGCTTCGTGCGCGCGACGGTCTGGAGGTGCTCCAGCGTCTCCCCCTTGAAGTCGAGGTCGCCCTGATGGAAGAGCGTGTTGAAAATCCGGTCTCCGATCGTTTCCGGTGGATGCTCGACCCACGGCGTCTGCATGCGAATGAGCGCGACGTCGGCCTCGTCGAGCGTGGGGACGACGGTCCCGTAGTGCGCCGCGACGGAGGGGTCGATGTTCTCGATGTAGAGGCGGGTTTCGGGTGCGAGGGGGAGGCGCGGGTCGCCTTGGAGGTCTTCGTCGTTTTGTAGGAGCACGATCGATCGGCGTTGGGCTTCGGCGCCGGCGGCGTGAAACTCTGGTTGGTCGCAGATCTCGACCGCTGCGCTCGCATCCACGTATGGGTCGTCGAAGAGGCCGAGCCGGAACTGGTCGCGGAGAATCCGACGAACCGACGTGTCGAGGCGCTCCTCGGGGAGCGCGCCTGACTCGACCAACCCGATCAGCGGCGCCGGATCCTCTTCTCCGCCGAACTGATCGACGCCCGCGTCGAGCGCCTTGCGGTAGCGCTGCGGAATCGACAGGTCGTCGACTCCGAAGGAGCGGGCATGGATGACCTCGATCGGGCCGGCGCCCTTCGGCGCAACGATCTGCCAGTCCGTGCACACCACGCCGTCGAACCCGAAGCGATCGCGCAGCAGCCCGGTGATGACGTCACGGTTGAATCCCATGGCGACGTCCTCGCTCGTTTGGCCCACCGGTACGCCGTAGTAGGGCATCATCTGCGCGGTCCCCGCCGCGATCGCGGCTTCAAACGGGATCAGGTGCGTTTCGAATGCGTCGCCGGGATACGCTTGGTCCCCGCCGTAGCTGAAGTGGGCGTCGAGCCCGTCCTTCTGCGGCCCGCCGCCCGGAAAATGCTTGGTCATGCAGAGCACGCTCTCGTTGCCGATCTCCGGTCCCTGGAATCCATCGATGTAGGCGACGACCATCTCCGACACGAGTCCGACGTCTTCTCCGAACGTTCCGATCGCCCGGCCCCAGCGGGGCTCCGTGGCGAGGTCGGCCATGGGGTGCAGCGCCGTGCGAATTCCGACCGCGCGGTACTCCTGGTTCGCGATCTCCCCGAAGCGCTTCACGAGGGCACGGTCTCGGGTGGCGGCGAGGCCGAGGGGCTCGGGCCAGAGTGAGAAGCCTTTGGTGCCCACGGACGTCACGGCGCCCGCATCACGGACCCCGTGACGCGGGTCGGTGCTGATCGTGACAGGAATGCCGAGGCGGGTTCGTTCCGCCATCTCC
Source organism: Candidatus Binatia bacterium (assembly GCA_029243485.1). Lineage (NCBI taxonomy): Bacteria > Candidatus Binatota > Binatia (SeqCode) > Binatia bacterium. The sequence continues at coordinate 258,501 of JAQWRY010000001.1, read as the reverse complement.
TGAAGCCGGTTGTTCCACTCGGCCATCGCCTCGCAGTCGGACGAGTTCCTCAGGTTGAAGTGTCGGATCTGTCTGCCCGCTATGGCCTCAGCCGTTCCGAAGCCCTGCATGAAAGCTCCGCCCCATCCGTCTTTGAGGCTTCCGTCGGGCTCCATGAAGATCGGAGGCTGGAGCATGAGGCCGACCTTCTCGGCGACCGTCATCTGGCCGACCAGGTCCTCGACGCGTTGGTCTGTGGCGACGCGGGGGTCTTCGTATGGGTCGACGGAGCCGTTCTTGTTGAGGTCGCGGACGCGTCGCCCATCGGTGTCGATTTTGGGTGCGAGCCGGCCCAGGGTCTCCTGCGCCGCGCTGTCTCGCCGGACCGAAAGAAGGACGACGGCGGTAACCGCGAGGAGCACGATCGCCACCACCGCGCAGATCGAGAGGACGGTTCTCCGAAGGATCTTCATGACGCCCCGCGAACGATCACAATGGGGGCCGTTCTTCAAGGCGCGCCGCCCAGGCAGGCGGAGGAGTTCAGTCGGTAACGACGTTGGGGCGGGGGAGGCCCTGCATCTCGCACAACGCGAAGTAGGCGTCCGAGATGAGTTGCGCATCGACGACGGATTCGATGCTCCCATCCGGATTCAGATTGAGGTTGGCCCCGTAGATCTGGAACCAGACGTCGGTGTCCTCGGTGTTCTCCGGAAGAGTGATCAGAGTGTGTACCGAGCCGGCCGGTTCGTAGAGAAAGGACCCGGCGCGGTTCACGTATTCGTACTCTTCGTATTTCCACGCCCCCGTAGAGGTGTAGCCGAAGACCGGGCCGGTGTGCTTGTGCGTGCCGACCCCGAAGCCCGGTTTGAACCTGTTCCGGATGATCCAGAGACCTTCTTTGATCTTGGCGTAGACCAGCTTCAGGCCCGAGCCGTCCGGGAGATCGACCCAGGGGATGTCATCGTCGCCGAGGTGGATGGCCGCAGTGAGTTCTTCGCTCATTTGATGCTCCGCCTCTCCTCACACGAGAAATGGTCCGCTCACCTCGTACGTGATGCCGCTTGCGAAGAAGTCTCCGCCGAACCCTCGTTGCGACCCGAAATACAGGCGAGTGCCGGAGGGGTCGAAGACCGGGGCGGTGACCTCGGAGTCGTCCTGGCCCACGACCTGCAAGAGGGGGACGATGGAATTCAGATCGCACTCGTCCGCGCCCGGGACCAGTGCGATGATCTGCATGTCGCCGCCATCTTCGGCGACGAGAACCTCACCACCCAGGTCGGCGATCGTGACGTTGTCGGCGCCGGTGAGAACACCGCCGTCGTCCGCTGCGGAATAGAGCGTGCAGATCGTCTGGGCTTCGATGTCGTAGTGGTAGACGCGATTGTCGAACTTGGTTGCAAAGAAGGCGTGTCCGTTGCGTTCCCAGATGCCTTCGCCGCCGAGGAATCCGGTGCTCCCCTCGACCTGGTACCGCGTGAACTCGTCCGTCGCGAGCGGGTCGGGCACAGTGAGCCACGCGACGGAACTGACGCCACCCGCGTGGACGGCGTCGAGGTCGGCGACCCGCGCGATCTCGAGCGTGCCACTACCCAGGTTGGGATAGCTGCTCGGCGTGAAGCGATAGAAGCCGCCGTCCGGCATGTCTTCGGTCATGTAGAGCTGCCCACGCAAGTCGTCGACGGTGACCGCCTCGTGCACGAACAGGCCCATCGCGGCCTGCCGCACCGCCTCGGTTGCGCCGGTCGGGTCACATTCGAAGACGGCGCCGTGGCCGGAGAAGTCTTCTTCGCACGAGAGCCACGTTCCCCACGGCGTCGGGCCCCCGGCACAGTTGAAATTCGTGCCGGACAGAATCCGGTACGCGTCGACCACGTTGCCGTCGGAATCGAAGCGGATTGCGCTCGCACCGCCGTCGCCGTTCGGGATCTCGCTGTTGACGGTGTAGATCCAGCCGCCGTCCCGCTGCAGGAAGGTTGCGGCGCCGTCGGGCGCACCGTGCCAGAGGTACCCCCCGCTCCCCGGGACGGGCTCACCGGAGGCCGCCAGGATGCGGGACCGGAAGCCGTTCGGGAGACGGATGCCGTTCTCGTCAGGCGCGCCGAGTGGGCCGACGTTGGGAATGTTGCTTTGTCGCGGCTGGCTGCCTGCGACCGTCGTGTCGCCACAGGCGCTGAGGAAGGAGCCGACAGCGAGGAGGCCGGCACCATAGACGCCCTCGCGAAGGAGGGCGCGGCGCGTGCGTAGCGGATCGAAGCTTGAGGTGGGGCGGGGACGGCGTGGGTTCATGACGGCCTCTTCTTGAACAGTCGGGCGCTGGCTCCGCGCTCGTAGATCGGGCCCCCAGAAGTAGGCGTCCTGAGCGAAGTGGTCAACCGATTCGAGATGCTTTGGTCGCGGTCTGCTGTGCGCTTCGTTGGGGGGCGGCTGGGCGTCAGACGTTGGGCTCGAAGTAACCTTCGAATTTGGTCTGAACGTCTCCATCGGCCCGTTCCTCGATCGAGCGATAGAGGAGCCAATCCCCCTTGAACATCTGGTGATCGTAGGGGCCCGCCGCGATGTGCGTGCGCGGGCCGCCGGTGTAGCTCGGCGCAAAGCGCATGCGCTCGATCCCGCGCTTCATGCCCGGGCCGCTCAGGGTGTCGGCGCGGAAGATCCCTTCGGCGATGACGCGGCCGCAGTCGTACGAGAGCACCGGAACGGTGTTGGGGTTCGGCGGGCGCCAGCCGAAGTGCGCTTCGAAGTTGTCGAGGAACTTCGGGTACAGCGGGTTCTCTTCGCAGACCTGGTCGAGGCCGACCCAGCCCTTGAGGGCCTGCATCCATTCCTTCGAGCGGTAGCAGAACTGAAACGCGGTGGTCATGATCCGTGGCGGATCCCACTGGAGTCGCTCGAACATCGGCCGCATGAGCGTCGTCGGCCAGCCGAAGCCCATGTACGCGAGGCCTTGCGCGCCGGAGTCCTTCAGCCGTCCGAGTCTCTTCTCGAGATCGGTCGGCGTCTGCGTGATCATCTCGACCCCGACGATGCGCAGGTCGAACTGGTGGCACGCCCAACGAAACGACTCGAAGTACTCGCGGCCATTGGGCGAGAGCTCGTTCAAAATCCCGACCGTTTCGATGCCCTGGTGCTTCAACCAGGACCCCATGAGCTGGCCCTCCTCGGTGCAGCCGCCGTTCCCGAGCCGGAAGCAGTACTCGCCGAACCAGTCGGACGTTCCCGACCAGGTGATGCAGGGGAGCTCCAGCCGTTCGACGGTCGCCCGCAGAGTGCGGGCGTTGTCGGAGATGAGGGGCCCCACGACGGCGACGCAGCCGCGCTCCTTCAAGCGCTCGAGGGCGCGTGCGGCGACCTGCCAATCGTGATGGGGGAGGGCGAACGCCGGCTCGACGATCAGCTCGACCGGACGGTTCAGGCGCCCGCTCGCGATCTCTTCCTCGAACGCCAGGAGGACCGGCTCGGCGAAGATCTTCTCGATGCGCTTCACGTCCATCTCGAGGTCGCCCAGGAAGCCGACGCGGATCGGATCAAAGGCGGTTTCGGTCAAGCCCAGCGCCTGTGCGGGCTCATTGCGGGTGCGCAGTGTGAAGCTCAGATCTTCCATGATTCCTCTCGGCCTTTCTCGGGTTTTCTTCGTCCTAGCGGCATCCGTGGGCCTGCGTCCAGCCAGGGGCACCGAGAAGTTTCTCTCTTGTCCAGGGGTGGGCGGAGTGGATATTCGCTTTGTCACAGTCGTAGTGGCGGCCCCACCCACCCCGTTTCTTCTTCCCCGTTTCGCCGCACAGCCAGGTTTGCGAGGAGCTATTGGAATGGAAACGATGAAGACGTGGTGCCTGCTCGGGCTCCAGGGGCTCTGCCTGGTTCTCTTGCTGGCCGCGTCGGCGGAAGCCGGCAAGTGCGACGCCGAGGATCCGTGCAAGTGCGGCGACAACGTGATCGGGAAGGTCGTTCTCTCCGAAGATCTCGTGGGCTGTGAACGCGTCGGCTTGCGGATGACGCCGCACGCCGAGCTTGACTGCAACGGTCACTCGATCGAGGGCCTCGGCACGACGAAATCCACGTACGGTATTCGCCTCGACAAGGTGAACGACGCCGTGGTGAAGAACTGTCACGTGACCGCCTTCAAGCGCGGTATCCGCCTGCGGGGTGGTGATCGAAACCAGATCATCGACAACATCGTCGAAGGAAACACGATCGGAATCGAGCTCGCCGGCGGAACCGAGAGCGGGATGGCGTCGGATCATCTGATTCGCGGCAATCACGCGGGCGCGAATGAGCAGGACGGCATCCACCTCGGCGACGGGACGGTTCGCGCGAAAGTACAGCACAACAAGATCATCAAGACGGGACAGGAAGGCATCTACGTCCTGTGGTGCGTGGACTGTGAGATTACCGACAATCTCATCGAATCCGCTGGGACGTCCGCGATCTATCACAAGCATACGAGCGGTGCGTATTACGCGCGGAACACGATTCGTGGATCGATTGTGCACGTTCGCGGCGAGTCGTCCGGGAACCTTTTCGCGCACAACATTCTCGAGGGATCGGGCTTCGTGTTCGACGGCTACACGAGCCGCGGGTACGCGCAGGACCCCGGCTGGGTAAGGCTTCCCCGCGAGAACGAGGTCGTCGGCGGCTCTATTAGTGGGAAGTACTGCTTCCGCTTCCACGGCTCGTCCGGAAACCAGGCGCGCCATGTCGTGGCGCATCACTGCAAGCCCGCGAATCTCCGCGACTACAACGGCACGGAGCCGGTGAACAACATCCTGCACTTGCATGAGGTCTCGACGGATTTCGACGGCGACCTAGTCGCGAACGTGTCCGACCCGTGCACCGATCTGGATGCGGATGGATTTGGTGATCCGGGGTTCAAGGCGAACACCTGCGCGACGGACAACTGCATCGAGGTTCCGAACGTCGATCAGGCCGATGCTGACGACGACGGGTTCGGCGATGCCTGTGATCTCTGTCCTCTGAGTTTCGACCCCGCGCAGCGCGATCGAGATCGCGACGGCATCGGTGATGCCTGCGACCCGTGCAACGACGTCGATGGGGACGGATTCGGCACCGAGGGCGGGATGTGTGCTCCGGACAATTGCCCGAAGGTCGCGAACGCCGATCAACTCGACGGTGATCTCGATGGTGTGGGCGACGTGTGCGATCGCTGTCCGGCGGTTCAGGATCCACAGCAGAGCGGGCCGACGACGTGCGACGTGCCGGTGCCGGTCGGGCTCGAGGGGGCTGCCCGGGAACGGTATCTCCGGGGCATCCACACCTTCACCCGCGTCGAGACTCCGAGCACGGGCTTGGGCCCTGCCTTCAACGGTGCGAGCTGCGGGGAGTGCCACAGCCACCCGACGGCGGGTGGATCCAGTGACCGTACGGTGACTCTGTTCGGGCGCGACGACGCAGGGCGGTTCGATCCCATGCACGAGGTGGGTGGGCCGCTGCTGCAGGCGCAGGTGATTCGAACCAAGGACTGCTCGCTGCAGCATGAAGCCACCCCGAAGAACGCCGTCCCTCGGCGTCGCCAGACGCCTCCGCTCTACGGCGTCGGGCTGGTCGACACGATCCCGGCCGACGCGATTCTGGCCAACGCCGACCCGGACGATTCGGACGGCGACGGAGTTTCCGGCCGCGCGAACCAGGTGGGTGACAAGTTGGGACGGTTCGGTTGGAAGGCCGAGCAGGCCGACCTGCGTACCTTCATCGAGAAGGCTCTCGTCGAGGAGATGGGCATCACCAATCCGCGACGGCCTGCCGAAGAGCTCCCCCAAGGCGAGATCTCGCCTTGCGATCCGACGTCCGACCCCGAGGATGATGGGACCCGGGTCGAGCTGCTCTTCGACTTCCTGCGGCTGCTGCCGCCGCCCGAGGCAGGCCCGACTCCGGTCACTGCGGGCGCCGAGGCGTTCGGGGCTAGTGGCTGTGGCTCGTGCCACGTGGAGTCCCTCCCCGCGGGAGAGAACGGACTGGGCGAGACGGACGTCCGTCTGTACTCGGACCTCCTCCTGCATGACATGGGACCGTCGCTCGGAGACGGCGTCGAGGCCGGTCGCGCCGGACCGACGGAGTTCCGAACGACTCCACTGTGGGGCGTCGCGCAGAGCGGCCCGTACCTGCACGACGGTCGCGCAGATACGATAGAAAAGGCGATCGGGCTGCACGAAGGGGAGGCCACGGCGGCTCGCGACCGGTTCCTCGCGCTCCCGCGCGGCGAGCGCGATGCGCTGTTGGCGTTCCTCGCGGCGCTCTGACCGGCGAGTGCTCTAATCGGTTCGGCCGTTGCCGGCGCGCGCGGTCAGCGCAGCGAGCGCCCCTGGCGCAGCAGCAAAATGCCGAACGCCGAGATGGCTGCAGCCTGGATTAGTCCGATTGCGATTCCGTTCCCGTGTGGGCTGACTTCACTCCACACGATGTGGCTGAACGCGCCGTAGAAGGTGTAGTACGCGGCGAGTGGAACGATCCAGGGTCGCGAGGTCCAGAAGCCCCACGCGCCGAATGCGAAGATCGCCCAGTGGATCGGAGCGGTCGCGCGCGCCCAGCCTCCGTGAATTTCGAACCCGAACCAGATCTCCACGTCGCGTGTGCTCGGGATGAACAGGTCACGCACGAGGAGTACGACGACGGCGACCGCGCAGAGGGTCGCCATGCCGGTCATCCAGCCGGGCCGCTCCACGTTCGAAGACATCTGCTCGGCACCTATCGCATGGCCAAGCCCTGCAGAAAACGGCGGGGATCGTAGTCGGTCCGGCTTCCGAAGTAGAGACGTTCTTTAATCTCGGCGTCTTCTTTAATCGTCACTCTTGTTGCGCCTCGTCGGGGGAGCCTCGTCTTGATCTCCGGCGGGCACGGCGGCTTCTGTTGCTTTCGGCCGACAGCGACTCCCGTGCCCCGATCGTGCACATCATCCCTCGTCTGGGCAGAGGGCCGGCGGAGTTGGGAGGCTGCCGAGTTGGCGTGCCAGACGCAGAAAACGGACCGAGCGTTTGTCGCGCGATCCGTCGTTCGATTTCCGGGGTGGAGGGGTGGGGCCCTGCCGGCGGGAGGGGGATACCGGCAGGGCCCCGAGGGGGTGTCTTGGGGGATGAGAAGCTACTACTGCACTCGGCGTGCCAGCAGTGTTCACCCCGGTTTCCTCGCGATTTCCCGCGGACCCGCCGGAGTGTGTCACTGAAGTGCGCCACGGGTGGCCCGAAGTGTGTCGAAGTGTGCCATTCCTGCCCGGGATGCGATCATGGGTGCGGACCCAATGGGGAAATCCACTCCTACGAACTCTCTCCGGACTCTGTCGGCCCTGTTCCTGGTGATGGCCCTCGTCGTGGCGTTCGGGGATGCGGCTTTCTGATGTCCATCGATCGAGACGGCGCGCCTTGGGGCACCAAATACGCCGGCTTTCCAGGTTCCGCTGAATACCGACATCGAGCTCGGGGCGTACCACTCAGCAGAGATTCGCTATGTCTTCGGGGTGCCGGTTGGGGCGATGCCCTTTGCCGACGTCGAGCAAGAGCTCTCGGACACGATGGTCGGATACTGGACGCGCTTTGCGGCTACCGGCGACCCGAACGGCGACGGTGCGCCCGAGTGGCGACGTTTCGGCGCCGCGGAAGGGCGCATCTTCCTCGGCGAGGAGGTCCGCTCCGCCACCGATAATCGAGGCCATGGCTGCGGGTTCTGGCGAGACCTCGTAACCCGGCCGCGGCTTCTCCCGGAGGCGCCGGTGTCGGCCTTTGATGAGGCGCTCCCGGCTCGCTAGGCAATTCCGAGCCATTCCACATCCATCCGGAGGAATCACATGTACAAAGAACTTCGCGAAGTTACGGCCCAGCTGACCGGCGAGGGCGGCCCGTTCGAGATCACGACGGTCGAGATCGACGGACTGCATCTGCGCACTTACAAGAACGCTCCGGCCGACATGCGGCAGGTTTGGCTCGGCACCGCCGGTCACGGCGACGCCGATTACCTGGTCTACCAGGAGGAGCGCCTCAGCTACGGTGAGGCGCATCAGCTCGTGGCCGCAGCTGCTCGCAACCTGGTGGATCGCTTCGGCGTGAAGCCCGGGGATCGCATCGCGATTGCGATGCGGAACTACCCCGAGTGGGTGCTCGCCTACTGGGCCGCGATCTCCGTCGGCGCGAGCGTGGTGGGGATGAACGCGTGGTGGACCGGGCCCGAGATGGCATACGCACTCGACGACGCGAAGCCGACGCTTCTCATCGCGGACAAAGAGCGGCTCGAGCGGCTCGAGTCCGTTCGGGATCAGGTCGGGGAGTTCCAGATCGTCGCGGTCCGGATGGAAGCTGAGGCGCCGGCGGGTTCTGTTCCGTGGTCCGAGTTGGTGGCCGGTGGCGGCACGCTGCCCGACGTCGAGATCGAGCCGGACTCGGATGCGTGCATCTTCTACACCTCCGGTACGACCGGGCGCCCGAAGGGCGCGCAGCTCACGCATCGCGGTTGCACGAACAACATCATGAGCATGGCATTCTGGAACTCGGCGTCGCCCGCGGCGCTTGCCGCCGCCGGGAGGAAGGCCGAACCGACGGCCGACGCCACGTCGTACCCGCCGTGCTTCCTCGTCGTGACGCCGCTGTTCCACGTGACCGCCTGCAACTGCGTGATGCATGGCGCCTCGCTTACAGGTGGCAAGCTCATTCTGATGTACAAGTGGGAAGCAGGCCGGGCGCTCGAACTCATCGAGAAGGAGCGTGTCACGACAATCTCCGGCGTGCCCGTGATGTCTCGCGAGCTGATCGCCCACGAGAACTTTATCACGACCGACACGTCGTCTCTGAAGTCGCTCGGCGGCGGTGGCGCGGCCATCCAGCCCGACCTCGTCGAGAAGATCGAAGCCAAGGTCTCGAGCGCCCGCCCCGGCACGGGCTACGGCATGACGGAGGCGTGTGGCGTGATCACGATGAACTCCGCCGATTTCTTCCTCGACAAGCCGGAAACGGCGGGACCGATCCTTCCGGTCTTCGAGACCCTGATCGAAGGGGCCGACGGCAGGCCCGTGACCGACGGTGGGGTGGGTGAACTCTGCGTCCGCGGCGCCCAGGTGATCCGCGGCTACCTGAACCGTCCCGAGGCGACCGCGGAGAGCATCACGAACGGTTGGCTCCACACCGGCGACATCGCAAAGATCGATGAGGACGGGTTCGTGGCCATCGTCGACCGCGCGAAGGACATGCTGCTGCGCGGCGGTGAGAATGTGTACTGCGCCGAGGTTGAAGCGGCGATCTTCGAGCATGACGCGGTCGCGGAATGCGCGGTGATCGGCGTGGCCGATGACCGCCTGGGTGAGGAGGTCGGTGCCGCCGTCGTTCTCGCGGAGGGTGCTTCGATCGAGGCGGATGCTCTGCGCGCTTTCGTTAAGGAGCGGATCGCGGCGTTCAAGGTGCCGCGCTACATTTGGTTCCTCGACACGTCGCTGCCGCGCAACGCGAGCGGCAAGTTCATGAAGCCGGAGCTGCGCAAGACCCTCGACTCCGCCGACGCCGTCTGATCCGAGCGGGCGAGGGGCGCGCCGTGCGCGCCCCTCGCTCCCTCTCGGTCGCTACTGCCGGTCGTAGTTCGTGACGAGCCAGTCCTGGTCGGGACCGGCCTTGTCGACTTCGACGAGCGTGAAGACGTTGTTCCCCTTCGCGATGAGCTGCGTGATCTCGTCGTAGCCGAAGTCGCTGTCGTACTGGTCTTCCCAGGGCAGGCTGGCGTTCTTCGTTTTGTAGCGGCGCAGCCGCCGATCCGTGTCGCCTCCGACGTCTTCGGCAATGTCTCCGACGACGAGAGTCTAATCCTGTAGGAATAAGTGCGTCGCACCCCGGGGGACGTCGGTCTCGCCGGCGGGGCTGTCCTCCCATTAGAGTGCGCTCGTCTTGGCGTCGTACGCCCGGACGATCCAAGTGTCGTTCATGCCACCCGGGATCGAGGGGCCGACGCCGACCAGGATCTTCTGTCCGCGCCGATCTATGTTCGTGAGCTCATCGGTGCCGCCCGAGAGGTTGAACTGCTCCTCCCAGTTGATGTCGCCGCCGCCCGCGAAGGCGGACGGAGCCGCGACGACCGTGAGCGCTACGGTCAGGCTCGCAGTGCAGTGAAAGATCGAGTTCTTCAAGGCGCACATCCAGGGGTGTTCCGCGTTCAACGCAGCGATGGCTGAGGCCATTAGAGGCTTTGGCTATCAAGGGTGCCGTGCATGCATGCGGCCTTGGGCTGCAGGCCGCGGGAGGCCCGCCCTAGTAGCTCAAATCGCGGCGAAGACGCGGTCTAAGTCGACGTATTCGAGGTAGCTTCGGACCCGACCGTCGTCCTCGAATACAAAGATTGACAGCCCGTCGTTGGTGTAGATCTTCCCGTGGGCGGTTTCCGCCTCGTCGTGCCATTGGACGCAGATCTTGTTGCCGTCGACGACGACGTTCTGGATCTCGAACCGCATGCCGTTCGTGAACGTCTTGGCCACGAAGTTGAGATCGTCGGTGTGGGCGCGAATCCGCTCGGGCGTGAGCCAGGCCACTCCGACCTCCGCGTCGGGGATGGTCTTGGTGTTGAGGAAGGCGAAGTCGGTCCGGGAGTAGGCCTCGAAAACCTCCTTCACGATCGCGATGTTGCGCTCTTCGGCCTCGGTGCGGTCGGTGCCCTCAAAACGCTCAGGATAGATGACCCCTGTCTCGATGCTCATGCCCTTCGGTTAGCATGATTCCTGTTGAGCCGCGGGCCTCGACGGAGTAGTGAGAGTTCACTATGGTGCAGGGCTCCCCTCCGGACGCCTCCGCGACGATCGCAGGGTCGCTCTGCCGCTTTTGTCACGCGCAGTGTGCCGCGCACGTCGAGGTCGTGGACGGTCGAGTCCGCGGTTTGCGCGGGATCCCCGACAACGAGGCGTACCACGGCTTTACGTGTACGAAGGGGCGCGAGTTGCCGGCGTTCCACACGAGCCCGCACCGGCTTCTGCGGTCGCTGGCCCGTGGCCCCGACGGCTCGCATCGGCCGCTCGCCAGCGGCGAGGCCATGGACGCGATCGGGGATCGACTACGCGTGATCTTGGACGAGCACGGGCCGCGGAGCGTCGCGATCTACATCGGCACGCACGGGTACAACAACTTGCTCACGGCGCAGACGGCGCTCGCGTTCATGGACGCCATCGAGTCGCCGATGGTGTTCACGAGCGTGACGATCGATCAGCCGGGCAAAGCGATCTCGACGGCGCTCCACGGAACGTGGCTCGCGGGCGCACCCAGCTTGGAGCAGTCCGACGTCTGGCTCGCGACCGGGACGAACCCACTTCACTCCATGCTCGGTCCGGTGAATCCCGGACGTGCCTTTCGCCTTGCGCGCGAGCGGGGGCTCGGCCTCGTCGTGATCGATCCGCGGCGCACGGAGTTCGCGCGACGGGCCGACGTGCACCTCCAGGCGCGCCCGGGCGAAGATCCGACGGTGCTCGCCGGTCTTCTCCGCGTCATCTTCAGCGAAGGTCTGCAGGACGACGAGTTTCTCTCGGCCAACGTTCGCGGCCAGGAGAATTTGCGCGAGATCGTCGAGGCCTTCACGCCGCAATACGTCGAGCGTCGAGCCGATGTGCCCGCTTCGCAACTCGAACGTGCCGCTCGGATCTACGCTGCGGGCCGCCGTGGTGTCGCGGTTGTGGGAACCGGGCCGAACATGTCGGGGCGCGGCAATCTGACCGAGTATTTGACGAAGGCGTTGATGACGGTGTGCGGTCACTGGTTGCGCGAGGGCGACGCGGTGGCGAACCCCGGGGTGCTGATCAATTGGCCTCCGCGCAAGGCGCAGGCGGTGGAGCCGTCGCCGGCGTGGGGGTTCGGGGAGAAGTTACGCGTCCGAGGCCTCGGCAACACGGCAGCGGGACTGCCGACTGCGGCTGCGGCTGATGAGATACTCCTCGAGGGGGAGGGGCAGGTCCGGGCGCTCCTCAACCTCGGGGGCAATCCGCTGGTAGCGTGGCCGGACCAGAAGAAGACCCACGATGCGCTCGGTCGGCTGGATCTCCTGGTCAGCATCGATCCCGTGCTCTCGGCCACGGCGCGGGTCTCGGACTACGTGATCGCACCGACGCTATCCTTCGAGACCGCCGGCTGCTCCGCACTGTCGGAGCTTCTCGGCGGTTACGTCGGGTGGGGCTACTCGATGCCCTACGGTCACTGGGCCCCGAAACTCGTGGACCCGCCGGCGGGATCCGACGTAATCGATGATTGGACGCTGTTCCACGGCCTCGCGCGCCGGCTCGGACACGCCCTGCGGGTCAAGCCGATCACCCACCTCGATCCGACGCTCCAGGAAGAGCACGCGGTCACACTCGACGGCGACGAGCCGCCGACCTCCGAAGAGTTGTGGGAGATGTTACTACGTGGGTCCCCGGTTCCACTGGCCGAGGTGAAGCCGTGCACCGAGGGGCACGTGTTCGCCCGCGACAAGACGGTCGATGCCAAGGATGCCGGCTGGGCGGGGCGGCTCGATGTCGGGAGCGCGCCGATGATCGCGGAGTTGCACGAAGTCGGGGGCGAGCCGATCGCTTCGCCGGAAGATTCCGAGTTCGCGTTTCGCCTGATCAGCCGACGGCTGCCGCATGTGCACAACTCCTCGTGGCACCTCCACGAGCCGCTGCGTCGCAAACATCCTTCGAACCCGGCGTTCATGCATCCCGATGATCTCGAGAGGCTCGGAGTCACGTCGGGCTCGATCGTGGAGATCTCGTCCGCGGCTGCAACGATTCAGGGGGTCGTCGAGGCGGCGCCGGATCTGCGGCGCGGACTCGTATCGATGCCGCATTGTTGGGGAGGCGTTCCCGGCGAGGACGACGACGTGCGGGTTCACGGAGGCAACACGAGTCGGCTCTCGAGCACGGACCGTGACTTCGATCGCTACAGCGGCATCCCGCGAATGAGCACGATCCCAGTGAACGTTCGCCCGGCGACACCCGAACCGGGCCAAGGTACGGAGAACGAACCATGACGCAGGCAGGCGCGAAGCCACTCCCCTGGCACCTCCAGGGAAACTGGGCTCCGGTCCAGGACGAGATCGACGTGACGGATCTGACCGTCGAGGGCGAGATCCCTGCGGCGCTCGAGGGCAGCTACTACCGCAACGGGATGAATCCCCGGTCGGGGTACTCGACGACCTGGTTTTTCGGTCATGGGATGGTGAACCGCATCCAGCTCGGTGGTGGCCGAGCCCTCTCATTTCGCAATCGGTACGTGCGGACGCCGTACTTTGAGAAGGACATGCACATTGCCGAGGCGGTGATGGACCCGACCGCGTCGCCGGCGAACACCAACATCGTCCGTCACGGTGGACGCTTCTTCGCGCTCGAGGAGTTCCACTCCGCGTGGGAGATGAGCGCCGACCTCGAGACGATCGGATGCTTCGACTACGACGGCAAGGTGAAGGGGCCGATGACGCCCCACGTGAAGTTCTGTCCGAGGACGGGCGAGATGCTCTTCTTCGGCTACGACGTCATGGGCCCACCCTACCTGCGCTACCATCGCGCGGATGCGAGCGGGGCGCTCGTGCAATCGGAGGAGATCGACCTCCCGAGGCCCGTGATGATCCACGACCTGAACATCACGCGAAACCACGTCGTGTTCATGGACCTCCCGATCGTGTTCTCGCTGGAAGCGGGGTTTCAGTTCAAGCCGGAGTGTGGGGCTCGGCTCGGCGTGATGCCGCGTACCGGAGGCAATGCCGACGTTCAGTGGCACGACATTGAGCCGTGCACGGTCTTCCATCCGATGAACTCGTACGAGACCGACGACGGAAAGATCATCCTCGACGTTTGTCGCCAGCCCTCGCTCATGAGCGGCGGTCTCGGAGATCTCGATCAGCAGGCGAATCTCTGGCGCTGGACCATCGACACCGTTGCCGGGGGGGTGAAAGAGGAGCAGCGCGACGATCTGTTCTGCGACTTTCCCCGAGTGGATGATCGGCTCGTCGGGGAGCGCGCCCGCTTCGGCTACGCGGCCGAGTACGAGGAGGCGGATTGCCCGACCTTCGCGCATTCGCTGCTGCGCTACGATCTCGAGAGTGGTGCCGTCGTGAAGCACGACCTGGGGGCGACGGTTCGCGGGGGAGAGCCCGTCTTCGTGCCGGCGTCACCGGATGCGGCCGAGGACGAGGGCTGGATCCTCGCGCTCGTGCATGACGAGGGGACCGACGTTTCCTACCTCCAGATCATCGACGGCCGGAACTTCGAGGGCCCGCCGGTGGCGCGCGTGCGAATACCGCAGCGCGTCCCATACGGCTCGCACGGCAACTGGATCCCGAACACCTGACTCAAAGGGCCTTCGCTGGTTGCTCGTTGGCGGACACGTGTTTTCCTCCCGCGCCCCGATCCGACGCACGAGCCCGCGCTTCGGCGGCGGACCGGCCGAGTTGCGGGTCAGGCAATCGCCGCTGCGGAATCAGGCGGCGGCTTGTTTGGTGCGGGCGACGGCTTCTTTCGTCTGCAGGGCTTCGGCGGACCCGTCGAGGACGGTGTCGAGGAGTGTTCCGAGTCGGGTCTGGGCCCGGCGGCCGCGCAAGATCTCCTCGACCGCGATATACGGCGCGAGGGCGAGGAGTCTCGTGAAGCGCCGCACTCCGCTGAACGTCTTCGCGTTCCGGCGCGCGTTGATGACGATGAGTTGCATCACCTCGCCGAACACGGAAGCCAGACTGTTGCCGCGGCCTTCGATCTCGAACACGCGATCCGCGAGCAGTTCATGCGCGGGTGTTTCGATCATGTCGCGGACCATCTCGGGGATCCCCGGCGTGCTCGCGCTCGCGGGCGGTCGGTACATCATGCATACGCGGTCGTAGCGGCCGAGGTGTGCGTCACTGCCGCCCCACGGCACGATGCCATCGGACACGTGCTCGTTCGCGGCGAGGAGTCGCAGGGCGAGCCATTCGGTGATGGCCGCTGCGTCGTCGTTGGGTGGCTCGACGATCGCGCCCGCTTGCGGTGTCGCGGAACGGTCTCTCGCGGCGTTGTGGATCTCGATGTAGCGCAGGAGGCGGCGGGTGCTGTCGGAGCCGTAGCCTCCGTTCACGGCTTCGATGAATCGGCACGACGAGATCGCCCGGAGCACCTGGGGCAATTCGACGAAGTGGCCATCGAGGGGGTGGGAGATCGCGTGTGCGATTCTGTTCTCGCGGCAGTACGCCAGCACGCGGTGTAGTTCGATGCGTCGCGCGCCCCCGGGGCGGCACGTCGCCTGAATGTCATCCAGGATCTCAGCCGAGACGCCGTAGTGCGTTCCGCCCGGTGAGCGGACCTTCTCCGGGCTCCCGTACATCAGGACCTCGGGGGCTTCGAGGTATTCTCCGCTTCCGAGCGGAGACTCGAGAACCGTCTGAACTTCGGCACCCAGGGCCACCCGGGGCTCCGAGCTTGCGAGCGCGACCAGGCCCGGGTCGAGCTCGCGCACGGTCTCGTTCACGTGGTCGGTGACGAAGATCAGGTCGACACCGGGGCGGCCGTCCTTGCCCTCGAGCTCGCCGGCGATCTCCTCGGCGGTCGTAAGCGATTCGCTCCAATCGAAGGCATGGGCGGACTCCCCCGTGACGCGCTCGACGGCGCCACGGATGAGATCGTCCATGGGACTGGCCCGGTTGTTCGACTGGACGGAATGGCAGTGGGTAATTGCCGCCAGTCGTTTGTCCGATCGCATCGTTGTGCTCGTCAGGAGCCACCGACGGAAGCGGTAACGGTGGCCGGCGCGGGCTCCTCCTTGGTGGCGTCCGTCGAGTCGGTCGGCCCGCAGCCGCAGCCCGATCCACACCCGTCCGCGCTCTCCGCCGCCATCATGTCGGAGGGCAGGGCCACCGGTTTGTGCCCGGCCCAGATCTTGTGGCGCCCGACGGTCTCGAACCACTCCTTGGTCGAGGCGACGCGGTGCATGTCCTCGACGATCTGTCTCCACCCGACGCCGGTGTTGTAGGCACAGAAGGAGATCTCACCCATCTGCGTTCCTTGCGGGATGATGCACCGCTCGGTGCGCCGGAAATCGTAGTTCCAGAGATCCTGGAACCACATCCCAGCAACGAACAGGATTCGCCACTCGAAGGAGGCGTCGTCGTCCTCGCCCGCGAAGTCGTCGGCGCCGGTGTGGCTGATGAGGTGGCGCATGACTTCGGTGAAGGGCAGGGGGGACTTTTCGGCGTTGAAGTTGCGCAGGAGGGCGAGGCCGATCTGCGCCTTCGTGAGTGCGCCGCTCTGCGCGCTGTCGGCGATGGATCGCATGTCGTGCATCATCTGCTCGATGTCGACGATGTCCGAGAGCGGGACGGTCTGCTTCGTTCTCTTGTTCACGAGGAAGCCGGTGCCGACGCCGCAGTTGGGGTGACACCCGCATTTGAGGCTGCCCCACGGTGCATCTTTGCCGAGGAGCAGGTCGACCACGTCCGAGAAGGGGCCGAGCGACGAGAGCGGGAACCAGTCCTTGTTTGGATCCGTCATCCCGGTTTGGGTGGCCGTATCGTTCGCCAGGTCGGCAAGGGTGTAGCGGCGCGCCCGGCGCGTCTCTTCATCGATGTCTTCGTCGCGGCCGGTGAACGAAACCGGCTGGAAGGACACGACCGTGACCTTGTCGGCGTTCTGGATGGCGAAGTTGACGATGTCTCCGACCTGATGATCGTTCACGCCTTTTAGGATGGTTGGGACGAGGACGACGTCGATACCTGCTGCGTGCAGGTTCTCGATCGCCTTCTGTTTCACCTCGAAGAGATTCGAAACCCGTCGGTGCTCGTGGCTCTCGTTGTCGGTGCCGTCGAACTGCAGGTACGCGAATCGCAGTCCGGCTTCCTTCGCGGCGAAAGCGAACTCGGGCTCTTGCGCGAAGCGGATGCCGTTGGTCGAGCACTGCACGGCGAAGTATCCGACCTCGCAGGCGTAGCGCACGGAATCGAGAAAGATCGGAGAGATCGTCGGCTCGCCGCCGGAGAAGTTGATTGACATCTGCCGGCGGGGTTTCACGGCGGCCGCGTCGTCGAGGATCTGCTTCACGTCGTCCAGGTCGAGCTCGTGGACGTACCCGACTTGGTTCGCGTCCATGAAGCAGGCGTCGCACATCATGTTGCAGCGGTTTGTCAGGTCGATGACCAGGACCGAGCCGCGGCCGTACTTGATGGTCGACTTGCCGTGGTTTCGGGTCGGCGTGATCGGTGCGGTGAAGTCACCGCCCGGGTGCAGGCTCTCGATCCGCTCCAGGAAGGCGGGGTCGCTCGCCATGACGTCGACGAACTCACCGTGCTTCGGGCAGGTCTTCTCCATCACGATCTGGCCGTCGCGTTCCTTGATGGTGGCGCGGATCTCGCCGGGCGTGTCGTCGAGAAGCACCTTCCAGGTGGTGTCCCCCGACAGGATACGGGCCCGGGCCTCCTTCACGCACCCGGGACACAGCGAGTCGGTCTCGCGCGGCCATCCGAGCTGGGGACGATTCATCTCGGCGCCCTTCTGCAGCTTCCCAGGGGCCCAGTCCGGCTGGAAGCCTTCTCGGGGTTTCCGGTCCAGGGTTCGTCGGACCACCGGCCACAGAGCGCCCGCTGTTTTTGAAGCCGTCGCCTCGATTTTCCGCATCACACCCATTTCAACCTCCGCGGTCATTCTGTTCGCCGGCATCGCACCGGAGCGTACGGTCAGTATCTGACCCGGATCGACGGCGGGAGCAAGTGGGGGGCGCCGGAAAAATGTATTGCGGGTGGGCAGTTTTCTTGCGGGGCGGCTTCTGCTGGGTTTCGGCCTAGGTCTTCGCTTCGGCGCCTACCCCTCGGGGCACCACCAGCGGAACGACTCCTGCTCGCTCTCGTCGGCGGCGTCGATGTCGTCGTACTCCTCGTCGGTGTCGAGGAGGTCGCCCCAGTGGACGCGCTCGGCCATCTCTTCGCGCGTTCCCGGAGGAACTCCACCTGACGTTGCGCGCCGAGGTGGCCGGCCATCGCGCCACGGACTTCCTGCTGGGTCTGCAAGACCGTGTCCTCGTAGCGGCGGATCTGCTGCTGGTAGCCGGCATCCTCACCGCGGACGTTGCTGACGATGCGGCCGTAGTTGAGGATCGGCCATTGGAGGCCGGGGCCACTGAAGGCGGCGAACGAGTTTCCCTGAAACAGGTTGCTGAAGTCCTGCGTCCGGATGCCGAGGTCGCCCACGAGCTGCAGCCGCGCCTAGACGTCCGACGCCGCGATGCCGACGCTGCGCTTCTGGAGGCCGACGTTGTGACGTGCGACCTCGAACTGCTCCTGGAGCGTGCGCGGGTGAACGTAGGTCGTCGTGACCTCTGCGAGAAGGCTGGCCAACGTGTTCCGATAGTTGAACAGGGACCCCATCAAGTCCGCGTCGGCGGATTCGATGTCCCGGCGGATGCGGCCCCAGAGATCGATTTCCCAGGCGGCGCCCGGCGGCGTGAGCGTCCACTGATTGAACGTAGGGTCGATGAAGGGGCTGAACGGCGCGGAGTTCTCGCTGAGCGTCTGTCGCATGTACGAAAGGCTCGCTTCCTGTTGTTGGGGGTAGGACTGTCCAATGGCGATTCCGCGTTGGGCGATCGACTGAACGACGCGGAGTCCCGCAATCTCGAGCGTCAGATTCTGCGCGCACGCGCGGTTGCTCAGCTCGTTCAGGGCAGGGTCGTCGAACGCGCGCCACCATTTTGCGTAGTCGACGTCGGGCGACGTCGGGAACTCGCCCGGGTTCGTGTCGATCCATGCGTCGGCGACCGAAACCGGAGGCTTCTGATACTCCGGCCCGACCATGCAGCCCGTGCCGACGGTGAGTAGAGCGACGAGGGCGAGGGTGGGGCGCAGCTCAAGCATCGACATCGCTTTCCTTGGGCGCATCCTTGGGAGAACCCATCACTGATCCGCTGCATCACGACGAAGAAGACTGGTGTGAAGACCAGCGACATCACGGTAGAGGAAGTCATGCCGCCGATCAGGAGGACGATCCCGACCAGGGCGAGCGGAACGACGAGAATCACGGAGACCGGCGCGTACCAGCTCTCGTGCTGCGCGGCGAGGACGAGGAAGACGAGCGTGATGGCGCGGCCGAATACGAGGATCGCCTCGGAGCCTAGCTTCTTCTCCGAGTAGGACATCCCCGTCCACTCGAAGCCTATCGAAGCGGGCTACTATATAACCGCCGAACTGCGTCCGCGGAGGCCGCCGTTGGTGCGGCGCGGGCGACAGGGAATGCAGGCTAAACCGCCGGCGCCAAAGTAGGCTCCGGAGTGGGCCGGTGCAAGTTGCTTGCGGCGCCCCTATTCTCGAAAGTTCCGAGCATGAAGGCACTCCCGAGGCTCAAGTTCGATGGTGCAGTAGACGCGGACGGCCACGTTCTCGAGCCGCCCGACATCTGGGAGAAGTACATCGACCCGGGGCACCGCGACGTCGCGATGAAGATCCAGAAGGACGACGCCGGGCTGGAGTACCTCGACATCGGCGGCGGCGTTTCCTCGAAGATCATCCGAAAGGGCTACCCGGCGGGTCTCGGGATGATGGATCGCCTCGGCGGCATCATCTACGAGCGCGAGTCGACCGGTTCGCCCTACGTCGACATGGCACCGCTCGGGTCGATGGATCCGAAGGAGCGGGTCGAGCGGCTCGACATGGAGAACATCGCGAAGTCGATCCTCTATCCCACCCTCGGCGTCTTGTGGGTGGCCGAGCAGGAAGACGAGTCGATCATTCAGCCGAACCTGACTGCGTACAACCGCTGGATCGTCGACTTCTGTTCCGATTCCGGTGGCCGCCTGGTGCCGGTCGCACAGCTGTCGCTGGGCGATCCCGAGGCGGCGGAGAAGGAACTGCGCCGCGCGGCCGCGGACGGCGTCAAAGGTATCTGGGTGCCCCCGTTCACGACCACGCGGAAGCCGCTCGGTGACTCGGCGCACGATCGCGTTTTCGCGGCTTGCCAGGAGCTCGGTCTTCCGCTGGGCATCCACCCGGTGTTCGAGCCCAAGTGGTGTGCGCCCGGACGTTTCGGCGACTACACGAGCGCGGCGTTCGGCTTCTTCCACAACGTGACGGCGGGCGACGCCGTCCGCCACGCGTTCACGTCGATGTTCCAGTACGGCGTCTTCGGCAAGTTCCCCGACCTGAAGGTGATCGTCCTCGAAACGGGCGGTGGTTGGATCGGCTACTGGCTCGACCGGATGGACACCGTCTACGGAACCTATCAGGGCAAGCCGGTGCGCGATCTCCTGCCGGAGCTGCCGAGCCACTACTTCCGCAAGCAGTGTTGGATCGCGGGCGATCCGGACGAGAAGTCGCTCGCCGCCGTCATTCCGACGGTCGGCGAGGATCGCTTCTTCTGGGCGTCCGACTTCCCGCATCCGGACCATCCGCCCGAGTACGTGCCCGAGGTTGAGCGGCTCGTGGACTCGCTGCCGGCGTCGGCACGCCCCGGTTTTCTCGGCGAGAACGTCATCGAGGCCTACCGTCTGAACGAGTAGAGGGGCGCCGGCCGGGTGGTTTCCCTCCAACCGTCCGTTCGAGTAAAATTGCGCGATGCGATTCGCGCGTTGGCTCGCCATGGGCCTGGGTTGGGCCGTGCTTGTTTCCCTCACGGCCGCGGTTCTCGTCTTCGCAGGGCGCTGGGTTCAGGTGAAGCTGTTCCCCGCCCCACCCGAGGTGGTGCACGGCGCGGAGAAGGCCGAGTACCTCGCCGGTCTCGAGCCGGTCGATCCGCAGCAGGCGCCGAATTTCGTCGTGATCTTCTTCGACGATCTCGGGTACGGTGATCTCTCGAGCTACGGGAACCAGCTCATCGACACGCCGCGCATCGACCGGCTCGCGCAGGAGGGCGTTCGGATGACGAGCTTCTACTCGGCGTCGCCGGTGTGTACGCCGGCGCGCGCCGCGTTGCTCACCGGGCGGTACCCGGTGCGCTCGGGGACCGCTGCGCATGTCTTTTTTCCCGACAGCATGCCGCTGGGCACTCTTCGGAGGATGGGGGGCTACCCGAACGAACTGTCGAAGGACGAGATCACGGTGGCGGAGGCGCTCGGCGCCGCCGGTTACGCGACGGGAATGATCGGAAAGTGGCATCTCGGCGCGCTGCCCGACTACTGGCCGAACGATTTCGGTTTCGACTCGTACTACGGCGTGCACTGGAGCAACGACATGATGCCGCTGCACGTGTACCGGAACGCGGAGATCGAGATCGAGGACACGACGGACACCTCAAACCCCCTCGGGGCGTTCCGCGATGAAGACGACAAATTCGAACGAACCGAGGGGGTCGATCAGACGCAACTCACCCGGCTCTACACCGAGGAGGCGATCCAGTTCATCGAGCAGCATCGCGAGGAGCCGTTCTTCCTGTATCTGGCGCACACGGCGCCGCACGTTCCGCACTTCGCCGACCCGGAACACGCCGGTGAGTCCGAGGGCGGGATCTACGGAGACGTGGTCGAGGATCTCGATCGAAGCACCGGGGCGATCGTCGACGCCATCGATCGGTTGGGCCTTGCGGATCGAACCCTGGTGATCGTGACGAGCGACAACGGTCCCGACTACGACGGTAGCCCCGGGGGCCTTCGAGGGCGCAAAGGCGAAACGTACGAAGGAGGGCAGCGCGTTCCGCTCATCGCGAGGTGGCCCGGGTCGATTCCACCGGGCCAGACGACTGACGCCATGGGAATGAACATCGATCTGTTTCCGACCCTGCTCGGCCTGGCCGGGCTCACCGCGCCGAGCGACCGTGTCATCGATGGTCGGGACCTCGCCTCCGTCTGGGAGAGCGGTGCACCCAGCCCGCATCCGTTCCTCTTCTACTTCCCGGTCATGAGCGAGGATCCCGACGCGGTTCGTGATGCGCGGTTCAAGTACCTGGCCGAGACCGGGCAACCTGGGCGGTCGAAGCCGACCCTGACACTGGTCGCGACGGATGCGGAGAATCACAACCTGATTCTCCGGCATCCGGAAGAGGGCAAACGACTCGCAGGAGCGCTGGACGAGATGCGCGCCGAGGTCGAGACCAACCCACGCGGCTGGCGCTAGCGTCCCAGGATGCCGGTCGGTCCGCACCCCCGTGTCGGTGACGAGGCCGACTCCGCCGGCCCGGGTCGTCTGAAGACGGATGTACTTGCTTGCCGCGGTCATCGGCCGGACGCTTGGATCCGAGCACGGCCGGAGTTCAAGAGGCGTCGACGGTGCGGATGTCGTTGCGAATGCTGCGTGCCGCGAGCAGGTTCAATGCGGCGGCGAAGAGCGGGGTGACGCTGATAGTCGCAAGCGCATAGCGAAGCGCATCGGTGCCGTACGTCGCTTCGAGTCGTGTGCTCCAGTCGCCGACGAGGTAGGCGCCGAGGCCGAGGCCGACGAAGTTGAAGACCATGGACCACAGGGCCGCGGAGAACGCCCGCCGGGACGGCGGCGCGAGCCTCTGCGCGATGGCCGACGTCGCCGGTGCGGCAGCCGCTCCCAGAAGAGAGGCGACGGCGCTCCAGGCGAATGCCACGGGCATGATGCCGAGCGTCTGATCTCTCGGCCAGAGATAGAACGCCATTGACGTCGGTACGAACGCGGCGTTTCCCAGGGCGCACGCCCACGCGAACCAACGCGGGTCGCGAGCAGCGAGGCGGTCGGTGACCCGCGCGCATACGTACGCGCCGAAGAAGCTCGGCAGGGGGCTGATCAGGAAGTACCAGGACGCTGCGGTCCGAGCGTCCATCTCGTACGTGCGCCGTAGGAACGACACCTCCCAGCTCGACCGACCGAAGACGGACAAGCCGGCGATGCACATGGCGACGAGAGTCCATCGGTACGAGGGGAGGGCGAGTAGGGCGCGCGCCGCGTCCCACATCGATTCCGTTTGCACCGGGAGCGTGCGAGGCGGTTCCCGGACGGTGAGACGCACGACGATCGCGAGGAGCAGGCCGGGGACGCCCATCGCATACAGAGCCGCGCGCCAGCCCCATTCGTGTTGGATCCAGCCACCGACCAGGAAGCCGAGCCCGAGCCCGGCGACGGCGCCCATGGGTAGGACGGAGAGCCCGCTCGCGAGGGAGCGCGGTGCGTAGTCGGCGATGAGGGAGTGCGCGGGAGGCCCGCCGCCGGCCTCGCCGATGCCGACGCCCATGCGGGCGAGGAGAAGCTGGGGGAACGTGCGAGCCATCCCGGTGGCCACGGTCATCGCGCTCCACGCGAACAGGCTGATTGCGATGATCGTGCGACGCACGCCCCCGCGATCGGCGAATCGGGCGATGGGGAGCCCGGCCAGGAGGTGGACGATGGTGAACGCGAATCCCATCAGCAGGCCCATCTGCCGGTCCGTGAGATCCATCTCCGTGCGGATGTCCTGCGCGACGAGCGCGACGATGCTGCGATCGACGACGTTGAAGGCCGTGACGAGGAGGAGCAGCCCCAGTACGTAGCGCGAGTAGGCGGTGGAATACGGAGGCGCGGGGTCCATGCGGATGCCGACCATAGAACGCCCCGGCCCGGGCAACAACGGCCTGCGCGGCGGCGCGTGGTCGGCTATCCTGGGATGGATGAGCCAACATTTCGATGCGGTTCTCTTCGACTTCGGGGGGGTGTTCACGGCATCTCCGTTTCAGGCGGTCGGCGGTATGGCAAAAGAGCTCGGTACGTCGCCGGATCGGCTGATCGACGTCGTGTTCGGCTCCTACTCGTCGGACACCGACCACCCGTGGCACCGACTCGAGCGCGGCGAGCTCGCGATCGAAGAAGCGCGCGAGGCCATCCTCGGAATCGGCTCCGAGCACGGGTTCGAAGCCGACCTCTACAAGCTGTTCGCGGCCTTGGCAGAGTCGGGCGGTATTCGTGAAGCCCTGGTCGACTGCGCGCGCGGGCTGCGGCGCAACGGATTCCGAACCGGACTGCTCACGAACAACGTCGCCGAGTTTCGCGAACACTGGCGCGGCACAATCCCGGTGGACGAGCTCTTCCACGACGTCGTCGATTCCAGCGAGGTCGGGATGCGAAAACCCGACCTTCGAATCTTCGCACTCGCGTGTGAAAGACTCTCGGTCGAGCCCGCGCGTTCCATCTTTCTCGACGATCATCCGGGGAACATCGACGCGGCTCGGAAGTCGGGCCTTGTCGCCGTTCTCGTCGAGGAGGACCCGACGGGCGCGCTCGCGGAACTCGATCGGCTCCTCGGTCGCTGACGACGCGAAGGTTGCCATCGGCGTTCCCGGAAGCGAAGGATGTCGATGCGCAACTCTTGGGCTCTCTTCGTCGCCGGCGTTTCGCTCGCCTGTCTCTGTCTCGTACCGATCGCCCTCGCCGCCGCAGAGGGTGCTGCCTGGGTGAAGGTCGAGCCCCTTGCGGAGGGCTTCATCGTCCAGATGCCGTTGCTGCCTGAACGAACGGTCAAGGAAACCTCGACGTTCGCTGGTACGGTGGAAGACGTGAGCTATCGCGCGAAGCGCGGCGGCGAGACCTTCATGGCGACGCGCGTGGACTTGCCCGGCATCGCAGCGTTTTTCATGTCGGACTCGTCTCTCCTCGACAGTATTCGCGACAGTTTTCTTGAGAAGGGAAACGGGACCGAGAAGACCTACGTCGACGTGAAGCGAGACGGTTACGAGGGCAAAAAGCTCGATTTCACGATGCACAAGGACGCCGCCAAGGAAGACGCCCGTGCGGAGTTCTTCATCGTCGATGGCAAAATGCTGAGCTTCACCGGCATCGTTCCCCATGGCCACTCGATGGCCGATGTGGACCGGTTTCTCGCCTCGATCGACATCGAGGACTGACGTTTCCGGAATGACCGCTGACCATCTCCTGGCCCGGGAGGCCATCCGCGATACCGTCGCGCGGTACAATCTCGCGGGGGATCGAGGCCGGCTCGAGGAGTTGGCCGCCTGTTTCTGCGAGGATGGGGTGCTCGAGATCCGCGGGGATTGGGAGGCGCGGGGGCGCGAGGCGATCCTGGAGCGGCTCGTCCCAGTCCGTGAGAACACCGGTGCGTGGGCCGAAGGGGCCACCATGCGCCACCACCTGACGACCCACCGAGCCGAGATCCGGTCGGCGACCGAGGCGGATGCCTGGACCTACTTCCTGGTCGTGACGGATCGGGGCCTGGACCATTCGGGACGTTACGTAGACCGGCTACGCAAAGTCGGGGGCGAGTGGCTGCTGTCCCATCGCAGCGTCCTGGTGGACTGGCGATCCGGCACGGGCCGCTTTGCGCTGCCCTCCGCGAGCTGACCGCACGATCTTGTTCGGGACGGGGGCGGTCCGTAGAGTCTGCCCATGTTCAACTCCCCCCTCGGACACCTGCGCGTCGTCGATCTGACCGATCTCCGTGGTGCACTCGCCGGCCGGCTCCTCGCGGACCTCGGCGCCGACGTTGTCAAGATCGAGGCTCCCGATCCGCACGCGGACATGGAGTCGGTCGCCTACTTGTACCGCAACGCGAACAAGCGCGGTGCCTTCCTCGACGTCGAGGGTGAGTCGGGACGAGAGCGCTTCGAATCGCTGTGCACCGGCACGGATGTTCTTATCGAGAACCTCGGTCGCGAGCGTCAGGAGGCTCTCGGGCTCACGCCGAAGCAAGTGGCGGAGCGCTATCCGCACCTCGTGCACGTGTCGCTGTCGGACTTCGGCAGCATGGGCCCGAAGGCCGACTGGCACTTGGAGCCCCTTCCCGCATTCGCGGCGTCGGGCGCGTTGTTCGCGTCTGGCTTTCCGGACCGACCGCCGTGTTGGCTTCCGGGTTTCGCTGCGCATGATTGCGCCTCGGTGTACGGCGCCGTTGGTGCACTCGCGGCCGTCATGGACCGCGACCGACACGGGCAAGGCCAGAACGTCGAGGTCTCGGTGCAGGAGGCGGGGATTGCCGGTCTGAATCCCTGGGCGATTCCGCTCGAGGATTACGGACGCACGTACCCAATCCTGCCCTCTGCGCCGCCGCGCAGCGCGGACGGGAACTATCTCGTTCTTCCAGCATCCGACGGTTGGGTGCGCATCGTTCCGGGCAACGTCAAGCACTGGCGCGGCCTCCTAGAAGTGCTCGGGCAGCCCGAGGCGCTTCAAGGCGAGCAGTGGGAGAACATCGTCTTCCGGATGCTGAACAGCGACGTGATTCGCGTCGTGGCATCGGAGATCACGCAGAAGCATACGCGCGCGGAGCTATTCGAAGAGGCGCGCAAAACAGGGCTTCCGCTGGGCCCGGTGCATCGACCCGAAGAATTCGTTGCGTGCGAGCAGAGCAAGGAGCGCGAGACGTTCGTCGAGACCGAGTTTCCCGGTCTGGGCGACGCGCCGTTCTGCGCCCCGGTGTGGAGCCTCTCGGAAACCCCGGCGACGGTCCGCCGCCCCGCGCCGCTGGCGGGTCAGGACGATCTCGAGGGCTTTTCGCCCCGGAAGATCGCGGCCAAGACAGACGTGGCGGGCGCTGGCCTGCTCCTCGACGGCGTCCGCGTCATCGAGTTCGGCGTGGCCGCGGTCGTTCCCGAGTTGGTCGGTGTCCTGTCGGAGTTCGGAGCGGAAGTCATCAAAATCGAGTCGCGTGCCCATCTCGACGTTCTGCGGTTGGCGACCCTGGACGAGGAGCCGAACCGAGCCTGGACGTTCAACGACGAGTGTCGTGGCCGCAAGAGTGTCTGCCTCGATCTATCGACCGAAGAGGGGCGCAAGCTGGCGCTCGACTTGTGCGCGACCGCCGATGTCGTTGCGGAGAACCACCGCGGCGGCGTGCTCGAAGGTCTCGGCCTCGGTTACGAAGACGTCGCCGCGCGCAATCCGAAGGTGGTCTACTTCTCCTCGCAGGGCTACGGCCGTGGGGGGCCGCTCGATCAGATGCAAGCCTTCGGGCCGCTGAATGCGGCGTTCGCGGGAATCCATCCGTTCTGGAATCACGCCGACGTCCCGTATCCTTGCGGAACTGCGCTGAACCACCCCGATCACATCGCCGGCAAAATCGGTGCGCTCGCGGTCCTCGCGGCGCTCGATCACCGGAACAAGTCGGGCGAAGGTCAGTTCGTCGAGATGGCGCAGACCGAAGCGGCCGCCTACTTGTTCGGCGAGCTGTACCTGGAAGAGGCATGCACCGGGCGCGCACCCGAGCCGCGTGGCAACCGAAGTGAGACCGCGGTGCCGCACGACGTCTATCCCTGTGTGGGGGAAGATCGTTGGTGTGCCATCGCAGTCTCCGACGACGCGGCGTGGGAGCGCCTCGTCGCGGCCGTTGGCTGGGACAGCGAAGAGCGGTTCGCGCGCGCCGAGGGGCGGGTCGAGGCTCGTGAAGAGATCGACGCGAGGCTGACCGAATGGACGCGGACGCGCCCGTCGGAAGAGGTGACCGAGATCCTGCAAGCGGCGGGCGTGTCGGCGATGTTCGTGCAGGGCCCCGATGAGCACCGGCGGGACCTCCATCTGGCGGCGCGCGGCGCACTCGTCACGCTCGAGCACCCGGAGGTGGGCTCGGCGCGGCATGTGGGAAATCCGCTGCGCCTGTCGAAGACCCCGTTGCGCGCGGCGGCGGCCGCGCCTCTGCTCGGGGCGGATACCGAGAACGTTCTCACGGAGGCCCTGGGCCTCGGCGCGGCCGAGGTCGAGCGGTTGGTGGAAGAAGGAGTATGTCGATGAATGCCCTCACGGGAAAGCAGCGGCGTCATCTGCGCGGTCTGGGGCATTCCCTCGAGCCGGTGTTGCAGGTGGGTAAGGGTGGCGTCACAGAGTCCGTGATCGCTGCAACCGACGAAGCGCTGCTGGCGCATGAGCTCATCAAGGTGCGCCGGGGTACGGAGTGTCCGTCCGATCGCGATGAAGTCGGCTCCGCGCTCGCATCCGGGACCGGGGCGGAAGTCATCCAGACTCTGGGGCACACACTTCTCCTCTACCGAGCGCACCCCGAAGAGCCACGCCTCCAAGTCCCCTCTTAGGAACCACTCATCTCCGGCTTCGGTCCGGTCCCGGTGGCGGGATTCCTCTTGCTGACGACCCTCGTCGCGGTGCTCGTTCCCGTCGGCGCGGCCGCGGTGCTTGGGCCCATCGGGTTCACCCTCGGATACCTGGGGACTCGCCTGCTCGGACTCGCACCGCGTCAGCGCCGGGCGATCGCGCTCGAAACGGGAATCCAGAACGCGCCGCTTGCGCTCGGAATCGTCGTGCTGAGGTCCTTGGGACCGATGCCGCAGGAGGTGCTGCGGGTGCCGCTCCTCTGCGGTGTCCTCGTGGTGCCGGCCTCCGCGATGATCGCGGTGGCCTTGCGTCGCACGGCCGCGTAGCCGGATCGGTAGGGACGTTCTTTAATCGTCACTCTTGTCGTGCCCCGGTCGTGCACATCACCCCGCGTCTGCGCAGAGGACCAGCCGAGTTGCGGTCCAGGGGCGCTGTTCCGGGGGCGTGGGTCATGAGGAGGGCATCACTGCGCGGGCGAGTCGTTCCAACAGCTGCTTCTGGCGCGCGACGTTGTCGGGGTTGGTGATGTCTCCGCCGCCCATGGATTCAAACGCGCGCTGCGACAGGAAGTAGCCCGTCGTCAGGTTGAACAGCGCGATGATGCGCAGGGCGAGGTCGACTCGATCGAGACCCACGGCGACCGGCTCGAGGGCTTCGATGCCCTGGGCGAAGAGTCGATCGAGCCACGTTTGGAGCATCTGATTGCCGACGGACGACGGGTCGCCCTGCAGCGCCTGCTGGAAGAGGGCGGCCATCGACGGGTGCTCGAGGAGGAGATCCGTCATGACACCGGGGAGTTCGGCCTGAGCGCGCGCGGGATCGTGATGGCTCAGGCGGTTCTCGAGTGCCGCTGCCATTGGGGAGAGTGCCCGGTCGAGAACGGCAGCGTAGAGGTGCTGCTTGCTCTCGAAGTGGTTGTAGATGCCGGGCTGCTGGATGCCGGCCTCGCGGCAGATCGCGCGCAGGGAGGCCCCCTCATACCCATTCGTGGCGAACAGGGCCTCCGCGACGTCGAGAATCCGCTCTGAGGTTCGCTCTCCCTTGGTTTTCATCGCTCCGTCAGGCATCCGGTGCCTCCTTGATACCGATATTATCGACTGATAGTTTTCATTCAACCCCTTCAACGACCGGTGGTGCGACGAATGACAGACGGAATCGGCAACGTGGTGAACGACGACGCGACGCTCATCAGCAGGCGAGCGTGGAGCGATCCGGCGATCTACGAGTTGGAGAAGCGAGGCATCTTCGGGAAGGCCTGGCTCTTTCTGGGGCATGAATCGCAGATCCCGAACCCGGGGGACTTTGTTCAGGCGTTCATGTGCGAAACGCCGATCATCCTCGCGCGCGGCACCGAGGGTGGCGTTCATGCGAACGTGAACAGCTGTAGTCACCGTGGTCTTGCGGTCTGCCGCGCGAGTCGCGGCACGGCGACGAAGTTCGTGTGCCCGTACCACAACTGGACGTACGACCTCGGCGGGAACCTGCTCTCGATTCCGCAGGAGAAGCAGCTGCGAAACGGGGCAGACAAGAGTCGTCTCGGTCTCAAGGCAGTTCCGCGGGTCGAGATATGGAACGGCCTGATCTTCGGCAGCTTCAACGAGGAGATCGAGTCCCTCGACAAATACCTCGGTGACATGAAGTTCTACCTCGAAGCGTTCTTCGATCGTTTCCCGGCCGGCATCGAGTTCATGGGCGAGGCGCAGCGTTGGGTCATCAACGCCAACTGGAAACTCCCGGTCGAGAATCAGCTCGGGGACGTGAACCATGGTCCGTTCCTGCACTCGAACGTGCTTCCGCCCGAGGCGAACAACGAGATCATCGCGCATGGAGTGAGTGTCGTGCCGAAGCCCGGGCACGGGGCCACGTTCCGGTTGATGCCGGAGGGCACCGCCGTCGATCAGGTCGCGTGGGGCTTCGAGGGCATGGCCGCCTTCGTGGGTGGGCCGGAAGTGCAGGAGTACCTGAACGAGCTTCAGGCGCACGCCGCGGAGCGGGTCGGGCCGCTCCGGTCGCGGATGAAGGGGCTCACGTACGGCATCTATCCGAACTTCTCGTTCCTGTGGTCGAGCACGGCCTTCAAGGTCTCGCATCCGCGGGGACCGGGGAAGGTGGAGTACTGGTCGTGGGCCGTGGTTCCGGCCGACGCTCCTGATTCCGTGAAGAAGGCGCTGCGCGGGAACCACACTGCGTTGTTCGGTCCCGGGGGAATCATCGAGCAAGAAGACTCGGAGGCGTGGTCCCAGCAGTTCAAGGGCACCAAGATCGACTTCGTCGAGGATCGCCCTTTCTACTACGGGCTCGGCCTGAACGAGGAGGCACCCCACGCGGATCTTCCAGGCCTCGTGAGCGTGACGGCGAACGAGTTCTACGCGCGCAGCTTCTTCCAGCGCTGGCGCGACGACCTCCGCGCGGTGGAGAGCTGAGATGCCGGAACCGGCCGTGACCCCTGAGCTGCAGTTCCAGGTCGAGCAGTTCTACTACTGCGAGGCGCGTCTCCTCGACGGTCGCCAATATCGAACCTGGCTTTCGTCTTGCAGCGAGGAGGTGCGCTACGTCATGCCGGCGCGGGGCAATCCTCAAGTCGACAACACGATGCGCGGTCAGGAAGAGATGATCAGTATCGACCGCGAGCTCGAGGGAGTCGAATCGGGCGGCGCACCCTACCGCGAGGAGAGCTACCTGCATCTTTCGATGCGCGTCGATCGGGCCTTCAAACCGAATTCCTGGTCAGAAAACCCGCCGGCCCGCACGCGTCGGATCATCGGCAACGTGGAGATCGTGGAGGTTTCGGAGAGCCGGTTGTCCGCGCTCAGCAATTTTCACCTGTACTACGCGCGGCCCTCGAGTGAGAGCTTCCTCTATTCGGGCCAGCGTCGCGACGTGCTGCTGCGCGAGGGCGACGGCTTCAAGCTCGCGAGTCGGGAGATCGTGATGGACCTCGCGAACATCGAGTATCCGACGCTCGGGCTCTTTTTCTGAAGAACTTCTAGCCGACCTTCACGGACTGCCCGCCGTCGACGGGCAGGATCGCGCCCGTGACGAACGCGGCTTCGTCCGAAGCGAGGAACAGCGAGGCGTAGGCGACGTCCCAGGCCGTACCCATCTTGCCCCGCAGCGGCACCTGCGCGTCGCGCTGCTCGATGAGCGTGTCGCGCGGGATGCCGGTGGCTTTGGAGATGGTCTCGATCGCCATCGGGGTGTTCATGAGTCCAGGCATGATCGCGTTCACGCGGATCCCGTGCTTGGCGTTGGCGATGGCCATCTGCTGGGTGAGCGCGTTCACGGCGGCCTTGGACGTCTTGTAGGCGGCGAGCGGCATCGCGGCGACGGCAGCGACGGAAGAGATGTTCACGATCGAGCCGCTCTTGTGCGCGCGCATGATCGGCAGCACGTGCTTGCTCGCGAGGAACACCGTCTTCAGGTTCACGTCGAAGATGTGGTCCCAGTCGGCCTCGGCGAGACGCATGACGCTCGCGTCGCCGTGTCCGATGCCGACGTTGTTCTGCAAGATGTCGATCCGCCCGAACTTCTCGACGCAGGCCTGCGCGAGGTGAGCACAATCGTCTCCGTTCGTTGCGTCCGCGGCGAGGGCGATCGCCTCACCCCCTTCTTCGGTGATGAGCGCACGGGTCTCCTCGGCCGAGTCGATCCGCCGGTCAACGAGCAACACGCGTGCGCCCTCGCGCGCGTAGAGAAGGGCGGTGGCCCGTCCGTTGCCGATGGTTTCGCCGGGCGTTTGTCCCGCGCCGACGACGATTGCGACTTTGCCTTCGAGCCTCATTTGGCGGTGTTCCTTGGGGCGCTCAATCCCGAAGCCTGAGCGGGTTCATGCGCCCGGGGAGCAGGACCATCTCGTCCAGGTCCTGCACGACGTGTTCCCTGTACTCGAGCCAGGTGCGGAACTCGGGGTCGGCTGGCGCGGCTTGGTGGAGCGCTCCGAGGGTTTCCCAGTCGGGCAGGGCCCACAGCACGAGCGCTTCTCGGGGGCGCCACGCGACGCGGTACGCGCCGACGATCTCCCAACCGAGCTGGCCGAAGACGGGCTGCAGCCGGCCAAGTCGCTCGAGGTAGGCGGCGGGCTCTCCCATCGGGAGGGTGACGATCTCGTGAACGAAGACCCGTCCCCGAACCGCGTCCTGAGCGAGGCCTTCGCGGTCACGCGTGTACGCGGTAGGGAGGAGCACGCGATCGTGTCCGCCGCGTCTCAGGTCCGTGTTCGCCTTCCACCATGCTTCCATCTTGCTGTCGCGCTGGTGGTCCTGGAACTGGCGCGCGAGCGCTCCGGTGAGAGTGTTCCAGCCCTCGTGTTGCCAGATGTTGACCACCTTGGGCGCCGGCCCCGAGTGCTCGGCGGTGCGAAACAGGCCCAAGGCCTCCGAGTGCTTCACGCCCGCGCGACGACGGGCGGGAATGAACCCGAGGGACAGCACGCTCGCCATGTACTCGTCTTCGCGGCCCGGGACGACGCGAATGATCTCGTGCAGATAGATCGCCACGGTCAGGTCCCGAGAGCTTCGGCCGGTGGTGCGGCGAGAAGCCAGGCCTCGCTGTCGTCGAGCAGTTCGCGTTCGCGCCTCGCCCATGCCGCGCGCTCGGGGTCGGTGTCGAGGGTCTCCATGGTTTCGCAGACGTGTGCCCAGTCGCGGAACGACCAGAGGTTCATACCGAGATTCGGGCGCAAGGAATGTGCGTACGCGCCGAGGAGCGAGATGCCGCGGGCCGTGGCGACTGGCAGGTATTCGGAGGCCAGCGCCGCCTGGTATTCGTGGAAGGCTCCGGGGCGGCTGCGCACGTTCTCGCGCAGGACGACGGAGCCGGCGCGGTCTTCGGCGCGGATCTGTGCCCGGGTGGGCGAGAAATCGGCGCCGATGAGCAGGTCGTGTCGACCACCGGCGCGCAGCGGCAGCGAGTGGCGTTCGAGTTCGCACCCGTAGGGGTCGTTTTCCTCGAGCGGGAAGCGCGCAGCCTGGGCGCGGCCGAACTGCTCCCAGTCGTCCATCTCCCACAGGACATTTGCTTCGGGCCAACTGGCGGTGCTGCCGGCAGTTGCCCAGACACCAACCATCCGAATGCCGAACTCGTCTTCGAGATGAGGCGCCCAGCCGGTTTGGAGTCGATCGATCAGTGCGCCGCGGCCGGCGCCGGTGATGTCGATGGTCTCGAAGACGTAGATCGCCATGGGGTTCGAGGCCGATACGATCAGACCCACCCGGGCATGACAAGCGCGTCGCGGCGCACTACGAAATGCGGATGGCCCCAGCAAAGGAAGAGCCCATCGTCGTCTGTCTCGGCTTCCCTGCGATGCACGACCCCGCCCAACTCGATGCGCTACGTGCGATCGACCCGCGCATCGAACCCGTGCCGCTTCCGGTCGACCCTGCATCGGACTGGATCTCGCCGCCACCCGCCGAGCCGCACGACGAGCCCCCTGCGTGGGGCGCGACCGTCGCGGTCGAGAGGGCGGAAGCTCTCGCGCGAGCTGAGGTGCTGATCGGGCTGCACACGCCGAGCGATCTCATGCGCCGCGCGCCGCGACTGAAATGGATTCACTCGGTCGGTGCGGGTGTCGACGGGTGGGTCGCGGCGGGGGTTTCGGCCGATCGGGTCTTCGTCACGAACTCGTCCGGGCTCGGGGCGCGGTCGATCGCCGAGTTCGTTCTCGGTCG
Organism: Candidatus Binatia bacterium; assembly: GCA_029243485.1. Taxonomy (NCBI): domain Bacteria; phylum Candidatus Binatota; class Binatia (SeqCode); species Binatia bacterium. The sequence goes on along the minus strand of JAQWRY010000001.1, from coordinate 225,001 downwards.
GCTGCTTCAAATCTGGAAGAACCTGCGGGGCCTGGAGGCCGCGCAGCGCGAGCACGAGTGGGTCGGCGCCCATGGTAGGACCTTCGGCGGTACGACAATGGGAATCGTCGGCCTCGGTGCGATCGGGGAGGAGGTGGCGATCCGTGCGCGTGCGTTCGGGGTCCGCGTGCTCGCGCTGAAGCGATCGTATCGACCCGGCATGACGTCACCTGTCGCCGACGAATTGTTCGGCCCGGGAGACCTGCACGCGATGGTCGCGCGCTGCGACACGGTCGTCGTCGCGGCACCGCACACGCCTGAGACCGAGGGCCTGATCGATGCGGAGGCACTCGCGGCGATGCCTCAGGGCTCCGTGCTCGTCAACGTCGCGCGAGGACCTCTGGTCGATTCGGCGGCGTTGCTGGAGGCGATGCGCAGCGGTCACCTGGGCGCCGCGGTTCTCGACGTCTTCGACGAGGAGCCGCTGCCCGCGTCGAGTCCATTCTGGGACCTTCCCAACACGTACGTCTCTCCGCACGGGGCGGTGGCGGTCGATCGGTACATGGAGGACCTTTTCGAGCTCTTTGCGGAGAATCTGCGGCGGTACGCGACCGGCGAGCCGATGAGGAACCGCGTGGACATGGATGCCCTCGGCTTCCGCCGGGGGGCATGAATCGCTAGGGAGTCCTCATGGCACAGACCACCGTCAAGGCAGAGATCGCGGTTTCGGCAGACAAGCTTTGGGCGCTCGTGCGCGACTTCGGCAACGTCCCCTGGATTCCGGGTGGGGACGAGGCGACCGTCGAAGGGGAGGGCGTCGGCATGGTGCGCGTCCTCATGGGCGGCGCGTTGCGAGAGCGTCTCGAGAGCATCGACGAAGGCGGGAAGCAGATCGGCTACACGATCGATGAGGGTCTGCCGGTTCCCGCGAAGGACTACCACGCCACGATGGTCGTCTCGGCCGCCGGAGCGGAGAGCGCCCAGCTGGTGTGGAGCTGCACCTACGAGCCCGATGGCGCGAGCGAAGCGGAAGTCGGCGCGCAGTTCGAGGGGCTCTACGACGCGATGATTGGCTGGATCAAAGAGAACCTCGGCGTGGCCTGAGCGGCGAGGTCGCTGGTCCTCGATGTCGCGCCGAGATCCGCGATCGAGCGGCGGGCGGGGCTAGCTCCCGTCGTCCATTGCGCGGCCGATCACTCGTGGGGCGACGGTTTCCAGGTCGGGCACGAGCCAGCGGAAGAGCAGTGTCGCTGCGACCGCGCCGAGGAGCTGCGCGCCGATGAAGGACGGCGTGTCGGTGAGGCGGATCCCGGCGAAGCTGTCCGAAAGAGAACGGGCGAGTGTGACGGCCGGGTTGGCGAACGACGTCGACGACGTGAACCAGAAAGCGGCGGTGATGTAGGCGCCGACGGCGAACGGTACCGCCGTCGACCGAAGTCGCGAACAGCCCCAGATGATCGACAGCAGACCGAAGGTCGCGACGAACTCACTCAGCAGCTGATGCGGCCCCGCACGGATCTTGCTCGCGAACGTCACGATCGGAAGCTCGAACATCGCGTTCGCGACGAGCACACCCAGCACGCCGCCCACGATCTGGACGAGCACGTACGCGCCCATCTCGCTCGCGGGCAGTCCGCCCTCGATCCCGGCGGCGAGCGTCACGGCCGGGTTTAGGTGCGCGCCGGAGATCGGGCCGAACGTGAGGATGAGGGTCACGAGCACGGCGCCCGTGGACACCGTGTTCGCCAGCAACGCCAGGGCTTCGTTCCCGCCCGCCAGTCGCTCGGCCATGATCCCAGAGCCGACGATCGCGCAGAGAAGGAAGCCGGTGCCGACGCCTTCGGCGACGAGGCGCCGTGAAAGATCGAAAGTGCGCATGCGTCAGGCGAGGGAGCCGAGGCAGCCGGAGCGCTCGAGGATCGCGCGCAGCTCGTCATCGCCGTTGACTTCCGCGTACTTCCGCCGCATCTCCTTGAGCGACTTCGCGTGGTACTTCTGCGGGCCGCCGACGGTCTGCGACCACTTCTTGCCGTCGAGATCGACCGTCATGTCGTCGGCGCCGGAGCCGATCGCCTCGGCGATCGCGGAGGCCCAGACGAGGAAGATCCGCACCTCTTGTTGCAGAATCGGTTCGAGCGTCGGAGCGAGAGTGTCCCAACTCTCGAAGTCCCCCTCGGCTTTCGGGTCGAGCATGCGATCGATCCAGGCGCGGACCGCCGGTTTTTGGTTCAGGATCTTGCCGCACGTCGGGTCTGTCCACGCATTGTAGACCTGGCCCCACAGTCCGAAGTCGGCGAAGGACGGTCGGCCGCCGAAGAGGTAGGGCCGACCCACGAGATGCTTCTCGAGCAGTTCGGCGCCGTTTGTGAAGGACGCTTCGATGATGGGCGCCGTGTGCTCGTTCGAGCCGACGACGCCCACGCGACCGACCATGCGCTCCTGAATCTGGCCGGCCATGGCGGCCCGGTCGGCTTCGGGCGCGTCGGGCATCATCGCGTCGACGAGGCGTGTCGCGGCCGACCGCTGGTCCGCTTCATCGGCCCAGCGGTAGTGGAACATCCACTTGTTGCCCCACTCGTCGCCGAATTCCTCGAGCAGCTCCGACAGGAACTTGAGGGCGGCCCCGGGCGGGTGCGTGGACGGTTCCGGGAACTTCGCCTCCATCGCCTCGAGAATCGGGGTCGAGTCTTGCAAGCCTTCGTCTTCGGGGGTCGCGACGGCGGGGATGATCGGCAGTCGCGCATACTTCTGGTACTCCGCCATCGTGTTCCCACTTCGGACGATCCACTCATGTGGGATGCCCTTGTAGCGGTAGTACGACCGGGTTTTGACGGAGTAGGGGGAGAGCTCTGCGCCGAAGATGCGGTACGTGTCTGCCATGTCGCGGGTTTCTCGCAGTTGGGAGTCCGACCGTCCAGCGGATGGGGCCGCGGGAATGCAGCCGTATCAGGCGCCCCACTGATTCCTCGGCGGTAGAGTAGGCTTGCGGCGGATGGTACCGCGCTCCTCGTGTGTGCTCCATCCCGTGGCGACCGAGGTAGGTCGCCAGCTCACCGGAGACGTAACAGGGGCTGTTGTCGCTCAGCAGTCGAAGTCGATGCACGACCGCCACTTCGTCGACGCCCCCCTTCGCTCGCGCCAGGTCCAGCCTTTGGATCACGTCCGATGCCTTCATCGTCGTGCCGATTGTCCACACCAGGAGGTAGCGCGAGTCCTCGTCGAGCACGATCGACAGGTAGTGCCAGCCCCAGCTCACGACGCGCAGGGATTGCCCACGCTGGTGTCGCCCGACGGGAGCCGACGCGATGACGTTGTCGCGGGGCTTGGTGCCGCCCGGGACGATCGCGACCTGAATCCGCTGAAGTAACCGCAAGATTCGAGCTGCGCCTGCGGCCTTCTCTGTCTTTCGCGGCGCGGCGCCACTGGGCGCTCCGAGCGTCTGTTCGGTTAATTTCCCAATGTGTCCCACGCGTCATCTGTGCTAAATCTTAGATGGTGAGGGCTCGCTTCTGGACCTACAATCTCTCGGTCGTTTCGCTCGCCGTCGTCGCCCTGATCGGCGCGGGGTGTGGCAGCAGTGGCTCGTCTTCCGACGGCCGGGGAGCCACGTCGACGCCGGTCGAGATGCCGCCGGATTCGGAACCCGAGCCGCCCGGCCCGACCGATCCCGAGCCGCCCGTCGACGGTTGCGACACGACGTTCACGGGTACGTTCGACGCGATTCAGCAGACCATCTTCGAGCCGCACGGTTGTACGGCCGAGGCGTGTCACGGGAGTGCTGCGTCGGGTGGTCTCGATCTCTCCGCGGACGTCTCATACGCGAATCTCCTCGAAGTTAGTTCGACCGGCAGCGCCTTCCCGCGCATCAGGCCCGGCGACAACGACCGGAGCTACCTCTGGCTGAAGCTCGCCGCGAAGACGACGCCCGAGGCCGTAGCGGTCGGTGGCTCAACGATGCCTATTGGGAGCACGGCTCTCTCCATGAACGAGTTGGAGTTGGTCCGTGTGTGGATCAAGGCCGGTGCTCCGGTGGACGGCACGGTCGACGAGACGCAGGATCTCGTCGACGGCTGCTTGCCCGACCCCGAGCCCATCATCATCCGGCCGCTCGATCCGCCGTCGGCCGAAGAGGGGCTACAGCTGGTCATGCCGCAGTATGAGCTCGGAGCCGGTACCGAGCGTGAGATCTGCTTGGCGCAGTACTACGACCTGACGGATGAGGTTCCCGCGGAGTTCCAGAACGCAGCCGGTAGCCACTTCCGCATCTCCGCGTCTGATCTTCGGCAGGACCCGCAGTCGCACCATTTGATCCTCTACGGGCTCGCAGCTGCCCACTCGAGCAGCTTCGGGGAGTTCTTCTGCGCCGGCGGCGAACGCCACGGAGAGCCCTGTGAGGCGACGGACATCGGCGGTTGCGGTGAAGGCGCGGCGTGCGCGAGCGCGCCGGTCAATACGGTTGCGTGCATCGGGGTCGGCGAGTTCGATGCCAGTCGGCGCGAGCAGTTGATGGTCGCCCAGCAATCCAACGAGGTTCAGGAGCTGGCCGATGGTGTCTTCGCCGAGATCCCGCTCAAGGGATATTGGCTGTGGAACTCGCACGCGTTCAACGTGACGACCCAGTCTACGATGATGCATGCCCGCCTGAACTACACGTACGCGACCGAGCAGCGTGTCCCGATCAGCCGCCTATTCGCCGCACAAAACATCTTCGGGCAGAGCACGCCGCCGTACGGCACCGAGACGTTGTGCCAGACGATCACGCTCCCGGAAGGGGCGCGGTTGTTCAATTTGATCTCGCACACCCACAAGCGCGGGAAGCGATTCTGGGTAGAGATGGCCGACGGGACTCAGATCTACGAGAACTTCGTCTACAACGATCCGACCAACCAGTACTACAAACCGGCCCTCGCATTCGACTCTCCGGATGCGGCGGACCGGGAGATCACGTTCTGCGCGTACTATGAGAACGGTCTCGACGCGGACGGCGAGATGGATCCGATCGGCGTGAAGCGCCGCTCGAATACGCCGGCAAACGCGGCAGGCATCTGCCAGCCGGTGGCGTGTACGGCGGGTGACGTCGGTGCCAGTTGCTCCGGCTCGGCCGACGGTGCCTCGTGCGACAGCTCTCCGGGCGCGGGCGACGGCGTTTGTGACGCCTGTGTCCTGGGCGGTGGCGTGAGTACCGAGGATGAGATGTTGCTGCTGATGGGAGCGTACTACGTCGAGTAGCCGGGTCGTTCTCTGAGGGGCCCGGCTCGCTCGAGAGCGAACTCCCTGTAGCTCGGCCGGCCCGACGCCGAGGCGTGGGCTGATGTGCACGATCGGGGACGGGAGCACCGGCCCAAGAAAGATACGATGCGGAGGCCCCTGGCCCAGACCCGCGCCCGGCCGAGATCAGGGGAAGCTCCCGTGTCCCCCCTGCAAACGCCGCGATGCATCTTCCCCTAACCGCAAGAGTCACCTGGCAACCGAACCCTCCGAAGATGGGGCCGGGGACCGTCGGGCCCGAGAGCGGAAGCATCGCCCACAACAGCATGCACCGGACCTCGGTCTGCACTACATCCTCTGCGTCTGTGGGAGCTATCCGTCGCGCAACGGAGGATGACGCGGCTCGGCATCGACGCCGTTGGCCTCCTGCGGTAGACGGGTTCCTGTGACGTTCAAGGTAATCCAGTGGGCGACCGGCGGCGTAGGCTGCGCCGGAATTCAGGGTATCCTCTCACATCCCGAGCTCGATCTGGTCGGGGCCTGGGTGCATAGCGACGCGAAGGTCGGTCGGGACGCGGGAGAACTCGCGGGCGAGGCTCCGGTCGGCGTGGCCGCCACGAACGACATCGACGCCTTGCTCGCGACGGATGCGGACTGCGTTTTCTACTCGCCGATCATGGGCGAGAAGAAGACGGTTCTGCGCATCCTCGAGTCCGGCAAGAACATCGTGACGCCGCTGAACTGGTTCTACCGCGGCGAGCGCGATTGGTCGGACGTCGAGTCCGCCTGTCAGAAGGGCGGCGTCACGCTTCACGGCACGGGGATTCACCCCGGCGGCATCACGGAGCGCTTTCCGCTCATGGTCTCCGCGTTGTCGCGCGCGATCACTCACGTGCGCGCCGAGGAGTGGTCGGACCTGCGGTCGTACGGTGCTCCGTTCGTCGTGGGCGAGATCATGCTTTTCGGCAAGACGCCGGAAGAAGCCCGTAAGAGCTCGATGCCGGCAATGCTCGCAGACGGCTTCATTCAATCGATGGACATGGTCGCCGACGCGCTGGGTTTCGATCTCGATGCAGAGAAGACGACGTCCCACGAGATCGGTATCGCGACGAAGCCGCTCGATTCGCCGATCGGCGTGATCGAGCCGGGGCTCGTCGCCGCGCAGCGCTTCACGTGGCAGGCGTCCGTTCGCGGGGAGCCGGTGATCACGGTGCGCACGAACTGGTTCATGGGCGAGGAGGGCTTCGATACCGGCTGGACGTTCGGTCCCGAGGGTGAGCGGTTCGAGGTCGAGGTCACGGGCGACCCCTCGGGCAAGGCGACGTTCCACGGCTGGCATCCCGAAACCCCCGAGGAGGGGCTCGAGCGCAACCCGGGCATCGTCGCGACGGCGACGCACGGGATCAGCGCGATTCCGGCGGTGTGTCGCGCGGAGCCCGGTATCAAGAGCTATCTCGATCTTCCGCTCGTCTCGGGCAAGGCAGCGCCCGGCTTGTCCCGCAGGCTCTGACCGGAGAAGGAGCCGTGCCCGCGCCGTTCGAAGCGACGCTCGACAGTCTTCGGCAGCGCGTGGTTCCAGACTGCTGCCACGACGCGAAGCTTGGGGTCTCCATGCATTGAACCTGTCGTCCGTGCCGACCTTGGCGCCGCGCGAGCAAGGGATCAACGCGAGTCACTTCCGTTCAGACCTCGAGGCGAGGACGGCATCGCGTGTGAGGGCGAGCCGCCGGCGATCGGTTTCGTCGATCGGTGTGACGTTGGCGAACGTCTCGACGTGTGCGCACGCGCCGCCGTTGTCCGCATTCGAGTCGTGCGCCGTCAGGACCGGCGAGGGGCCCGCTGTTGAACACTCCCGCGGCGATGACGGAGACGCCGCGTTCCGCGCAGGCGGGGAGGGGTCCGCCGAGGGCCGTCTCTTCGAGTAGCGTGTAGCGGCTGGCCAGGAGAACACAGTCGACGCAGGACTCCGTCGGTCCGCCCTTGGTCATCAGGCGCCTGGGCCGCCGAGCAGCGTCTGGAGATAGCCGGGGCCCTTCGAGACGAGGTACCAGCCGTAGAAGGCCGCGAGGAACAGCGTGGTGAGAGACATGGCCGCGAGCCACAAGTTGGCCGTGGTCCCGCTCGGCGTGTCGTTCCCCAGGTAGTTGCGGTTCCGCTGCAAGCGGATGAAGCCGAGGTACGCCAGGGGGAGGAAGAGGCCGCAGACGATGTTGGTCGGCACAGCGACCCACACGGCGATGTCACTCCAGTAAAGGCATCCGAGGATGCCCGGCGCCGGGATGAGTGTCGCGAGCTTGTACTTCGTTCCGCCGAACTCCCAGCCAAAGACCTCGGCGCACACGAATCCCGAAACGAGCATGTGTAGGGTCATGCTGCTGAGCGCCATCCCGAGGATGCCGAGACCGAACACGACGCGGCCAATCTCGGGGCCGATGACCGCGCCCAGCGTCTGCGCGGCCTGCACGGGCGAAAGGCGGGTGCCGTCGTAGCCCGGATCGAGGAGGATCGTGTTCGCGGCGGCGATCGTGATGAGGCTCGCGGCGATCGTGTACGGAACCAACATCCCGGCCCCGAGGTCGAACCGCGCGAGTCCGCGATGTTCCCGCGTCCAGCCGCGTGCGAGCAGGCTGTAGGGATAGAGGAAGAGCATGTTGATGCCGACCGCGGCCGCGAATGTACTCGCCACGAGCGTGGCCGCGGCGACGCCGTTGCGGTCCGCAGGAAACTCGAAGGCCGTGAATCCGCGCACGAGCGCGCCGACGTCGGAGATGCCCGTTCGCGCGACGACCAGGCCGAACGAGAGGATGACGCCCCACACGATGTACTTGAGGATTCGCTCGTAGATGCGGACGAGTCGGTACGACGTGCCGTACATCAGACTGAGGCCGATCGCCCAGACGAGGATCAACACGCCGGCGCAGAGTGGTCGGACGCCGGAGACGCCGGCGACGTCGGCCAGGTCCACGACCACCGCGGAGGCGAGCGCGTAGTGGGAGAAGTGCCAGATGACCGAAGAGAAGAGGGCGCCGAGGGCCCACACCGCAGCAAACGGCGTCCCGGCGTATCGCCGCATGGCCTCGAGGGGCCGCATCCCGGTCGAGAGGGTCTGGTGAGCGACCGCCGAGAGCATCACCACACCGAAGAGCATTGCCACGGGCGCGACCCACAGGAGTGCGTAGCCGAACACGGCTCCCGAGAAGAGTGCCGCGGTCGCCGTGCCGCCGCCCAGGGTCATCGCGCTCTGCATGTAACCGGGCCCCACCATGGAACCGTAGACACGCAGGCGCTGGCCGAGGGGCGCCGCGTCGGCGGCCGCGAGGCGGGCGCGCTCGTTTTCGAGTTGCGCGGGGTCGGGCGGATGGGCCAGCCGGAGACCGGCGCGTACCGCGTCGAGGTCTTCCCCTTGGAGTCTGCCGGAATCGCTCATCGGCTCGTAGCCATGTCGCTAAACCAGACCGGAGGCAATCGCGGTGGCCGCCGCTGCCGACCCGTCACTGCATCTCGGCCAACCGGCGCCCGAGGAAGCCTGCCAATCGCTCGATTCTGCCGTCCCGGATCCGCACGTAGTTTGTGAATATCGATTGGCTGCCGTTGGAGAACAGGAGGTTGACCGTGTGGCGGACGTACGTCACGCCGGAAGGGGTGGCGTAGCGATAGACCTGGTCGGCGAGCAGGACTTCGTAGCCGCCGAAGAGGTCCTGGTTACGGGCCATCTCGTTTCCGAGGGCCGCGCGTCCGGAAATGTCTGTGAGGGCATCCGTGAAGCGAACCTCGTGGCCCTTCTCCATGAATCGCCCGGTGGACAGGAGATCCGCGAGACCACCCGTGCCGTCGCCGCCGACGTTTCATCCGGTGCCATCGACGCCATGCGAGCCTTCATTGCCGTTGCGCTTTGTCGCGCGGACCGTGCGGGCGAGATCGATCTCGCCCGTGCGGGACTCACCGCACCACGTGCGGCCGAGATGGTCCTGCTGTCGGTCCACGGTCTTCAGGGCGACGCGCCGGCTCCGAAGCTGTTCCGTCGGAACCTAGCCGGCCTTGTGAATTCGGTGGCCGGAGCGATCCCGACGGGATAGGCAACGCCGATGCGGAATGTACTGATCACCGGGGCGTCATCGGGCATTGGGCGGGAGACGGCGCTGCTCCTCGCGGAACATGGGCAGCGGGTGTTCGCGGGCGTTCGCAGTGACGCCGCCGCAAAGGCATTACGCAGCGCGACGACGGGAGATCTCTGCCCCGTACACCTCGACGTCACCGACGCGGCCTCGATTTCGGCGGCGTCGGTCCAGATACGCGAGGCGCTGGGCGAGGGACGTCTTCAGGGCCTCGTGAACAACGCGGGGATGACGATCACGGCGCCGCTCGAGTTCGTCGATCTCGACGCCTTGCGCCGCCAGTTCGAGGTGAACGTGTTCGGGGTCGCCGCGGTGACGAAGGCCTTCCTGCCGCTGCTCGAACGGCCGGATGGACGCGTGGTCAACGTGAGTTCGGGAGCGGGGAAGATCGTCTCGCCATTGATCGGTCCGTACTGCGCTTCGAAGTATGCTCTGGAAGCGATGTCCGACGCGCTGCGAATCGAGATCCGCGGACAAGGCCTCTTCGTTTCGGTTGTCGAGCCGGGTGCGATCGATACACCCATCCACGAGAAGAACGACGCGCAGCTTCAAGGAATGCTGGAGGCGTTACCGGCGCAAGGGCGGGCGCGCTACGAGCCGGCGCTGGCCAGGCTCCGCAGGATGAACGAGTCGATGGCGAAGCAGGGGGTCCCGGCCGCCCGCGTCGCGCGGACGATCGCGAAGGCACTAAGCGCGCGGCGTCCGAAGACGCGCTACCCGGTCTCGGCGGAGGCGCATCTTCTGGCTTGGATCGGGCCTTTTCTCGGCGATCGCGCGCGGGATGCGATCTTTGGGCGAATGGTGGGTCTCTAGCGCCGCGCCGGCCGGCCGAGGAGGAGCGTGAGTCGGTGGCGCGCTCCCTCGCCGTCGAGCCCCTCGTAGCGAAGGATGAGGTCGTCGGCGTCGTCGCCGTTCAGATCGGCGCGCCGCACGAGCTGGCCATCCTTTGGGAGGCGCACCTCGACCTCCTGCGCGTCGTCCGAGAACAGCGTCGGGCTGCCGTCGTAGCGATAGACCTGCAGCACGTCCTCGTCTTCGCGGACGATGAGGTCCTTGCCTCCATCGCCGTTGACATCGGCAAGCACGAGGACCGGGATGCTTGCGCTGCCCTCGGACAGATCGAACTCGATGCGAGCATCGCGGGTTTCGTCGGGTTCCTCGGCATACCCGTTCTCTGTGAGACGGAAAAACCGAACGTCGAAGTCGACGGTGCCCGTCAGAAGCGCGGAGACGATCGTCCCGATGCCAACATCGATGCTCCCCGCCGTGAGATCGAGCCGGTCGTCGCCGTCGATGTCCAGGGCGCGCACACCGCCCAGAGGAGCGTCGCCGCGGATGACCGTTGTCGGTTTCGTCGGGTAGGTGAGGCCCTGCGGACCCCGCCGGCCGAGGTGAAGCTCGTGGGCAGTCTCGCGCTCCAAGACACCAGTGCGACGGGTGGACTCGATCAGAAGATCGACGAGGCCGTCTGCGTCGAAGTCCTCGATCGCGATGACCCGCCGCGTGGTGAGGTCGGACTGGTCCAGGTTGCCAAGCTGGTCTTCTCGTAGCTCGGGGCCCACTCCCAAACCGAGGGGGCGGACCACGGCTACGCCCGAAAAGCCGGTTCCGGTGCCGTGGAAGATGTGCAACGCGTCGTCTGAGATCAGGAAGACGTCTTCGGTGCCGTCGAGGTCGAGATCCGCGAGCCGCACATCGGCGGGGCGATAGGCGGGGCCAGCTTCGTGCGACGTTCGCGGCGCGATCGGAAGGCGGCTCGTGCCGGCGCGCATGGCGTCGAAATCGGGGAGGAGGAGAAGCGGCGGCTTTCGATCCCCGCCGTCTCGCATGAAGTCGACAGGCAGGAGGCGGCCCGGAACCGGCCGCCGGTAGATCGATTGCACCTGCGTGATTTCGCGGAGCGATCCGTCCGCGGGTTCGAAGCGCAATACTGCGCGGGGTGTGAGGAAGTACAGGGCCTGCGGACCGTCTGGGCCGAGGTCGGCGGTGTCGAAGGCGACGACGTCCGCCGGAAGCTCGAGCCGCGCCGGAGTCATGCCCGGCGCACCGCCCTTGCTGGGCGGGAAAAGCTCGACCCGGACGCTCTCGTCGTCGGGGCTCGTGACCACGAGAAGGTGGCGCCCGTTTCCTTCACCCAGGCGGAGAGCAACGGTGTCCTGCACGATCGGATGTTCCGTGCGCAGTTCGGTTCGCTCGAAGGGAGGCTCGGTCTCCGCCAGCGCGGGACGGCCGATGAGCAGCAGTGCGAGGAGGAAGGCGGAAACGAAGGGCATGAGGTGACCGATTTGTACCGCGATCGGCGGCGGGCTGCGACTCCGTCGCGGAGGTGGTAGCTCCGAGCGAGTGCGTGTTGCCGCAGACCAAGGGGAGGGCCTCTCGGGGACGATCGTCCACCGTGCGCATGGGGCCTTCGGCGAACTTCTGGTCATCGACGACGGGCCGCGTCGACATTTGCGATTCGGGGGCATGCAAGGCGTCGATCAAACTGTGATCGAGCGCAGGAGGCCGGCCGTGCTCCCGACCGTGTACCTTCGGGTCGCTACCGTTGGTCCGGTGCTTGCCGCGCGGCTCGAACGCATCCTTCTGGTGGGTCTCGGTGGAGGCGCGTACGCACGCTTCCTGCGCCGCCACTTCCCTCGCGCGACCGTCGACGTCGTGGAGATCGATCCGATCGTCCTTCAGCTCGCTTGCGACTACTTCGGTTTTCGCGAGACGGCGGACCTGCGGGTCTTCGTCGAGGACGCGTGTGAGTTCGTTCGCGACGCGGCGGCAGACGAGGCGTGGCGGTACGACTTCGTGTTCCTCGACGCGTATCACGGCCAGAAGATCCCGGCTCCGCTCGCTCGCCAGTCCTTCTTTCGCGACGCTGCCAGCCTCTTGACCGACGGCGGCGTCGCGGTTGCCAACATCGGGTTGCCCGAGCGGTGGGCGGAGGATCGCGTGATCCGTCGCTTCGCGGCCGGGTTTGCCGGCGGGTGCTTCGAGTTGTCGGTTCCCGAAGAGGACAACCGCATCGCCGTCGGAGTTGTAGATCGAATGCCGACCGCGCGCCGAATGCTCGCGCGCGCGCGAGAGATCGATGCCGCCGGAAACCTCCCGTTCGAGTTGGTGCCGTTTCTGCGGGATCGTCGCTCCTGGGCGGACGGCTAAGAGAGGCGCAGGTGGAGCGGCATCAGACGACCGGGCGTGTCGGAATGGGCTTCGGCCTCGCGTGCACCACGATGCTTCTGTGGGGCGCCCTGCCGATCGCACTCAAGGTCATCCTCGCAGAGATGGCCCCGAGCACGATCACGTTCTACCGGTTCCTCGGTTCGGCCTTCGTGGTGGGTGCGGTTCTCGGTGTGCGGGGCCGGCTGCCGTCGCTGCGAACGCTCGATCGGCCGGTGCGGTGGATGCTCCTGGCGGCCGGGACGTTTCTCTGCGTCGATTATCTGCTGTACTTGATGTCCCTCGATCGGACGACGCCGGCGGATGCGCAGGTCCTGATTCAGCTCGGGCCGCTGCTCCTGGCGATGGGAGGGCTTCTGTTCTTCCGCGAGAAGTTCGGGCTTGGTCAGTGGGTGGGCTTCGCGACCCTCCTCGCCGGGCTCGGAGTCTTTTTTCGCAGCCAACTCGGCGCCGTCGCAGCCGATCTGGCGGGGCACGATCAGTACCTCGTCGGGAATCTTCTGATGGTGGGGGCGGCGACGTTCTGGGCCTTCTATGGTCTGGTGCAGAAGCAGCTTCTTCGTTCGCTGGCGTCCGAGCAGATCATGTTTTGCATCTACGTCGGCTGCGCGGTGCTCTTCTTCCCGCTGTCTGCGCCGGTCCGTCCGACGCCGATTGAGTTCACGGGAGAACGGCGCCCGCATCCATCTCGGCAGCGAAGTAGAAGAGCCGGCGGTACATGGTCTGGATGACCTCCATCGCTCGGCCGTTCGTCTCGGGCATCGAGGCTCGGAACGATCGTAGCTCAACTCGACCCGACCGACCGTGGACCAAAAGCCGTGGTCGGCACCGATGGGGTTGACCTCGATGCCCGCCACGGCGGCATTCCGGAGTCGTCCGCCTTTCCGCAATCCCGTCGTGAACCAATCCAGAGTGAGCTCCCCGAGCTGGGTAGGCGTCTTCGTCGCCTCCGATGGTCACAGATGAGCACCGCTGGGTTGAGCGGGCCCGTCTTGAGCTCGCGGGCTCACCGACCTATCGTCCGGTCATGTCACACAAGGTAGTGGTCTGGGGGACGGGAAACGTCGGCGTGCCGGCGTTGCGAACGGTGGTGTCGAATCCGGCATTGGAACTGGTGGCCGTGCTGGTCTCGAATCCCGAGAAGGTGGGCCGGGATGCCGGTGAGCTCGTGGGCCTGCCGCCGTTGGGCATTCGGGCGACCGATGACATCGAGGCGGTCCTTGGTTCCGGCGCCGATGCGGTTGCGTATTGTGCCTCCGGCGACTTCCGGCCGGATGAGGCGCTAGCCGACTTCGAGCGCTGCCTGCGCGCGGGGCTCAACGTCGTGTCGACGTCGGTGTACCCGCTGTACGATCCGACCTCGGCGCCCGAGCAGATTCGCTCTCGCATGGAAGCGGCCTGCACCGAGGGGGGGGCGTCGTGCTTCGTTTCGGGGATCGATCCGGGCTTCATCAACGACGTGCTCCCGCTCGCGCTCTCGGGGCTATGCGAGGAGATCCACGAGATTCGTGCTTACGAGATCTTCAATTACGCCTATTACGACCAGCCCGACGCGGTCCGGAACCTCGTCGGCTTCGGTATGCCAATGGAGCAGACACCGCCCATGATCCTGCCCGGCGTACCCACGATGGTGTGGGGTGGTGTGATTCGGCTGGTGGCGCGCGGTCTGGGTGTCGAACTCGACGACATTCGCGAAGAGGTCGAGCGCCTGCCGCTCGATCGCACGGTCGAAAACCAGTTGGGCGTCTTCGAGAAGGGAACGCAGGGGGCTTTCCGGTTCGAGGTGCAGGGATTGGTCGGCGGAAAGCCCAAAATCGTCGTCGATCACACGACCCGCATCGACGATGCGATGGCGCCGCACTGGCCGAAGCCGCACGAGGGCTCCGGCGCGCACGGAATCAAGATCACCGGCCGACCCAACATCCATCTCGAGATCGAATCGGAAGACGAGAATCACGACCGTGCGGCGGGCGGGAATACGACGGCCGCGGCCCGCGTGGTGAACGCGATCCCGTTCGTCTGCGAGGCGGCGCCCGGCCTGCTCGACGCGCTCTCGGTTCCGCTACAGGTCGGCCGGGGCCTGCTGCGCTGACTCGCGCCTACGAAGAAAAGGGGGGACCTGAAGCTCAACGGCATCGCGCACGTCGAGCTCATCGTGTCCGACATGGGGCGGTCCAAGGCCTTGTATCAGCCGCTACTCGGTCTTTTCGAGATGATGACCCTCATCGACGGGGACGACTTCTACTACGGCATCGGCAGTCGCACGGGACTCGCGATCACCCCGGCGGCCGCGGAGCACGCCGGGGAAGAATTCCACCAGCGTCGTCCCGGACTGGACCACATCTGCTTTCGCGCGTGAGAGCAGGAAGATGTCGATGAGGTGCACCGCTTCGTCGTGGGTCTCGGCGCAAAGATCGTTCATCCGCCGCAGGCGGATGCGTTCGCACCGGGATACTACTCGATCCTCTTCGAGGACCCGGACGGCATCCGACTCGAAGTGAATTTCGTGCAGGGCCGGGGGCACCTCGACCACAAGGCCTGAAGCCCGATCTCAGGAGGCGTTGCGCAGGGCGGCGATTCGATCGTCGAGCGGCGGGTGGGTGCGAAACAGGTCGCTCCACTTCGAGGCACCGCCCGCAACGCCGAAGGCCGCCATCTGTTCCGGGAGCCCTACGGGCTCGGATGGCCCCTTCAAGGCTTCGAGTGCGCCGATCATGCTGTCGCGCCCGGCGAGACTGGCTCCGCCGGCGTCGGCGCGGAACTCGCGCCTGCGCGAGAACCACCGGACGATGATGCTCGCGAGGATCCCGAAGAGGATCTGCGCGACGATGACCGTGACGAAGTAGCCGATTCCGACACCGTCGCGTTCGTTGCGAAACACCGCCTTGTCGATCGCGTAACCGACGACGCGCGCGAGGAACATCACGAACGTGTTGAGCACGCCCTGGATCAGGGTGAGCGTCACCATGTCGCCGTTGGAGACGTGCGAGATCTCGTGGCCGAGGACGGCCGTGATCTCCTCTTTGTTCATGTTTTGCAGAAGTCCGGTGCTCACGGCCACGAGTGCGTTATTCTTGCTGGCGCCCGTGGCGAAGGCATTGGGCTCGGGGGAGTTGAACACCGCGACCTCGGGCATGCCGATGTTGGCCTGGCGTGCGAGCGTCTGAACGGTGGCGATGAGCCACTGCGAGCTCTGGTCCTTCGGGTCGGTGATGACCTGCGCCCCGACGGAGCGCTTGGCGATCCACTTCGACATGGCGAGCGAGATGAACGATCCACCCATGCCGAAGACGGCACAGAAGAGCAGGAGTTGGCCCATGTCGAGGCCGTTCTGCGCAAGGTAGCCCTCGAAGCCGAACAGGCTCAGCACGGTGCTTAAGACCACGAGGATCGCGATGTTCGTTGCAAGGAAGAGGAAGATTCGCGTCATGCACGCAAATTTACCTGGTTCGGAGATTTCGTGCGAGCGGGTCCCGGCAGGTCCCTCGTCGGTCGTGGAAAGCCGGTGCCCCGGAGACGACGCGCGCGGCCTTGAGTCCCGCTGTGGATTGGGCGACTAATCCGGCCATGCTCCGCGCCATTGGATGTGTGGTTCTCGGTTTGGTCGTCGTCCTCGCGGCCGTCCTGCTCGTCACGAGCCCGGAACATCCAGGAGTGGAGCAGTGGCCGCCGCACGGGAAGGTCCCGGCGGAGCTCGTGACCGAGGCGAGAGGTTCGACCGCGAAGCGGACCGTCGTCGTATTGTTGTTCGACGGCCTTGCGCCGGCGCTGGTGCGGGCCACAGAGACCCCGACCCTGGATCGGCTCGAGCGAGAGGGCGCCTGGACCCACTCGATGATCCCGCCGTTCCCGAGCATCTCGCTCATCGGGGGCTTCACCATCAGCACCGGCTGCTGGCCGGAGCGTCATGGGATCGTGACGAATCGGTTCTTCGATCCCGATCTCGGTTTCTACGATCACTCCGCCGATGCGGATTGGGTGCTCGAGTGCGAGCAGCTTCACGAGGCGGCGGAGCGCCAGGGTGTTCGTACGGCCACTCTGGGCTGGTACGGCCAGGTTTCCAACGAGTTCGGCAAGCTTGCTCGAATCGTGGATTGGGTCGATGACTTCAAAGACTATCCCGACGACGCGGGCCGAGCGGAGCAGGTTGCCGCGCTCCTGCGGCTTCCCGAGGACGAGCGGCCCCAGCTGATCCTCGCCTACTTCAAGGGTCCCGACGGGAAGGCGCACTTTCTCGGCATGGAAGATCCCGAGACCCTCGCGGAGGTGCGCGTGACGGACGCCGCGGTCGGCACGGTCGTCGAGGCGATCGAGTCGGCGGGGATCGCAGAGGAGACCGCGCTCGTCGTCACGACAGACCACGGCATGATGCCGGTCAGCCACATTCTGAGCCCGGAGTTCATTTTGCGGGAGGCGGGTGTCGAGGCGCGCATGCTCGCGACGGGGTCGACCGCCTTTGTCTATCTGGACGACCCGTCGCAGATCGACGAGGCCGCTCGGAAGCTGTCCGGGCACGAGGAGTTCGAGGTCCTGCGGCGCGACCGGCCGCCGCCGTACTCGCATCTGGGACAAGGCCCTCGTGTCGGCGACCTCATCTTGTCGGCGAAGCCGGGCTTCGCCATGGAGGACCGCGGGCAGTTCCCCTGGTGGTTGCGGTGGCTCGCGTGGACGGGTCCCATGGCCATCGATGCGTCCGGTGCGCTTCATGCATCGCACGGCCATCCGCCGCATCACCCGGAAGTCCACGGCGTCTTCTATGCCTGGGGCGACGGGGTCGCGCAGGCACCGGTCGACCACGTCGACGCGATCGACATCCATCCCACGGTGACGCACCTGCTCGGGATCGAGCCGGGGCAGCCCGTCGACGGGGCGGTGGCGACCGAGGTCGTTCACGACTGACCCCGTCGTATGCGGCTCTCGGCGCAATCTGCGATGATCGAAGGCGCGATGAGTGACCGCCGACGCCCCGATTTCGCAACCTTCGTTCGGCTGGCGTGGCTGCTGCGCTCGTCGCTCGATCTCTACGTGGTGCTCGGCGAGATCCTGAGCGGCCTCGACCGGCTTCTTCAGCCCACGAACTGGTCTCTTTTGCTGGGGGAGGATGCGGGAAACGCGCTCGTCTTGCGGTTGGTGAGTGCCGAGGGCCAGGTGCTCGGCGTCATCGAACTGGTGAACGAGCTCGACGAACGCGAGTTCTCGGGCGAGGACTTTCGCATCCTGGAGGCGCACGCCGACTTCGCGGCCATCGCGATTCGCAACGCCAAGGCGCATGGGATCTTTCTCGAATCGAGTGGAAACGATCCGCTCTCCGGACTTCGGAACTCCCGCTACTTCCCGTCGTGCGTGGAGGGCGCGGTGCGGCGCGGGAAACGGTTCGCGCTAGCCTTCTTCGACCTGGACCGGTTCAAGACGTTGGTGGATGAGCATGGTCACCTCAGTGGAAGCGAGGTCCTCGCCGAGGTCGGCGAGGTTCTGCGCGAGACGCTCACCGCAGAGGAGATCGGATGTCGTTTCGGGGGCGACGAGGCCGCTTTCCTTCCGCCCGAAGCGGACGGTCCGCCCGCCGCCAGCCGCAGCGCGGAGCTCGCAGCCACGATTCGTGGTCGTGTGTTCCTAGAGGACCGGGGGATCGCCGCCCGCCTCGATGTGTCGTTCGGATGGGTGGCGCTTCCGACGGATGCGCAAGAGGCGGATGCTCTTCTGCGCCTGGCGGACACGCGCATGTACGAGGCCAAGCGATCGTCGCGGCGCGGCCGTGAGGTGTCCTCGTGAAGTCGTGGCTTTCGGGCGCGTGTACCGCGCTTCTCCTCGCGTCGGCTTCTTTCGCGGCGCCGGCGCCCGCGCCTGCGCCCCGGGTCGAGGTGCGCGCCGGGTTGGGGAACGTCCGCGCGAAGCTCGATGCGGGCGAGCCGGTCACGATCGCGTTCGTGGGGGGGTCGATCACGGCGCTCGGGGGCTGGGGCGATGGTGTCGTTGGACGCCTGCAGGAGCGCTACGGTAAAGAGGCGATCTTCTCGGTCAATGCCGGGCTGTCGGCGACGGGGAGTGGCGTGGCGGCGTTCCGGCTGGATCGCGAGATCCTTCCTCACGAACCGGATCTCGTCGTGATCGAGTTCGCCGTGAACGACGCCGGGACGACGCCCAAGAAGACGATCCGGGCCGTCGAAGGCATCGTCCGCAAGATCTGGTCGGCGGATCCCCGGACGGACATCTTGTTCGTGTACCTCTTCGAGCCGAGCTTCGAGGCGGCGTACGGGCGGGGCAAACGGCCGCGTCCCGTGCGCTCCCACGAAAAGGTGGCGGCATTTCACGGCATTCCTTCGATCGATGCGGGGGTCGTCATCAACCAGCTGCACCGCGCCGGGGCCCTTCGTTTGAAGGGGCCGCGGAAGCCGGAGGCGGGCGCGCCTCCGGCGTTCGCTCGCGACGGGATTCACCCGTACGCGCGCGGGCATCGCATCTACGCGCGCGCCGTCTCCCAGGGGTTGGACTCGATCCTGGCGGGACCGGGGGCGCGGGACCACGCGGGCGAGCTGGACCGTCCGATCGTGCGGAACCACTGGCAGGCGGCGCGCAAGGTGCCTCTTGCGGAATGGATGATGAGCGGGGAGTGGCGGCGCGTGACTCCCGAGGGGGCCACGCGCCGGGGTATTACGGTGTGGGAGTCGGCCGAGGCAGGGGCCACGGTGGAGTTCGGTTTCAAAGGCGAGATCCTCAAGATCTACGAGCTGCGCAACGCCGAGGTCGGGGGCCTCGAGATCAGAATCGGCGATGAGGTTCTGGAGCCGAAGTCGTATCGCGCGCCCAATGCCGGCCCGCCGCTTCGGGTCCTGCACGTACGGCATCCGTTCGACCCCGAAACCGTTCAACGGGTCTCGATTCGGGTGGTCCCCGTGGAAGGCGAGGTGCATCCGGTGCGGTTGAGTGATCTCCTCGTTTTGGGTGAGGTGGTTCGATGAGAAGGATCGTGCTCGTCACGCTCGCGTTGTGCCTGGGTTGCGAACGTCCGGCGTCGAATGATGTCCCCGCGGTTGCCCCTGCGGCCGCGGCGCCGCCCAGCGTTCTCCTCGTTAGCTTCGACACGACACGGCCCGATGCCTTGGGCGTGTACGGGAGCGACGGCGGTCACACGCCGACCATGGATGAGGTGGCCCGGGCGGGGACGGTCTTCGAGAACGTGATCGCGCCGATGGGCGCGACGTTCCCTTCGCATGCGTCGATGCTGACGGGCCTCAATCCACGCCAGCACGGGGTTCGCGCGAATCACGACAAGCTGCAGGAAGGCACGGTAACCCTCGCCGAGACGCTCCGCACCGCGGGCTACGACACGGCGGCCTTTGTGAGCTTCGGGTCGATGGTCAGCCGGGGCGGACTGCATCAGGGCTTCGACGACCTGAGTGATCCGGCGACCGGTGGGTCGACCGGTGGCATCCGAGATGGGGACGAGATCACCAAGCTCGCGGTCGAGTGGTTGGCTGGCCCGCGCGAGCGCCCGTTCTTTCTTTGGCTGCACTATTTCGAGGCGCACGCGCCGTACCGGGTAACCCCCTACGCACGGGAGCGGCTCGCGGACTACGCTGGCCCTCTTGCCGAGGGGGCGGACGTGAACGTCTTCTACTCGCTCGGGAAGAAAATCCCCTGGTCCGCGGAAGAACGGCTCGCGGTTCGGGTGCTCTACGACGGGGAGGTGCGCGAACTCGATCGGCTCATCGCTCCGGTATTGGAGGAGTTGGCGGCGACTGGTCTCGCTGACGAAACGATCGTCGTCCTGACGGCGGATCATGGCCAGGCGCTTGGAGAGAACGGCGTTGTCGGCCATGGCCTCTCGCTCGATGAGATCGTCCTGCGTGTTCCGCTCATTATCCGGGACCCGCGGAACACGGACGCGCCGCGGCGGGTCGAGGGCCGGGTCGGCGTCGTCGATCTCGCACCGACGCTTCTCGAACTCGTCGGGCAATCAGCTCCCGAGGACATCGATGGGCGCTCGCTCGCGGGCGCGCTGAGAGGCGAGCCGCTCGAAGATCGCCTGTACTTCGCCGAGATGAACGAGCCCTTGTGGGACAAGGACCCGACGGAGATCCGTCGCCGTGACGTCGCTGTGTACGAAGGCGACGTAAAGGCGGTGCACGACCGCAAAGGGTCGCGCGCGTTCGATCTCGCAGCGGATCCGCTGGCGCAATCGCCGCTTCCCGCAGAGAGCCGGCCCCAACGGGTCGCGGAACTCGAAGCTCTCGCCGAGGCGTACCATGTCGGCCGACGCGATCACTCGGGGCAGGTAAAGGATCCTGCCGTTGCCGAGGAGCTGCGCGCACTCGGTTACCTGGAGTAACCCGGGCCCCGAATACGACTACGGCGGCGTCCAGGAAGGACGCCGCCGGTAGCGATCAGAGGAGGGGGTTTGCCGACGGCGGGGGGGGGGGCGCGTCGTCGGCGGAAGTCATCGGCTCCGTTGTGGGCGGGTGGGGAGCAGCTGACGCGGGGGAGGTTGAGCGGGTAGTCCCTCAAGAGGTGGGTGCGGGGTCCGGGGGAGGTGTGGTGGGCCGGGGGAGGAGCTTGGTGTCGTCGGTGTGGGGTGGAAGAGGCGGTGCTGTGAGTCCGTCGTCAGGTTGGGAAGGCGGGGGCCTTCCCCAAGAGGTTGCGGCGGGTTGGGGGGACGTTCTGGTTTGGGGTGTCGCGTGTCGTTCGGAGGTGCGTGCGGAGGTCTCTTGGAGGTTCGTGGGTGCGTCCGTGGTTGCGCTGACCCACTACTCCATGAACCGTGCCAGGGGCTGCGGATGGGCCGAGGCCCGGATTTCGGACGGTTTCCGCAGGCGTCGCGCGAGGGGGTGTTTCAGAAGGGAACGGCCGGAACAGGCTGCCATTCCCGATCTGGAACGGCCTACGCAGGCGCTGTGGGCACGGCCATGCCGCGCTGCACGGCCTCGCGCGCGCCCAGGCGATCGAGCCATGCCTTCACGTTCGTCATCGCTCCGGCCTTCTCAGGCATCATCGTGACGAACGGTCCCCACGCGGCCGACACCCACGGATAGGTGGCGATGTCGGCGATGGAATACTGGCCGGCGAGGTACTCGTGGCCCTCGAGGCCGGTGTTGAGTACGCCGACGATGCGTACGCCTTCGTTTATGAAGCGATCAATCGCATACTGGATCGGCTCGGAGTGCGTGGCGAAGTGGTTCGCCTGTCCAAGGATCGGACCCACGTGGCTCATTTGGTACATCAGCCACTGCAGCACTTCGGCGCGCTCGGCGCCTTCCTGCGGGAGGAACGTCCCCGTCTTCTCGGCGAGGTAGATTAGGATCGCGCCGGATTCGAACAGCCGGACCGGGTCTCCCTTCACATCGGGGTCGACGATCGCCGGGATCTTCTGGTTCGGGTTCAAGGCCGTGAACTCGTCGCCTCGCTGATCGCCGTTTTGGAGGTCGACCGGGATCACCTTGTAGTCGAGTCCCGTTTCTTCGAGGAAGATCGAGGCCTGTTGGCCGTTGGGGGTCGTCCACGTATAGAGCTCGATCACGGAGCTTTCCCTACTGCGAAAAGCTCTAGGCGTCCAGAAGGACTCGGGCGACTACGAGGTCGAGCGTGTCGAGGCCTTCTCGGTATCGCTCGAAGACCTCTGCCCGTTCGCCCTTCGCCGAGGGCCCATCAATTGTGCGATCGCCCATCCCTCGTCGGCACGCGTACGGCCTTCCTCGAACTGTCCGAGCGCCCATGCGTCGAGGTGGAACGGAGGAAAGCGGATCTGGACTGGCATGGGTCTCTCCCGTTGCATTTTGGCGCGATGCGGCCTGGAATTGAACCGGATTTGAACCTTTCGCAGCGCCGCCTGAGCCAGGCTACCGATACTGGACCTGATGGCATGTGCTCTCTCGCAATGATCGCTCGCCCGGCTTTTCCGCCGCTGTCCGTGCGTCCGGGGGCGGGAACCGCCCCTAGTGCGGCCGAACCGGACGGGAGCTTCCTATCGCCGGCCGCCTCCGCTAAGCAGGGCGACGACGAAGCCGAGAGGCCTCGCGCGAGGGCCCGCGGCGTGGTCCAAAGAGGAGTGATGGGTATGAAGCTTCGTTCATTCGCGACCGCGCTGGCGGTCTTGCTCACGATGGCGGCCTGTTCGCCGAGCATCACCATCCAATCGGACTTCAACCCCGAGGTGGACTTCTCGAAGCTTCGCAGCTTTGCGTGGCTCCCGATCATGCCGGCGCCCACTGGTGATCGGCGGGCCGACAGTTCGATCCTCGCGGGTCGAGTCCGGCGTGCGACGATCGCCGATCTGAAGGGGAAGGGCTTCAAGGAAGTTCTTCCGACGGCCCAGCCGGACTTTTACGTCGCGTACCAAGCGGCCGTCGACGACAAGCTCAGCGTACGTTCGACGCCGACGCACTACGGCTACAATGGCTGGTGGGGCCCCTCGATGATGGGCACCCAGACGACCGTGCATCAGTACGAGCTGGGCACCCTGATCATCGACATCGTCGATCGCGAACGCGACGACCTGGTCTGGCGTGGCTCAGGGCAGGCCAAAATGCAGAAGCAGGACACCCGCACCTCGGCGGAGCGCGACAAGGACATGACGAAAGCCGTTCAGGAGATCCTGAAGAACTTCCCGCCTACTGCCAGCCGATGACCTGATAACCTTCGTCGGTGAGGCAGCGGTTCACGAATCCCTGCTGCGCGGGAGTGAGTTGCGTGCTCTTGAAGGCGGACCGAAGAAGCGCGGTGACCGCACCACCCGCAGCACCCGCGGCGGCACCACCGCCCGCATTTCCGAATGCTGCACCGCCTGCCGCGCCGGCGGCGGCGCCGATGGCCGCACCCGCGCCGCCGCCGATCGCCGTCTCCTTCGCGACCTGGCCGGCGGTGACCCCTTCGACGTAGCCCTCGGCCTTTTTGATGCAGACGTCGATGTCTCTCTTCGCCGTTTTCTGACCCACGACTTGTAGGTGCTCGTTCGGGTAGACGACCGGGCGGGGCACCGAGCAGCCGAAGGCGGTCAGGGTAGCGAGGACAGCGAGTGTAACCTTGTGGGAGCGCATGGGATCTTCGTAACTCGCTCCGGCGATTCTGGTCAATCCGGTGCTGCGGCCGCGCGGAGCGCCGATCGGATGGTTCGGTCGTCTCGGGACGAGACGACGTCGCGCGAGCCACGCAAGGCACCCGTTAACCGGTGGAGGTCTTGACCGGTTACGTCACGGTCCGCGGGGTGAGTCCGGCGCGGGAGGCGAACGACTCGAGGAGGTCGATCGCTTCGTCCGGAGTCGAGGCCCAGAAGCGCGACGCCATGTTCATCACGGTTACACCGATCTTCTCGAGCTTGGGCACGAAGTCGATCATCTCGTCGAGGGTGCGCGCGCCGCCGCTCGTTGCGACGCCGATGGTGGCCGGGTCGCGGCCGGCGTCCTCCGCGAGCCGCCGGATCTGTTCGATCTTTTTCTCGAGTGTGGGCAGATCGCGCGGCGCGGCGAGCCAGCCGTCACCGCGCGTCGCTGCGCGGCGGAGTGCGGCCGCGCTGTCGCCGCCGATCCAGATGGGCGGGTGCGGCGCCTGGATTGGTTTCGGAAAGAACGCGGCATCCCGAACCTGGTGGAAGCGCCCTTCGAAGTCAGCTGTCTCTGTCGTCCAGAGGTGCTTCATCAGGTCAATCGCCTCGTCCGTTCGCGCGCCGCGCTCTTTGAACGGGACGCCGAGGAGTTCGAACTCTTCGCGCAGCCATCCGCCGGCAACGCCGAGGAGAACGCGTCCGCCGGAGAGGACGTCGAGCGTCGCGAGCGACTTCGCCAGCGTGACGGGGTGATGGTACGGCAGGACGAGCACGGCCGAACCGAGCCGAACGTGCGTGGTCGCGGCGGCCACCCACGAGAGCGTAGCGACCGGATCGAGCACGGGATCATTGATGTCGTACGGGAAGCTGTCGCCATAAGGGTACGGTGTTTCGACGGAGCGCGGGAAGATCACGTGCTCCGCCGTCCATACGATGTCGTAACCGAGTCGGTCCGCTGCCTGAGCGACGTCGCGCAAGCGTTCGGCGACGCCGGGAGCGCGGGCCTGCGGGCCGAAGTGGGGAAGGGCGACGCCGAATTCCATGGAGAACTCCGAGTGGGACCGCCTACTCGAAGGCGTTGCCCCATTCGTCGGCGAACGCGAGCTTCGCGACCGGCCGCCGCGAGACCGGCCCGTGGCCGCGGAGCACTGGATAGCCGATCGGGATCACCGCGGCGGTGCCCCAGGGTTCGGGGATCTTCAGCAGTTCGCGGACCTCGTCCTCGCAGCTGCAGAGCAGGGTGGTCAGGACACAGCCGAGGCCTTCTGCTCGGCAGGCGAGCAGCAGGTTCTCAACGGACGGATAGACAGATGCCCCACCCACGACCGACGGACGGTCGAGCTTGGCATCGGTGATCGCCATGTCCTGTGGGTTGAAGCAGAACACGACGAACACGGGCGTCGCGGCGAAGTGATCGGCCAGATAATCTCCGGCGGAGATCATCTTCTCCTGCTTTGCCTTCGCGGCTTCGGGGATGTCGGTGAGGAGGCTTCGGTGGAACTTCGCGTACGCCGACCAGGTAGGGGCATACAACTCGGCGAGCCTCTGCTTGGCGGCGGGTTTTCGCACCACGATCATCCGCCAGGGCTGTCGGTTGCCCCCGGTGGGAGCGAACCGGGCGGCGTCGAGAACACGACCCAGGACGTCGTCGGGGACCGGATCGGGCCGCAGGCGGCGTACCGCGCGCAGCGTGCGCATTGCCTCGTAAAGATCGATGTCGGCCATGAGGGTGGATCAGACCTAACGCCTTCGGCCGTCGGCGTTCAAGAGATGCTCACTTCGGGGGCGAATGGAGCGGCGGGCCGGCGCTGTCGACCAGCGCGCTCGAGCCGATTCCCCAGCGCATGATGCAGTTCACCGCCGTTCCGAGGGGGACCTCCAGGCGGCGGACCCGCTCGGCGGGCGCGTAGTACAGGGTGCCAAGGCTCGGGGTGGGGCTGATCGGCACGAGCACCGTGAAGGCCCCGTCGGCCAGTTCTTCCACGATGAAGGCGAACGCGAACACGCCCGAGCCGTGGAGATCGACTGCGGCCGGCGCGAATCGGGTGGTGTCGTCGTCGCCCGCGAAGCTCGCGGACAGTCCGCGCAGAACGTTGTAGCCGGGGATTCGGTCGAGCACGCGCTCGTCGAGCCACCGGGTTCCTCGCGCGCCGATCTGGGTCTGGAGAAGGGCGCCGACCCCAAAGCAGAACCCAAGGACGAGGACCAGAGCGAGGACGTGCGCGAGTTCGATCCCGCCGATGGTCTCGACCGGCAGGTTCTCCGCAATCGGCGTGATCACGACACCGACGGCATTGAGCGATTCGGCGACGATGAAGATGACGCCCACCACGGGGACCAGGCCGAAGAAGCCGCCGATCACTGTCGTCTTCACGAATTCCAAAAGGTTTCTCATGTGTCCGGATCTCCCGTGGCGCTTCGGAACCTTGCAAGCGGGCTGGCCTGCGTGCAAGCGTCCTGGATTCAAGCGGTACTGACACCGCAGAAGGAGAGCCCGTGGAAGGCAGTTCCTGGAAGCGCTGCAACACCTGCAAGAACGACATCGGCTTCTCGGCCGACTACTACGTCTGCAGCGTCTCGACTTGCCACCGCAAGGGTACGGACTTCACGTTCTGCACGGTCGAGTGCTGGGAGGCCCACGTGCCGCTCTTCCGGCACCGGGATTCCTGGGCGGAAGAGCGGCGGTCGCCGGACCGAACGAGCGCGGGTCGCGGCGGACCCGCGGCGGCCGTGCCTGCGGCGCCGCAGACGGCGCCCCCGGCTCCGGCCGTGGCCACGCCGGCGCCACCGAGATCTCTGCAGGCGAGTCCGCCTCCTCCGGCCGCATTGGCGGGCGACGAGTTGCCGCCGCTGGAGCTGCACGACCGCAGTGAAATCCCCGAAGACATCCTTGTCGTTGCGTCCAAGCTCAAGGCCTACATTCGCGCCCGGTCGGGCATGAACACCTCGGATGGTGTCTTGCCCGAGTTCTCCCGGCTCCTGCGTGACCTCGCCGACGATGCCATCGCCCGCGCTCACGAGGCTGGCCGGAAGACGGTGATGGATCGCGACCTCCCTTGACTGTCCGCGGGGGGCCGTGAAAGCCTGCGTGAGAACGCAGTTCTCGCGTTCGTAACCACAGCTCTTTTTTCGGAGGACGGATGGCCTGGGATTTCGAGACCGACCCCGAGTTTCAAGCGAAACTCGATTGGATGGACACGTTCGTACGGGAGAAGGTCGAGCCGATCGACCTCGCCTTCCCGGGAAGCGTCGCGCCGTTCGACCGCAAGAACCCCACTTACAAGAAGATCACCGACCCGCTGAAGGCCGAGGTGCGCGAGCAGAAGCTCTGGGCTTGTCATCTCGGTGCGGACCTCGGCGGCCCCGGATACGGCCAGGTGAAACTCGGTTTGATGAACGAGATTCTGGGACGTTCGGGCTGGGCGCCGAATGTGTTCGGGTGCCAGGCGCCGGACTCCGGCAATGCCGAGATTCTCGCGCACTACGGGACCGAGGCGCAGAAGAAGCAGTACCTCCAACCACTGCTTGATGGCGAGATCGTCTCGTGTTTCTCGATGACCGAGCCCCATGCCGGTGCCGATCCGAAAGAGTTCAAGTGTCGGGCGGAGCAGCAGGGCGATGAATGGGTGATCAACGGCGAGAAGTACTTCTCGTCGCACGCGGACTTCGCCGACTTCATCATCGCGATGGTCATTACGGACCCGGACGTACCTGTCTATCAGGGAGCGTCGATGGTGTTGATCCCCGCCGGAACGCCGGGCGTCGAGATCGTCCGGAACGTGGGTGTCATGGGTGAGCCGCTGGGAGAGGGGCATCATCCGCACCTTCGCTACAACAACGTCCGCGTGCCGGCGGAGAATATCCTCGGCGGCCCGGGTCAAGCCTTCGCGATCGCACAGACGCGCCTCGGCGGAGGCCGAATACATCACGCGATGCGGACCGTCGCCCAGGTGAAGAGTGCGCTCCGGATGATGTGCGAGCGTGCGCTCAGCCGGCGGACGCAAGGCGAGCAACTCGCCCGCAAGCAGATGGTGCAGGAGCGGATCGCGGACTCATTCATCGAGCTGGAGCAGTTCCGCCTGCTCGTGATGTACGCGGCGTGGCACATCGATCAGGGCAACAAGAAGGAGGCACGAACCTACATCGCTATGGTGAAGGTTCAGATGGCGAAGGTCCTGCACGACGTCGTGCAGCGTGCACTCCATCTGCATGGGGCCCTGGGCTGCTCGAACGAGATGCCGCTCATGAGGATGTGGGCGGGTGTTCCGATCATGGGGATCGCGGACGGGCCGACCGAGGTGCACAAGGTGACGGTCGCGAAGGCGGTTCTGAAGGAGTACGAGCCCTACGACGGGCTGTGGCCGAACGACTTTCTCCCGACGCGCGTCGAAGAGGCGCGGGCGCAGTTCGCGGAGTTCCTCGAGCACGAGGTCGGCAATCAGTGAGTGAGGAGGAGCGCACCCGGGGGCTGGTCGACCCTGAGAAACTCGCCCGCTGGATGGACGAGCGGGACCTGCCCGGGAAGGGCTCGCCGCTCGAGATAAACTTCATCAGCGGAGGCGCGTCGAACGAGATCTTCGAGATCCGTCGTGGGGAAGCGAGGCTGGCGCTCCGGCGCCCGCCTCGCAAGGTCCCCAAGGGCCGCAACGAGACGATGCTCCGCGAGTATCGGGTTCTCGACGCGCTGAAGGACACCGATGTCCCGCACTCGCGGGTCCTCGGGGTCTGCGACGATCCGTCGTTGTTCGGGGCCTGCTTTTACTTGATGGAGTTCGTCGACGGCTGGTCCTGCATGAATCTCGACGGCTGGCCGGACCCGTTCGATCAGGATCTCGAAGCGCGGAAGGGCCTCGCGTGGGAACTTATCGACGCGATTGCGAAGCTCGGCCAGGTGGACTGGAAAGCGAAAGGGCTCGAAGGGTTCGGAAAGCCCGACGGCTTCCACGAGCGTCAGGTCGATCGCTGGTATGCCCATCTGAAGGCCTTCCAGTTTCGCGAGATCCCGGGGCTCGACAAGGCGGGACAGTGGTTACGCGATCACAAGCCGAAGAGCTACAAGCCTGGCATCATTCACGGCGACTATCAGTTCGCGAACGTGATGTACCGGCACGGGGGCCCCGCCAAGATGGCCGCGGTCGTCGACTGGGAGATGGCGACGGTCGGTGATCCGCTTCTTGATCTTGCGTGGGTCGTGATGGGCTGGCCGAACCCGGACGAGGATCGGTCCGCAACGGCGTACGTCGACTACGCGGGGATGCCCTCACGTGAGGAACTCCTCGAACGGTACACGAGCACGAGCGGACTGCCGGTCGATGAGATCGACTATTATGTGATCCTCGCCCGCTTCAAGATGGCGGTGGTTCTGGAGGGCGGCTACGCCCGGTTCGTAAAGGGTGGAGCGGACAACCCGAAAATGGCGGCTTTCGGCGACGTCGTGCTGGACATGGCGAGCAAGGCGGCCGCACTCACACGGACGACGTCGCTCTAGGCGTCTTCTTCGCGGAAGCGTTTGAGGGTCGCGGCCACCTGGCCTTCGACTCGATCGAGAAGTGCTTTGCGGTCTTCGTCGGGCCGGCGTTCGATGGGATCGCCGAACCAGACCCGCACCCGAATGCCGAAGGGCACCGGCTTGAAGTCGTTCTTCATGATCTGCCACGAGTTGTGGATGCACACCGGCACGATCGGGGCATCAGGCGCCTCGTCGAGGAGCGCGAGCGAGCCCGCGTGCTTGAAGGCGCTAAGAGTGCCGTCGCGGCCGCGGGTGCCTTCGGGGAAGATGATCACGGACGCGCCGTCGGCGACGACGGCACGAGCCAGCTTCCGGATCGCCTTCACAGACGAGTTGCGATCGTTGCGATCGATCAGTGCGTGTCCACCGTGACGCAGATTGTACGAGATGCCGGGAATCCACTTCGCGAGTGATCTTTTCGAGATGTACTTCGGGAAATTCCGGGGGAGGGCCCACGCGAACAGCGGGATGTCGAACATGCTCTGGTGGTTCGACAACATGATGCAGGCGACGCCCGGTTCGATCTTTTCGGACATCTCGAGATTCGGGAAGATTCCCGCGAACCCGTAGACCCGGACCAAGGCGATCTGAAGCCAGATCGCGACGTGTTCCAGGGGCCGCCGGCCGAGCGGGGTGGCGAGGCGAAGGAGGATGTCGAAGCCGATCAGGGTCAGGCCGAAGAATAGCCCGAACAGAATCGTCCCGCCCCAGTCCACCGCCCGCCGCATTAGCCTTGCTTGCCAGACCGAGCGCCAAGGTGCCAGCAGACCCGCGGTGCTCGCAGTTCGGCCGTGTTCCGGTATACTCAGGTCGTGGACGACGGCACGATTGGCGATCTTGCGCGGGCGGCCTGGCGGGCGGTTTCGGAGGCCGACGTGGACGCCCTCCGACGCCTGGTTGCAGACGATGTGGTCTGGCACGCCTCCGGTCGGGGCGCTCGAGCCGGCGATTTTCGCGGCCGAGACGCGATTCTCGATTACCTGGCCGGGATCGGCGACGACTCCGACGAGTTCGAGTCCGAGCTTGACGACGTGTTGGTCGGGGACGAGCGCACGGCGATCCTGTTTCGGGTCTCCGGCCGCCGGGGCGAACGCCTGCTGGAAACGAGCTTCGTGCTCCTGATGCGGTTCGAGGACAACCGCATCGCCGAGCTCTGGTCCGTCGCGCGGGACCAGTACGCGGTCGACGAATTCTGGGCCTGAGGGTTCACCCCACGCCGGCCGCGGGCGGGCGAGCCGTGTCGTCTTCGGTCAGCGGATACGGGACGGCGGCTGCGCGTTCCCGAGTCTCAGGACCGCGCACTTGTTCGAACGCGTTCCGCACCATGACCCCGAGCGTGACGCCGATGAGAGTCGCGGCCAGTCCGAGGAAGGCCAGGGCCGCGTACGGTCCGAAGGCCTCTCCGAGCGTGGTGTCGAAGGCCAAGGTTTCTACGATCGTCTTCCAATCCAACATTACGAACCCTCCTGGCTCGTAGAGGAAGCACGACCGATGCCAAACGGAGGGCGACCCGTGGATTGGGGCGCTAGACGAAGACTCCTGCGATTTCCGGTGCCCCGCGCGCACCGCTCGCCCGTGGGGCCTGCGGGGTGGCGCATAGGTACTGCAGTTCGGGGCCGGCACTGCAGCGTCGATCTGGCACCCGATGTCTGTCTATTTGCCGCGACCTTCGGGTGTCGCGGCGAACGTGAAGTCGTCGAGCATGGAGGCCTGCCGTGCTTCCACCAGGGGTCGAGCCTCCGGGTGTGTGAAGATGTGGAGCCGGTTCGCGCGGATGGCCGCCACGACGATCGGCCCTACCTGCTCCTGGGGCATCATCATCGCCTCGATCTCCGGGGGGGGGCCGCCGGGTTCGTTCATGGGCCCGCCGAAGCGCTCGGGTCGGTTGCGCGCCGTCGTCGCTCCGAGGTTCGACTTCACCATGCCGGGGCAAAGGACCGACACGCCGATGCGTTCCGACTCGAGTTCACCGCGGAGCATCTCGCTGTAGGCGACGATCGCGTGCTTGGTGGCCGTGTAGACCCCGAGATGTGCCGGCATCAATGACCCGGCCGGGAGCGCCAGGACGCCGGCCAGCGACGCCGTGTTGACGATGTGTGTTTCAGCACCATGGGCGCGGAGGTGGGGAAGGAACGCCGTCACGCCGCGCACGATGCTGAGGAAGTTGAATTCGATTCCCCAGGCCCAATCGCGGTCGCTACACTCCGTGAGGGGTCGGTCGATTACGACGCCCACGTTGTTCGACAGCACGTGGACGGCCCCGTGCGCTTGTACCGAGGCCCCGGCGAGGGCCGCCAAGGACTCGGGTTGCGTGCCGTCGACCCGATGCGCGAGCCCCCGAACCCCGCAGGCCAGCACTTCTGTCGCGACGGCCTCGGCATTTGCCTCTTCGATGTCCCCGACCACGACATCCATGCCCGCAGCGGCGAAGCCAAGCGCGATCCCGCGGCCGATTCCACTGCCTCCGCCGATGACCACCGCTTGTTTGCCCTCGAGTTCCCGCATCGATCGTTCTCCTTGGCTGTCGTTGCCCCGCGCACTGGGCTTGACTAAATCGAGTCTCGAACCTCGTCGGCCTATCGTCAAGCCGACTCGCCCGGAGACCGCATGGAATCGACTGAACTCATCCTCTGTCCGCTCACGCTTCGACGTGATCTCTTCGAGTGCAGCGCCGAGCAGTACCGGGGGTTGCTCGATGTAGCGGTGAAGCGCGGCTACAGCGGCGTCAGTCTGGGGCTGATCGATACCGGCACCGCCGAGGCGGCCGGAATCTCCCTCGACGAGTTCCTCGCGCAGTTCGAGGAGCGTGGTCTCTCGACTCCGGTCGTGGACGCGATCTCGGGCTGGGGGCAGGGGCAGGGCGAGGACGAGATCGCGGCGCAAGCGAAAGCGGTCCTCGACGTGGCGTCGCGCGCCGGGGCCGAGACCGTCGTCGCGATCTCCATGGAGGCGACGATCCCATCGGTCGACGTCGCGGCCCAGGGATTCGCGCGAGTCTGCAAGTTCGCGGCGGATCGGGGACTCAAGGCGGCCATCGAGTTCTTTCCCTGGGGCGGCATCCCGGACATCTCGACGGTGTGGGAGGTCGTTCAGGCGGCCGGAGCGGACAACGGCGGCATCGTCTTTGACACCTGGCACTGGGGGCGCGACCCGAAGGGGGAGGACCACGACACGCTTCGGAAGATCCCGGGGGACCGCATCCACATCGTGCAGATCGACGATGCCGGCCCCGAGCCGGAAGCCGATCTGATGCAGGAGACTCTCCGCGCGCGCCGGTTGCCGGGAGACGGAGTCGTGAACATCGTCGGCGCTCTCGAGATCATTCGGGAGATTGGCGCAAAGCCGATCATGGCTCCGGAGGTGTTCAGCCAAGACCTCTTCGCCCTCGGCGCGGATGAGATGGCCCGTCAGGTCGCCGACGCGACGCGCACGGTTCTCACGAAGGCGGGTTGGTCGTGAGCGCTCCGGGGCTGGATCCTCTCGCGGCGTTTCGACTCGATGACCGAGTGGCGGTCGTCACCGGCGCC
This sequence comes from Candidatus Binatia bacterium, assembly GCA_029243485.1. Taxonomy (NCBI): domain Bacteria; phylum Candidatus Binatota; class Binatia (SeqCode); species Binatia bacterium. The sequence continues at coordinate 192,460 of JAQWRY010000001.1, read as the reverse complement.
TCGAGCGGCTTCGGTGCGCGGTTCGCCCGCATTCTGGCGGCGGCGGGTGCCAAGGTGATCGTGACGGCCCGCCGGGCCGATCGCCTCGAGCAGCTCGTGAGCGAGATCGACGGTGCGACCGCGATTCCTTGTGATCTCACCGTGCCGTCCGAAGCGGAACGGCTCGCGCAGGAGGCACTGGCTCTTCACGGGCACGTGGACGTCTTGATCAACAACGCCGGAGCCACTGATGGCCCCGCCCGGGCGCAGTCCGAAAGCCTGGACGAGTTTCGCCGCGTCGTGGACATCAACCTCAACGCGGTGTTCCACCTCTCTCGCCTGCTCGCGCCGTCGATGATCGAACGCGGCCGCGGAGTCGTCGTGAACGTGGCCTCGGTGCACGGCTTCGTCGCGAGCGCGCCCAACACGCAGGCTGCCTACGTTGCCTCCAAGGGCGCTGTGGTGGCGCTCACGAAGGAGCTGGCGCTGCAATGGGCGAAGAAGGGCGTGCGGGTGAACGCGATCGCGCCCGGCTATTTCGAAACCGAGATCACCGCGGACATGTTCGCGGATGAACGCTCTCTGAGTTGGATCCAGCGCAACACGCCGCTTGGGCGTCCCGGTGAGATCCACGAGCTCGACGGGGCGCTTCTCTTCCTGGCGAGCGATGCCAGCAGCTACGTCACCGGAACCACGTTCCTGGTCGACGGGGGCTGGACAGCCCGGTAGGCGACGGATGTCCGAAGCTAGCATTAGGGATAGAGCGGCCGTCGTGGGGATCGGGCAGACCCGGTTTGCGAAGTCGCTCGGCTTTTCCGAGACGGAGATGGCCGTCGAGGCGATCTGGCGTGCGTGCGAAGACGCGGGGATCTCGCCCTCGGAGGTCGATGGTCTCGTACGGTACGACATCGAGCAGACGGACGAGGAGCAGCTGCTCGGCCTGCTGGGGAATCCGGACATCGGCTACTTCGCAGGGACCCCCTTCGGTGGTGGCGGGTCGGCTTCGGTGTTGGTTCTCGCCGCCTCGGCGATCGCGGCGGGCCTGGCACGCCACGTGCTCGTCTTCCGGTCGCGCGCTCGCGGGAAGGCGTCGAGCTACGGTAGGGGCCGACACCAAGGCGGGCGCTACTGGGAAAAGCTCGGTGCCGATCTGGCGGGGTTGAATCAGTGGCATGTGCCGCAGGGCCTGGTCAGCGCCTTTCAGGAAATGGCGATGATCAGTCAGCGGCATCGGATCGAGTACGGCACGACAGATGACCAGTACGCCGATGTTGCCATCGCCTTTCGGGAGCACGCGATTCGGAACCCGGCCGCCGTGATGCGGACGGCGATGACGCGGGCGGATCACCACGCCTCTCGGATGATCGCGGAGCCGTTGCGGCTCTTCGACTGCAACATCGAGACGGATGGCGCGGTCGCCATGATCGTGACCTCGGTGCAGCGCGCCCGGGACCTGAGACAACCGCCCGCAGTGATCCGGGCGGGGGCGATGGCGGCCGGGTCGCATCACATCCGGCTGTCGACCCTTTTCGGTCGGGCGCCGGACGAGGAATCGGCCTCGCGCGTGGGGCGACGACTCTTCGAGATGGCCGAGTGCGAGCCGGGCGACATCGATGTCGCGTTCTTTTACGATTTCTTCACCTCCCTCGTGATTCTCGGTCTCGAGCAGTACGGCTTCGCCCCTCGCGGAGAAGGCGGTCGGTTCGTCGAAAACGGCGGCCTTGCGTGGCCGAACGGACGCCTGGTCTGCAACACAAACGGTGGGCAGCTCTCCGAAGCGTTCATCCACGGCTTCAACAACACGGTGGAGGCCGTCCGTCAGATTCGCGGCACGTCGACGTCTCAGGTGAAGGACTGTGAGCTCGCCTTCGTCGCCGGAGGGAATACGGACCCGACCGGCGCGGTCGTTCTGCGGAGGGACCGATGAGTGTGCCGTGGCCGCTTCCCGTGATCAGCGCAGATAACGCAGGCTTTTACGAGGCGGCGCGCGCGGGCGAGCTTCGTTTTCAGCGGTGTGGGGCGTGCGGGCAGTTCCGCCACTATCCGCGACCGGTCTGTTCCGCGTGCCTGTCCCGCGACTTCGCGTGGGAGCTCTCGACGGGCCGCGGTGTGATCTACACGTGGACCATCGTGCACGGGCCGACGCTGCCAGCCTTCGAGGCGAAGCTCCCCTACAACGTCGTGGACGTGTTGCTGGAAGAGAACGTCCACTTTGTGAGTGAGGTCCTGGACTGCGCGCCGGAAGAGATCCGGGCGGGTCTCCCTGTCCGCGCGGTGTTCGAATCGGTGAATGAGGACATCACTCTCGTCAAGTTCCGTCGGATCGAGTAGGACGGGGCATGCCGATCGATCTTGGAGCCCTCGTTCGCCCGGAGCACACGGTCGTGCTCCTTCAGGAGTGCCAGGAAGGCGTGATCGGACCGCAGTCCGTCCTGCCGGAGCTCGCGAAGTCGGCGCAGGAGGGACTCCTTCCGAGTGTCGGCAAGCTCACGACCGCCGCACGGGCCGTGGGAGTCCGTGTCGTGCACTGCCTCGCGGTGCCGCGCGAGGACGGGTGGGGGCGGCACCGGAACGCGCCGTTGTTCCTGGCCACGCATCGCTCGGAGAACCGTTTGGCCGAGGGCTCGCCGGGCGTCGAGGTGGCGCAGGGGATCGAAGTCGGGCCCGACGACCTCGTGGTGAAGCGCATGCAGGGGCTCACGCCGTTCGGCTACTCGGAACTCGACCCCACGCTGCGGAACGAAGGCATCCGGACGATCATCGCGTGTGGAGTCTCGCTCAACGTCGCGATTCTCGCACTCACGTTCGAGGCGGTCTCGGCCGGGTACTCCGTCGTGATCCCGCGGGATGCGGTAGCGGGGGTTCCGGCGGAGTACGGCCAGGCCGTTCTGGACAACACGCTACGCGCCGTCGCTACCCTGACGAACACCGATGATCTGGTCTCTGTCTGGGATCGGTAGAGCATCGGTTACGTGCGCCGGCGCGGCCGCCGGCCCCTGATCGACGAAGATCGGTGAGGACCAGGCGCGCTCTTCGCTCTCCGAGAGACAGTCGTCCGTCCACGGCTTGCTGAAGCACGGACTCACTTCCACGCACCTGCCCTTCGCGTCGCGGGTGCAGCCCAGTGGGTCGGCATCGACGACCTGACTCGGCGCCTCGATCGCGCGAACGTAGTACAGGGTGTCGCGACCGGACGAGCGGAACTCATCGTCGGTGAATGTGACCTCGCAGCCGTCGGCTCCGCCGGTGCATGGGAGAACCTTCCACGGATCCTCGATGAGGTCGTCGACGTTCTCGTTCGGACTCGTCTGCGGCTGGATGCGCACGACCTCGATCCGGGTGATTGGGCGGCGCACGTCGGAGGGGTAGTAGCACTCGCCCTGGCAGAGTCGGGCGAGGCGCGCCTCGTTCATCGATTCGCGGGACTCGATCGGGCAGCCCGCCTTCGGCTCGAAAGAGCCTACGGCGCGAGCGCGGAACAGCGGGGTGTCCGTCATCTCGACCGCACTCCCCATCGGCGTCGTCTCGCCGTTCGGGCCGTTCATGAGGTCGAACCACAGAAGGATGCGTGGCCCGCTCGTTCCGTAGATCTCGCGGCGCTGCATCGCGTCCCAGATCGCTTTGCGGTCGCGGCCGTCCGCGTGCACGGCGGCGAGGCCTCCGGTCAGGAAGAATGATGCCCCACGTTCGGTCTCGAAGTTCGCGAACGGCGTGATGATGTTCGATAGCTCGACGCGTTCGGACTTTGGCAGCGGGTCGCGCGTGTCGCGCTGGCCGAGCTGTGTGTCGACGAAGTTGCCGAAGCGCGCCTCGGTGAACTCCTTGCGTGAGAATTCCTTGTAGCCGGTGCCCGGGCGCGCGGAGTGGTTGTCGCTCGCCGCGATGAAGCCGAAGCGGAAGCGGTCGTTCTCCTGGTCGGGGCGTCCAAGCGCCATCATGTACTGCACGGAGCTCTTGGGGCGGTAGTTGAAGGAGGGTTGGAAGCAGTCGCGGCACTGGCCCGCGTCCCCCCAGTCAGAGAGCTTGGTTCCCGGTACCGTCGAGAACCCGCCGTTGAAGGCCGCGTCGATGAAGTTCTGACGTGCCTCCGCCGCCCGCTCGGCGCATTCGCCGGCGGGAATCTTCTCGGCGACGCAGCGCTCCTGGATGATCTGGCCGGCGCGCCAGCACGACGGCATGAAGTTCTTCGCCGGGGCCGGACAGCTCCAGCTGCCGTCGGGCGCCAGGATGGCTTCCCGCAAGGGACGGTACTCCTCGGAATTGCCGTGACCCGAGAAGACTTCCACGACGCTCTGCCACTTGGGGTCGTGCTGGTCCGGGGTGAGCTGCTTGTCCCACGACGAGCCGAGTGGCGTGTAGAAGCCCCACGTCGTCCCATGGGGGATGACCATGGCTTCCTTGTCCCAGTCGTCGAGCTTGGCGAAGAGGTCGGCGGGCGTCGGCGCGATCTCGCGGCAATCCATCGGCATGTCTCGGACGGGGACGCCCTGCGGGCAATCTTGGAGCTCGAGGGTCTCGGCCATGTAGGTCGCGAAGTCGGGACCGCCGGTCTCGGCTTCATAGACGGCGAAGCCGCCGAGGAGGACCGGGTTCGGAGCTATCTCTGCGGCCTCGGGCAGGCCCGGCGGGATGCCGGCACTGATGGGGCGTGAGGGGATCTGGTCGTCGGCGAGGTCGCGCAGGATCACGTTCTTGTGTCCCCAGTGCGTCTCGGGTGTGGTGCCGACCTGCGTCCATTCCCAGCCCAGGTAGGAGACGAGATCGGGGTTCGACCCGTCGCCCGCCACGTTGTTGCACTGCCGGACGGATTCGACTGTCTCTTCCCACCGGCGCGGCGTCAGCGTGACGGCGTGATCGTTGATGGACCAGAAGTCGAGCCCGGCGCAGTGGCGCGCGAAGTCGCAGGCGTCCGCGACCGGATGAGCGCCGTCGCCGCCCGCCATGGGTAGGCTCATCTGAAACGCGTCGAAGGAGAACGTCGTGTGGACGTGCAGATCACCGAACAGGATCTGCTTTGGGTCCTGGACGCCGACGTCGGTCGCGGCCTTCTCGATCGCGTTTTCCCGCTTCTCGACGAGCTCTGCCGGGATGGCCGGAGACTGGGGAGAGCCCGCGTGCCACTGCTCGGTGATCCAGCCTCTTCCGGCTGCGTAGAGAAAGAGGCAGATGACGAGGAGGGTACCGACGAGCCACTTCAGGATGTTCATGCCATTGGTCTAGCCAAAGGGCAGTTGGATTCTCCACTTCAGCCGCTGGTCGTGGCTCCCTTCGCATCCGGGGTGCTCCCGCCCGCGGCGACGGGCGCGTTGGCGTCCGGAGCCTTGACGTCTCGCAGGCGGACCCCGTTCTGGATCTCCGCGAAGGACTCCCCGATGAGCCTTACGAAGGAAGACAGGTCGGGGATCATCTCGTAGTCCGCGTTGAAGCCCCAGCAGACCTTGCCGTCGTAGCTCATGAGAGCGACGCCGAGGCCCATGTTGTCGAGGAGCGGGACGACCGGGAACATCGCTTCGAGCTTCGCGCCCAGCATGTAGAGCGGGAACTGGGGCCCCGGGACGTTGGTCACGATCATGTTGATCGGGCCGGACGCGGCCTGGGCGCCGAGGGAGAGGAGGCTCGACGGGGCCCACTCGGCGGCGGCCATCATCATCTCGACGCCGAGCGCCTGCTTGGAGCGCTTGAGCTCCTGGGTCGTCTCGTGGATTGCCTCGATTCGCCGGATCGGATCCGGTTCGCCGATGGGCAAACGGATGATCCACGATGAGACGTTGTTGCCCATCTTGCCCTTGTCTTCGTCCTTTCGGACGCTGACCGGCGCGGACGTGCGAAAATCGAGTTCAGCCGGGTCGACGCGTCGGCGCAGCAGGTAGTTGCGCACGGCGCCCGAGACGGTGGCGAGGACGATGTCGTTCACCGTGCAGCCGAGTGCGCGGCGGACCGCCTTGATGTCGTTGAGAGGCATCGTCATCCAATCGAAACGACGATGCGGTCCGACGGGTCCGTTGATTGGAGTTTCGGAGGCGCCGCGCATCGCCCAGCCGGCGAGTTCCTGCAGAGCGCGCAGACGGATCCCCACCTCGGTGCGCAGGTCTTCGGTTTCGGTGGCGAACCGGCGCACGCCGCGGATCAGTTCGAGCGGTGCCTTCACGCGGTCGAGCATCTCGTCGCGCAGGAGCTCGTACGTCGAGGGAACGGGACGCGGGATGTACGGAACCGGCTCGTCGACCTGTCGGTCGGGGGTCGGCGACATGAGGATCATGCTGAGGTCGACCCCGGACGCGCCGTCGATCATGCAGTGGTGAATCTTCGTGATGACGGCGAAACGATTGTCCTGCATCCCCTCGACGACCCAGATTTCCCAAAGCGGGCGGCCGCGGTCGAGAGGCTGGGACATGATGCGCTGCGAGAGCCGCGCGAGCTGATCCATCTCACCCGGCCGCGGGAGACTCGTGTGCCGAATGTGGTAGTCGAGGTTGAAGTGCCGGTCGTCGACCCAGACGGCGCGGTTCTCGATCGGAATCCACTTCAGCTTCTGCCGGTAGCGAGGCACGAGATGGAGGATGGCCTCCGTGGCGCGCTTGTACTTCTGGAAGTCGATGCCGCCCTGTCCGGTCGCGAGATCTCCGGCGTCGTAAATCTGGGTCGCGGCGACGTGCATGTGCACGTTGCGCGTCTCGAACGCCAGGAAGCTCTGGTCCTGGGCGGACAACCTTTCATACGCGTATCTCGGCATCGGTAACTCCTGTTGGTCCGGCGTCTTCTCGAATCTGCTCTGAGCCGAGCCGTCGGGGTCAAGCTCTTTAGGTGGCTAGAGGCCTTTTCTCCAGTCGGAGATGGCTTGGCCGATCTCGTCGGGGGAGTCTTCCTGGACGAAGTGAATGCCGTTGACCGTCGTCTCCTGGGTGTTCGGCCAGGAGCGGCAGAAGTCGGCCGCGTCGCCGCGCAGGATGGCGCCGGGCTCCGCGTTGATGAACAGCTTCGGTACGTCGGACGACAGCAGCCACTCGCCATAGCTCCGGACGATCTCGACCACGTCGGCGGGCTCCCCCGCGAGAGGGATCTGCCGCGGCCAAGTGAGGGTGGGGCGGCGATCCTCGCCTCCCCGCGCGAAGGGGCGGCGATACTCGTTCATCTCTTCGTCGGAGAGCTTCCGCAAAATCGAGGTCGGAAGGACCATCTCGATGAAGGCGTTCTGCTCGAGAATCATCTTCTCGCCGGCGTCGGATCGGAATTGCTGGAACGGCGGTGTCGCCGCTTGCGGCCACTGCTCCCAGGTGAGGGGCATCACGATCGCCTCCATAAAGGCGATCCCGGAAACGGCGTCGCGGTGCCGGTTCGCCCAGTCGAAGCCGAGGCTCGACCCCCAGTCGTGAATGACGAGCGTGAGGTTCTCGGTGACGCCCAGCTGCTCGAGGAGCGCGTCGAGGTACTGACGATGCTCGACGAAGCGGTAGGTGCCCGCATCGCTCGGCACGAGCTTCTCGGAGTCGCCCATCCCGATCAGGTCGGGCGCTATCAGCCGGCCCTGACCCTCGAGATGCGGCATGACGTTCCGCCAGAGGTACGACGAGGTCGGATTCCCGTGCAGAAAGACGATCGGATCGCCTTCGCCCTCGTCGATGTAGGCCATCTGCTTGCCGAGGACTTCGGTCTTCTTCTTGACGTACCGGGACTCGGGCGAGATGGGCATTGGACTCATGGATAACGGGCGGTTCGGCGCAGGTAAACATTCCCGCGGATCCGGCCGAAAACAACTTCGATGGTTGTGCTGGGGCGGTGCGTGGGGGGAATGCCGTTATGAGCGGGCTCGTGCTCTTGGTGGAGGACGATCGCGCCATTCGCGTTCTCCCGCAGAGATGGCTCGAGGACTCCGGCTACACGGTGGAGGCCCTCGACACCGGCGAGGATTGCCTGCAGGCGGTGGGGAAATGCCTCCCGGATGCAATCTTGTTGGACGTGAATCTGCCCGGCGTGAGTGGGCTGGACGTGCTGGCGGCGATCAAGGACTCCCAGCACTTCCTCCCGGTCATCATGATGACCTCGGAATCGGCCGTCGAGACGGTAGTGAGCGCCATGCAACTCGGCGCCTACGACTACCTGGTGAAGCCGCTGGACCGCACGAAGCTCGTCACGACCCTGAAGAACGCGGTCGAGAAGCACCGGATGAGCGTGCGACTCGCCCAGCTCGAGAACGGTGCGAATGGCGTAGCGGGGATGGTGGGCTCGTCGCCGGTCATGAAGAGCCTGTTCGCGCGCATTGCGCGCGTGGGTGCGAGCGACGTGACGGTCCTCGTCAACGGCGAGAGCGGCACGGGCAAGGAACTCGCGGCGCGAGCCATCCACGAACAGAGCCGCAGGTCGACCGGACCCTTCGTAGCGCTCAACTGCGCGGCGATCCCGGAGACGCTCCAGGAAGATGAGCTGTTCGGGCACGAGAAGGGCGCCTTCACGGGCGCCGATCAACAGCGCGCCGGCAAGTTTGAGCTCGCGGATCGGGGGACACTGTTTCTCGACGAGATCGGCGAACTCAGCCCGACGGTACAGGCGAAGCTGCTGCGAGCAGTTCAGGAGCGCACGTTCCAGCGAGTCGGCGGGACGCGCGAGATCACGTCGAACTTCCGGCTCCTCGGAGCGACGAACCGTGACTTGAGAGCCGAAGTTGCTGCCGGAAATTTCCGCGAGGATCTCTTCTACCGCATCGCCGTATTCGAGTTGCAGCTGCCGCCTTTGCGGGATCGTAGGGAGGACATCCCGGGGCTCGCCCTCAAGTTTCTGCGGGACTTCGGTTTTGCGAGTGGCGACCGTCGCGTCGGCTTCTCGGGCGAGGCGATGGAAGCGCTGATGGACTACGCGTGGCCCGGCAACGTTCGCGAGCTTCAGAACGCCGTACAGCGCTCCGCGGTCGAGTGCGTCACCGGGACGATCACGCCGGCCGAGTTGTCACCCGAGATTCGCGGCACGAACAGCCTGCTCGAAGAAGCGAACGCGATGGCGAACGGGAATGGCCATTCGCTGCTCACCGCTCAGAGTCCGCTGATGCGTCTCGACGAGCTGGAACGGCTCGCGATCGAGAACGCCCTGAAGCACACGAATGGCAACGTCTCCGCGGTCGTCCGCCATCTCGGCATCGGGCGCACGACGTTGTACCGCAAGCTCAAGAAGTACGGCCTGCAGTAGGCGGGGCCGGCTCCCTTGGCGTGATCGCCTCTGTGGTGATAGCCGACCCCCATGCGCGGTCGAGACCTGCTTCTTCTTGCCGCGCTGGCGTTCTCTCTGCGGGCTTTCGCAATCTGGGCGGTACCGCTGGCTGCCCAGGCCGAACGCATCGAGTGCGCTCCCGACGAGGCCGGCCACTTCTGGGTCGCGAACGAATGGGCGCACGGTCGCGCGCCGACTTGGCCGGAGAGTAGCTGGACGATCAAGGGCTCCTTTCCCCCCACCCAGTATGCGGCGCAGGCGGCGACGGTCGCGCTCACGCGGGTCGGGCTCGACCCGGATTGGCTGTACCGGTTTCCGATTCAGGTCGATGCGGTCCGGGGCTATCCGATGGCGCGATTCGGCAGCGCGTTGCTCGGCGTGGCGACGGTTCTCCTGCTGGCCTGTGCCGCCTGGATCTGGACCGGATCGTCTGCCGCCGGCCGCGCGGTGGGTCTCATGGCCGCCGTATATCCGCAGCTGATCTTCATCGGGTCGTACAGCAACGGCGATGCGATGACCGTCTTCGCGGGCGCGGTGGTGGCGTGGGGGCTGGCGCGCTGGGTGCGGGCGGGAGAGGGCGAACACGGTCTCGCGTGGGTCGGCATCGGCTCTGCGTTGGTTCTCATGGGCAAGCCGACCGGCTTCGGGATCCTTCCGGCTACCGGATTCTGGCTCTTCTGGGCGTGGTGGCGGGGGAGAATCGGTGTGCGGGCGATCTGCGTGGCGACGTTGTCGGGCCTTGTCGTGTGCGGTCCGCTGCTCGCGTGGAACGCATGGCGAAATGGGGGCGACCCGCTGGGTCTGTGGCTGTACGGCGACTACGTCAAAACGGCGTATGAGGCGCGCGCAGGTGATGTGATTCCGAACGCCGAGGGCACTTTCGCGTACCTCTTCCCGGCTTCCGCGTTCGGTGTGTTCCGCAACGTGGACCTTCCACTGCCGATGCCGCTGCTCGCTGCGGCGCTCGTCCTGCTGGTCGTCGGTCTCGTGCGTGCAACGTCGAGCCTGACCGGCGCGGAGCCCGCGACGCGTCGCGGTGCCGCGTGGTTGGCGGCTTCGGTCGTGATCACCGTCTCGTTGGCGGCGTGGAATGCCTGGTTCGTCGACTTCCAACCACAGGGTCGATACGCGCTGCTCTGCGCGATATTGCTGACGGCGGTTGCGGTCTGTGGTCCGCAGGGCGCGAGATTCGAGCGCGGGTGGCTCCGTCTCTACCTGGGTTTCCTCGCAGTCTGCGCGCTCTGGACGGAGTGGATTCTCTACGCCAACCCGTGTGCGTGAGTCCGGACGCTAGGAAGGCTGCTCGCGTTCGAGGAAGTCGGCGAGGCACTGGTAGAGGTGCATGAGGACGCACACCGTTGGCCCGGTGATCGGTTTGGGGCCCGCGGAGACGTGGTAATGTGCACGAGGGTGGTCGGGATCGTGTTGTACGAGACGGTAAGCATCGGGGCGAAAGGCGTCGCTCGCGTCGAGGTACACGACCTCATCCACTTCGGACGGGTCCGGTCGAAGCTCGTACGGCGGATGCAGGACCGCCACTACTGGCGTGATCTCATGGCCGCTATGGCTGTAGTACCGGCCGAGAGTTCCGAGTGGTTCGACGGCTTCGGCAGCGATCCCGATTTCCTCGCGGGTCTCGCGTAGCGCCGTCGCGGTGGGGTTCGGGTCGCTCGGTTCGCGGGTGCCGCCGGGGAAACAGATCTGGCCCGGCGCGGAGATCGAATGCTGCCGGCGCGTCATCAAGAGCTGCGGTTTCGGCGCGTCCGTCAGCGGAATCAGAACCGACGCCGCACGTGCGCTGCGGTAGAGGGACGGCGAGACCGGCTCCTCGTGATGAAAGTTCCGGATCAGCACATCGGATTCGGGGCCGACGGAGGCGAAGTAGCGTCGCACCGTCCCGGCGTCGACCTCGATGGCGGCAGGGGAGAAGAGAGGAAGAGAACTCACGTCTGGCTTCGTACGGGTTGCGGGCCTCGCTGTCGCGTTGCGGCGCCGCCCTCGTTCCGCGGCTTGCGCTCAAGGCTCCAACAGCACCTTGCCCTGATTCTTCCGATCTTGAATGTAGTGGTGCGCGGCGGCTGCCTCGCTGAAGGGAAACGTTTTAGAGATGACGGGCTTCACGACGCCGTCGTTCCAGAGTCCGACGATCGACTCCATCCACGGGCGCAGCCGTTCGACCTCGTGCCACATGCGACCGAGGTTCACGCCGAAGACGCCTTTGTTCGCGTTCATGAGTGCCGGCGGATGGAACTTCAGCCACGGCATCTGCAGAACCGCCTTCAGGAAGCCGAGGCGGTTCGGGTCCTTGCCGGTCGTGCCGGCAGAGACACCGAACATGCCGAGCCGTCCCGTCGGAGAGAGGGAGTCGTAGCTCTGTGCGAAGGACGGGCCTCCGACGGCGTCAAGGGCCAGCTCGACGCCCTTGCCGTTTGTGATCTCTTGTACCCGTTTCGCGAAGTCCTCCGTGCGGTAGTCGATGCAGTGGTCGACGCCGGTGCCACGGATGAAGTCGTGCTTTCCCGCCGAGGCGGTGCCAATCACCGTGGCTCCGATGTTCTTGGCGAGTTGGGTGACAGCAACACCGACGCCGCCCCCGGCGGAGTGGATGAGGACGGTTTCGCCGGCTTTGAGTCCGCCCATCGCCACGACGAGCTGCCAAGCAGTGATGTAGTTGACCGGGATCGCAGCTCCGGTTTTCGCGTCCATCCCATCCGGGCGATCGAAGACCTGCGCGACCGGCGTACAGACGACGTCGCAATAGCCACCGAAGTGCGTGAGGGCGAGGACTTCGCGGCCTTCGAAGCTCCCGTCGACGCCGGACCCCACGGCGTCGACCGTCCCCGCGACCTCGTAGCCGACGACCACGGGCATCGGGGGACAGTCCTGGTAGGTCCCGAGCCGCGCGGCGATGTCGGCGAAGTTGATCCCGGTCGCGGCCACCCGGATGCGGACCTCGCCCGGCGCGGGTGACGGGTCGGGCGCCTCGCGCACTTCGAGCACTTCGGGGGCGCCGGCCTTGGGGATCCAGATCTGTCGCATGAGGCGGTGTCCCCCACCGAGATTACGTCGTCAAGGCGCCCCTGCGTTGCCCGTCGCGAGCGGCCGTGATTCCCTCCGGGGATGGCGGACGGAAGCGGTGCAGGGGCTCCCCTCGCGGGCGTGCGGGTGATCGAGAGTGCGTTGCTCGGTCCCGGCGGCGTCGCGATGCATCTCGCGGACTTGGGCGCGGAGGTGATCAAGGTCGAGCCGCCTGGCGGGGACTACGTGCGAAAGATGGCGTTTCCGATCGTGGACGGAATCTCGATCCTTCATTGGCACCTCAATCGCGGGAAGCAGAGCCTCACGCTAGATCTGCGCAAGCCCGAGGGTGTGGACGTGTATCTCGACCTCGTGCGCGGGGCGGACGCCGTCGTTGAAGGCATGCGCCCCGGTGCGCTGGAGCGTCGCGGCCTCGGCTGGGACCGGCTTCGTGAAACGAATCCGGCGCTCGTCTACTGCGCGATCAGCGGATACGGTCTCACCGGTCCTTACCGCGACATGCCGAGCCACGGGATCGCGTACGACGCGTGGGCGGGCGTCGCACGGCCCGGGACGCGCGAAGACGGCCTGCCGGAGATCCCGGCCTATACGACGATCGGGATCCACGCCGGACCGTTGTTCGCGGCGTTCGGGATCGTCTCTGCAATCCTGCGCGCGCGTGCAACGGGTGAGGGCAGTCGGTTCGAGGTGGCGCAGAGCGATGCGGCTGCGGCTTTCAACTGGAACGGCATCGAGGGCAACAAGGCCTACGAGCGACCCGCGGCCGAAGTCACGGGCAACGACGGAGACGGGCGGGGGCCGCGCCGACCGCTGGGTGAGAACAGCATGAAGGATGCCGTTCGGTATCAGTACTATCCGTCCAAGGACGGTACGGTGCTGTTCATGGCCTCCGAGCGCGAGTTCTGGAAGAACTTCGCGCACGGCGTCGGCAAGCCGGAGCTCTACGCGCGGCGACCGGGTGCGAAGTTCGGCGACCACGCGCGGGGCGACCTCGAGCTTCGACGGGAGCTCGCCGCGATCTTCGAGACTCGCACGACCCGGGAATGGGTCGAGTTTGGGCGCGAGTTCAACACCCCGATTGCGCCGGTGAACGACACCACGTCGATCGCGCAGGATCCGCAATTCCAGCACCGGCTCGGGTTCGATGGCCACGCGGAGCGCGGGACGGATCTCATGCCGACCCCTCTGAAGTTCCCGGACGAGACGCTCCCAGTTCTGGCCAAGGCGGCTGTGGAGCCCGGGCGCGACAACGAGCGGGTTCTGCGCGACGTCCTGGGCTACGACGACGAGAAGGTTGAGGCCCTCGAAAAGGCGGGCGTTCTGGGCACTTTGCGGCCCGTCTCCTAGACATCTGCCACCCCACGGGGCAGACATACGCTCGGGTCACCGGCCGCCGTGGATCACTTCGCTCTCACCGAAACCTGCACGCTCGTGCTGCAAGAAGGAGACCTCACTCGGGTCTCGGTCGATGCCATCGTGAACGCGGCGAACGAGCAGATGCTGGGCGGGGGCGGCGTAGACAGTGCGATCCACCGCGCTGCCGGCCCGGAGCTCCTCGACGCCTGCCGCGAGGCCCCGGAAGCTGGCCCTGGGGTCCGTTGCCCGACCGGCGAGGCCCGGCTTACTCCCGGGTTCGACCTCCCGGCGCGGTACGTCATTCATACCGTCGGGCCCGTGTACGTTTCGGCGGCCACATCGGCGCCGCTTCTACGAAATGCCTATCGGGCGTCGCTCGCGCTGGCGCACGAGAACGGGCTCGAGTCCGTGGCCTTTCCGGCCATCTCTTGCGGGGTGTTCGGTTACCCGCTGGGGGAGGCCGCCCCACTGTCGATCACCACGTGCCGCGAAAGCGTCGGCACGTTGAGCGAGATCCACTTCGTCTTGTTCGGAGAGGCGACCTACCGTGCCTGGTCGGTTGCCGCCAAGGAGATTTGTTGATGCGATTCGTTGCACTCGTCGTGCTGGCTTTGGCTTTGGCCTTGCCGGGCACCGCTACCGCGCTTCCCGATGAGGCGACCCTGCGCGTGTGGGTCGAGGAGATGAAGGGGGCGCCGCGTGGTCCCTTCGAAGGACTACGTTGGTTTTGCGAGGACGGCACGGTGCGGCCGGCCCGCGCCGGATGTAGCGGCCACGGAGGCGGCGTTCAGCACGGCCTTTGGAACTCGAAGGCGAAGCAGCTACGAGACGGCGGCTTCAAGATTGCGAACGTCTTCGCCGAGCTCGACGGTGCCCCGTTCGTCGGCCCGGCACCGGATCTGCGTACCTTGAAGCAGCTTCTGTTGGAGCGCTTCCTGCGTGAGGCAGACGACGGCTGGGTCATGCGCGCGACGCTCACGTATCGCGGAGCCCTCCAGGCCGAGGACGAAGAAGCCGGCGGGGAGCGGATCCTCGCCGCCGTCCTGGCCGACCCGCAGTGGGCGCGCGACGATCGCTGGTATCTTATGCGGGAGACCGTGCGGCTCGTGCCGCGCGAGATCGCGCCCGGGGACGTGACGGCACAGCAGGTCCGGGCCGACGCGATGCGCATCGCGCGCGCGGACTCCGGCTTCAAGAACCTGCGGGTCAAGATTCACGGATCGCCCGACTCGGGCGATGCGGGGCGTGTTCGGGAATACGCGGCCAGCAATGGGCGCGGCTCGCTCCAGGGGAGCTACTCGCAGCTCGCCACCGACATCGACACGCTCTACGCGGCGAACAACGCCGGAAACGCCGTCCGGGCGGCAGCGGCCCGGCTCCCGGGCGGGATGCTGCGGGATCAGTTGATCCAACGCGCGACGGGGCTCGACGGGGCCGACCCTTCCTCGCGCCTCGAGAACGGGGCCGATCTGCTGGGTGTCCTTCGTGAGCGTGCGGGGGAGTGGCGTGGCCCCGCGGCGCGTCGTGCCCTGGTCGAGGCGAGCCTCGCACTCGAAGACGGGGTTTACACGGCCGGCAACGAATTGGCTCTGCAGGCGCCGAATGCCACGCGGCGGCAGCGCCTCGAGTGGCTCTGGTACTTGACCAGTGGCCTCTACGGCTCGGGGCTGATCTCGCCGGGCCAGGCCGTGAGCCTTCGCAACTCGATCGTACGCGTGTCGCGCGGCGGCGCACCCACGATCGACAAGTATCGTGAGGAAGTGAAGTACCTCGGTCGCGGTCCCGAGTGGGCCGGACGAACAGTCGCGTTCAACTTCGGCGAAGCGGTGCAGCACTTCTCGCGGCTCGATACGATCGCCAATCTGTATCCGCAGGACCGGCTTCGCGGCGGTCCGATGCTCTTCTACGGCGTTGTCACCGACTCGCTCACGAACGATGCGAACGCCGGTGCGGGTGTCGAGCACAAGGTGTTCGGGCAGACCGTCGGGTCGGGACTGCGGGCGTTGAATCCGGGGATCGCGCGTGGGGTTCTTCGTGTCCCCGGCGCCGCTGAGGAGGCCGGGGACTTCGATTCGAAGGGGATCTATCTTCTCCCGGAGACGATCGCGGAGCTACCTCCGGTCGGCGGTATTCTGACCGAAGGCGAGGGCAACTCCCTTTCGCACGTGCAGTTGCTCGCGCGAAATCTCGGGATTCCCAATGTCGTCGTCGGCCACGAGATGCTCTCGCGCGTGCGTGCGAAGCAGGGGCAGCGCGTCGTGCTCGCGGTGAGTCCCGGAGGCGTCGTGGAGCTGGCAAACGATGGGCCTCAATGGGACCCGATCTTCGGACAGATGGAGGCGGGCCACACGCTGGTCATCCGACCGGATCTGAACAAGCTCGATCTCAATACGACCGGTGTCGTGCCGATGTCCTCGCTGCGCGCGGCGGATTCGGGGCGCGTGGCCGGCCCGAAGAGCGCCAACCTGGGTGAGCTGCGCAATGCCTTCGGTAAGGCGGTACCGGATGGCGTCGTGATTCCGTTCGGGGAGTTCCGAAAGCTCCTCGATCGGCCGATCGAGACCGGCGGTCCTTCGGTCTGGGATTGGATGAAGAAGCAGTACGAGATGCTCGGCTCGACGTCCGAGGGGCCGGAGAAGAAGCGCGCGACCAAGGCGTTCCTCGCGCGGCTGCGGGCCTGGATCGAGAACGTCGAGTTCTCGTCCGACTTCCAGAGTCGCCTCCGAACCGCACTGCACAAGCACTTCGGGGCGGACGGAACGTACGGCGTCTTCGTGCGAAGCGACACCAACGTCGAGGACCTCGATGGGTTCACGGGTGCGGGCCTCAATCTCACGGTGCCGAATGTCGTCGGCTTCACGAACATTGAGAAGGCGATCAAAGACGTGATGGCATCCCCGTTCACCGACCGTGCGTACGCTTGGCGTCAATCCCACATGACGCAGCCCGAGTACGTATTCCCGGCCGTGCTGATTCAGCTCGGCTTCCCGTCGGAGAAGTCCGGCGTGATGGTGACCACGGACGTGCAGGGCAACCGGGATGGTTGGCTTTCCATCGCGGTCAACGAGGGCGTCGGTGGAGCGGTCGACGGTCAGGCGGCGGAGTCGCTGCTGGTGAACCCGGCGACCGGAGAAACGCGACTGCTCGCGAACGCGACCGCGCCGTATCGGCGGGTTCTGAACCGTTCGGGTGGCGTCACGAAGGTGCCGACGCAGGGAGGCAAGCGCGTCCTGCAGCCGAACGAGATCCAGGCTCTGATCCAGCTCTCGAGGGATGCCCCGCAACGCTTCCCGGCTCTGCGGGGGGATCTCGGAGAGCCGATGCCGGCGGACATCGAGTTCGGGTTCCGCGGCGGGAAACTCGCGGTGCTTCAGATCCGGCCCTTCGTCGAGTCGAAGGGCGCAAAAGAGAGCACCTACCTAAAGGGGCTCGATGCCCGCACGGGCGGGCCGGATCTCGTGGGTACGGTTCCGCTCGACCGGGTCCACTGAGCGGATGAATTCCAAAACGAGAGACAAGGAGTCCGGCATGCGCCGAATCACCCGACGAACCATCTGTGTTTCCGCGGCCGTTGCTTCCGCGACGGCTCTTCTGGCCGGCGGGGTCGGCGCGTATCCCCTAGATGGCTACCCGAACAGCGGCATTACCCGTATCGAAGGCTTCCGCCTCGCCCAGAGGAACTCGGGCGGGAAGGTGCTCCCGCCGGGGGGCGACCTGACTACGGACAAGATCGTCCTGTCGTTGCAGCACAAACCGAATTTCCAGATTCCCGCGCCGGATCCGCAGCTGAATCAGATGCTCCGCGACGAGCTTGGGAGCGACGTGGGCGGCTACGGCGTCGCCCTGCTCGACGTGAGCGATCCCGATCGCCCGCGGTATGCCGAAGTGAACCCGGACGCGATGATGAACGCGGGGAGCGTCGGCAAGGTCCTGCTCGCGCTGGGCATGTTCCAGACACTCGCGGACATCGAGCCGGACATTCGCAAGCGCCGGGACATGCTGAAGGAGACGGTCGTCGTCACTGACGAGTTCATCCGGACCGATTCCCATGAAGTCCCCGTCTTCCATATCGGCGGCAAGAAGGTCCGTCGTCGGCCGATCGCAGAGGGCGAGCAGATGACCCTCTATACGCTCCTCGATCACATGATGTCGCCGAGTTCCAATGCGGCGGCGTCGATGGTGGGACGTGAGGCCGTGCTGATGAAGCACTTCGGCTCGGGGTACCCGAAGTCGCACGAGGCGAGCCGGGCGTACCTGAATTCGGCGGGGAAGGGTCAACTCTCCGGCGAGCTCAAGGCAGTGCTGCAGGAACCTGTCGGCCGCAACGGCCTGAACCGGGGCAAGCTCCGGCAGGGAAGCCTATTCACCCGAGAGGGAAAAAAGCGCCTTCCGGGAACGTCGAGCTACGCGTCCGCGCGCTCCCTGATGGAGTTCCTCGTCGCCATGGAAATGGGCGAGCTCGTCGACCCCTGGTCGAGCAAAGAGATCAAGAAGCTCCTCTACGTGACCGACCGCCGAATCCGCTACGCCTCGTCTCCGGCGCTGCGCAACTCGGCCGTCTACTTCAAGTCCGGCTCACTCTATAAATGCCGCCCGGAGCGCGGTCACGTCTGTGAGAAGTACCACGGCAACGTCTGGAACTTCCTCGCGTCGATCGCCGTCGTCGAGGAGCCCGAACGAAACCCCCCGATGCGCTACATGGTCGTCGTTCTCTCCAACGTCTTGCGCAAGAACGCCGCCGAAGAACACGAACGCCTCGGAACCCGGATCCAGCAAATGATGCAGCAACTCCATCCTCTCCGGACCACACAAGTCGCTCAGTAGACAACGCGTGCGACGAGGCTGACTCCCGCGCCCAACTTTCATCAAGGCCGGGGCCAAGGACGCACCGCGCTCCGTTGATGTGAAGACCTTCCGCCGGAGTAAGACGACTTTGGAAGACCAGCCGCCGCCGAGCGAGAGAACTTCCGAAGGTCCACCCCTTACCAACTGAGTGCCGTTTGGAACGCCAGCCCTGCAGCGACTCCCGTGCCCGGCCGAAATCGGGAGAAAGCTCGGGCAGGCCCCCCGACGAGCCCGCAATAAGCGCAGCGACTAAACGAAATCGCCGAGATTAACCAACGTCCCTACTCTTCGAGGCGGGCGACTTCGGTGGAGGGGGACTCCATGACGAGGGCGTCCATGACGTGGAAGATGCGCTCGAGCCAGCGGCCGCCCTGTTGGTCTTCGCAGAGGCCGACGGCGATGTAGCGGCGGCCATCGCGTTCGACGATGGCGCTGTCGGCGTGCCACTGCTGCCAACTGCCGGACTTGCGGTAGATCTCCGCGTCCGGGTCGATGCGGTCGAGGGCCTTGACGAACTTGTGCTTGATGGCTGAGTCGGCCATCAGCTCCTTCATCTTCGCGCTGGCCTCTTCGTCGACGAGTTCGCCCGTCTCCATCATGTAGTAGAAGCGGGCCACCTGCATGGCCGTCGCACCGTGCGAGAGGTTGTGGAGCGGATCGCGGCGCCAGAGGCCGGCCTTGCCGTAGTCCTTGCCGGCCCAGAGGCCGCCGTTGTGCCTGACGTCGTAGAGGCGGTACTCGTCGGATCGCAGGGTCTCGGCGATGTACTCCTTGCCGACGCGGTCCATCATGACCGTAGCGGCCTTGTTCGAAGAGCGCTGGATCATGAGGTGTAGCAAGCGCTCGTTCTCGGCGGTGAGCTGGAGCTCGCCGGCTTCGATGCGTTCGAAGGCACCCAGAAGGATCGCGATCTTCGGGAGGCTCGCGGCGTAGATCATGACGTCGCCGTTCACGGCGGCGACGCGGGGCGCTTCGGGGTCCGTGATGTCGACCACGGCGACGCCGAGGTTCTTGTTGCGGATCGCGGGCGTGAATCCGAGCGTATCGAGCCGTTGCTCGAGTTGGCGCTGGAAGACCGGGTCGATCGCATCCCACAGCGGCGCTGCGTCCGCTTCGAGGAAGATCTCTCCTCCGCTCAAGTCGTCGGCCGACGCGGGCCGCGTGACGAAGGGAAGGGCGGCCAACGTCGCAACCAAACAAACCAGGAGATGTGCCGACTTAGGCTGCATTTTTCCTCGCACCCGATTCAACGATCCGTCCATGCTCACCCACCACCGCCACTGCCACCCCGAGCCAAAGCAAAACGAGTGCGGCATTCAGAAGGAAGAAGGACCGCGTCGACAGATTCATGAGCTGTACGCCCACGAGGACGGTCAATGCGGCCAGGCCATCCCCGAGACGGACGCAGAACGTCGCGATCGCAGGCTTGGCCTTGAACTTCATTTCGGCAGTCGTAGGCAACCACAACACCTGCGACGCCGTATTATTGATGGAGTAATCCGTCGCGTTTTCTGCGATTTTCATCACCCTCACCACCCCCAATATCGGCAAGAAAGCCATTGCCGTATAACCCACGAGGGCGATGCTAGGAAGTAGGAGAAGGATAGCCCCAAACCCGCCTAGAGCAAGGAGTCGGGACGCCACCAGAGCCTGCAGCAGGAGCGCGGTCACGTTCACCCAGAAAAAGAAGTCCCCGTAGAACGCGGTGGTGCCCTCGCGGACCTCATGCAAGATGAGGGCGGGATCGGTGACCCCGGTGGCCTCGACCGAGGTGGCCAGAGCCTCCTGAACTACTCGGAAGAGCAGGTTTTCTCCATTGGTGTTCACCCAGGCGTTGATCAGGGTGACCGCCGCGACGAGCATCAGATAGTGGTGCGCCCGGATCAGCGCGAAAGCCCCGTCGGAGTTTTCGGACCTCTCCGCGGGCCCCGGTTCCGGTGAGGCCCCCCCGGCTCCGGCCTCGGGATAGCCCTCGCCCAGCGGCCCGAGAATGTCGGCTTGGCGTGTGAGCCAGATCGACAGGGCCAGCGGAATGTTGGCCAGGAGGAGCAGCGTTCCGCTGTCCAGCAGCTCGCTGTAGACCACCTGCTCGACGATGAACGACCCCACGGTGGCCCCGGACGTGGCCCCGATCGCGATCATCGGGAGCAGCCGACGGCCCCGCTCATCTGTGTAGAGATCCGCCGCAAACGCCCAGAACTGGGCCACGACGAAGAGGCCGAACATCCCGACCCAGAGGTAGAACATGATGCCCATGCCAGGAAGGTTCGCGAGGAAGAAGTTCGGCTGCAGGAACCAGAACAGCACCAGGTTCGACATGCAGAACATCGTCGTGCGCGAGATCAGCACGGCGCGCGGGAGCATGGAGGACATCCGGGCGTACACCCCGATCGCCCCGAGAAACAGAATGCTCTGCCCGAAACTGGAGTAGGCCTTCACCTCCATCTTCGACAGACCTTCGATGGCCGAGACGGCGATCCACCCGTCGCGCAGCGGCTTCACGAAGTAGTAGGCGCAGAGGATCAGGAAGACGTTCAGGAAGAGGAGGAGGGCGGTGCGGCCCTCTCCGGGGCGGATCTCGGTGAAGATCCGCAGGAATCGCTCTGGCCGAGAGAGCTCCTTCATGAACGGGACCGGCGACCGACCAAGGGGGAGGTCGTGCGTTGGAGTTCGCTGGCCAGCTCTTCGGTCGATCGGCTGGATTGGATGACGGTGCTTTCCCGCGCCACGTGGCGCCAAAGAGCACGCCTGAGGCCATCGGGCAACACGTTCTCGAGGTATTCGAGCGCGGTTCCGCGCAGGTTCGGGTCCGCCGACGCGAGGACAAACAGCGAGAATCGCAGCGGCGCACGATCGAAGATCACGGCGAGGAGCGTGAAGACGTGCTCGGCGGTGCGCTTAACGCGGCGTCGCTGTGGAGCGTCCAGCAGGACCGAGCTCGCGTGAACGTCCTGTACTTCTTGATTGGCCCAGAGCGTCTCGTCGACCTCGGCCTCGCGTTTGACGAGGGCCAGAATGACGCCGTCGACGCCACGCCCCGGACTTCGGGATGGGCGAGCCACGGGACGATCAGCGCGGCGACGCGGGCGTCGAGATCTTCCCGCGTGAGGGCCTTTCGGACGCGGGCGGGGTCGTTCGAGAGCAGATCTTCGGTAAGTCGGGGCGCCGCGGTCGAGGCGGCGGCCCCGGTTGGCGAAGCGGTCGCGTCGGAGGGGCGAGACTCCGCGAGCCAGCGCGTCGGGTAGCGTTCGGCCTCTTCGAGCAGGGTTTGGCGATCGACCCCCATGCGCGTCTCGGCCATGGTCCGGGCCGTCGTGGCGTCGACGACGTCCTGACTGTCGAGGGTGATCACTCCGCGGCGGAGGCTTTCGGTGAGCTCGCCCACGTCCCCGACGCCCGATGCGTTCGGAAGCCCGATGTGGGACGGGAACGGAACCGAGACGACCGGGTCGCCGGCGAGCGCGCGCTTCACGAACGGGTGCTCAGCGAGGTCGGCCGAGCCGATCTGTTCGGTCAGATAGGCCGCGATGATCCGCCCCGTCGGCGCGAGAACGATGAAGTCTGTCAGCTGACTGTCGAGGTGAGGCGCCAGAAGGCGTCGCAACTCCGCCTGCTCGCTGGACATGAGCAAGTCGTCCGGAGACGCCGTCTTCGGCGCAGAGGAGGGTCTGCAGCTGCTCGGGGAGAAGGCGGTGCAGGTTGTCCTCGATTCGCTGGTAGATGAAGAAGCCGGCGCTCGCGACCACGAGCGCGGTCACGAGCGGCATCCACTTTCCCCGAAGGAAGCTCAGGAGTCGGGACACCGGTTGTATTTACGCCGCCCGCGGGTCAGCGACAAGGCGGGAGGCCGCGCGACTAGACCGATTTCGCGTTGCATGCCAAGGGTTCTGTGGCTGCGCATGTCTGATCACCGACAGAACCCCAAGGGACCGGCTGCGGGAGGCCTGGGCGCCCTCATCTCGACCGCTCAGCGTCTCGGTCGCGACGGCGCGCCCCTCGCGGGGGTCCGGTCCCTAGCCCACGTGAATCAGCCCGACGGCTTCGACTGCCCCGGGTGTGCCTGGCCCGAGCCGAATTCGCCGGCCCGTTTCGAGTTCTGCGAGAACGGGGCGAAGGCCGTTGCGTTCGAGGCGACGGGCAAGCGTGTCGGCCCTGACTTCTTCGCAGCGAACCCGGTGGCGAGCCTGCGAGGGCAGACCGACCACTGGCTGGAGGGGCAGGGTCGCCTGACGCACCCGATGCGCTACGACCAGGCGAGCGATACGTACCAGCCGGTCTCGTGGGCGGATGCCTTCGGTCAGATCGGCGCCGCCCTCGACGGGTTGGATGACCCCAACGAGGCGGTCTTCTACACGTCAGGTCGCACGAGCAACGAGGCCGCCTTCCTCTATCAACTTCTCGGTCGGCGGCTCGGCACCAACAATTTCCCGGACTGCTCGAACATGTGTCACGAGTCGAGCGGCGTCGGGCTGTCGGAGTCGATTGGCATCGGGAAGGGGACCGTCACACTCGAGGATTTCCAGAAGGCCGATGCGATCTTCGTGATCGGTCAAAACCCCGGCACGAATCATCCGCGTATGCTGACGGAGCTCCAAGCGGCACGCCGTCGCGGCGCTCGCATCGTGAGTCTGAATCCCCTGCGGGAGCGCGCACTGGTCGAGTTCGCCCATCCGAAGGATCCCTGGGAGCTCCTGAGCGGTCGCGGCACGTCGATCAGCACGCACTATTTGCAGGTTCAGATCGGCGGCGATCTCGCAGCGCTCACCGGAATCGGCAAGGCGGTGCTCGCTGCCGAGAAGGCCGCTCCCGGCGCGGTGCTCGATCGCGAGTTCATCGATCGCCACACGAGCGGGCTCGAGGAGTACGTGCAGGCCCTCGGCGCTGTCTCGTGGGAACACATCGAGAAGGAATCCGGCCTGACGCGCGCCGAGCTCGAAGAAGCGGCGACGGTCTACGTCGAGGCCGACGCGGTGATCGCCTGCTGGGCGATGGGCCTCACGCAGCAGCGGCATGCGGTCGCCACCATTCAGCAGGTCACCAATCTTCTGCTTCTACGCGGTAATCTCGGTCGCGAAGGTGCGGGCGCGTGTCCGGTGCGCGGCCACAGCAACGTCCAGGGCGACCGGACCATGGGGATCACCGAGAAGCCGGCCGCGGCGTTCCTCGAGCGGCTCGGTGTGGAGTTCCAGTTCTCGCCGCCGTCCGCTCATGGCTATGATACCGTCGGAGCCATCGAGGCGATGGCTGAGGGCCGGGCCCGGGTGTTCCTCGGCATGGGAGGCAACTTCGTCGCGGCGACGCCGGACACGGCTTACACGTCCGAGGCGCTTGCCCGGTGTGAGCTGACCGTGCACGTGAGTACAAAACTGAATCGCAGCCACACGGTGCTCGGAAAGGACGCGCTGATCTTGCCGTGCCTGGGCCGCACCGAGCGAGACGTCCAGGCTGCCGGTTTGCAGAAGGTCACCGTCGAGGACTCGATGAGCGTGGTGCACGCCTCACACGGGCGCAACGAGCCGGCGTCGCCTCTGCTTCGATCGGAGCCCGCCATCGTCGCTGGGATCGGGCGTGCGAGTCGCAAGACTCGCGGCATCGACTGGGATGATCTCGTCGCCGATTACGGACGGATTCGGGACCGCATCGAGCGCGTCTTGCCGAACCTGTTCGACGACTTCAATCGACGTATCGAACGACCCGGCGGCTTCTATCTCGGCAACTCGGCACGGGACCGGGATTGGAAGACGTCCACCGGGCGGGCGCGCTTCATGCCGTCCATCGTTCCGGACTCGAGCCTCCCCGAGGGGCAGCTTCGTCTCATGACGATGCGCTCCCACGACCAGTTCAACACGACGATCTACGAGCTCGACGATCGCTACCGCGGTGTCTACGGAACCCGGCAGGTGATCTTCCTGTCCGAGGGTGACCTGACGGACCGAGGCTTGTCGGATGGGGATCTCCTCGAGGTCGAGAGCCACTTCGAGGATGGCCGCCGGCGCGTGGTCGTTGGCTTTCGAGCGGTCGCGTACGACATCCCGCGGGGCTGTGCGGCCGGGTACTTCCCGGAGTTGAATCCGCTGGTCGCCGTCACGAGCTTCGCGAAACGGAGCCGGACCCCGACGTCGAAGTTCATCCCGGTGACGATCCGCGTCTCCGGCAACGACGAGAGCCGGTGAGCGCGGTGGCGGACCGGTCGGGAGTCGCCCGGCGCGGGGTAGTTCGGTGGACGGGTGACCGGGCCGACGCGACCGAAGATCGTGTCGCCGTCGAGGAGCCGCTCGAGATCCGGATCGGGGACGCGCCGCTCGCCGTCACGATGCGCACGCCCGGGGAGGACCAGGAGCTCGCCGCGGGGTTCTGTCTGACGGAAGGCATCGTCGGGTCCGCCGACGATCTCGCAAGCCTTCGGCCGTGCGATCTCGCCGAGTACGGCAACGTGGTCGAGGTCACGCTGTCCGACCGGGCCGCGACTGCCAATGCCGACCGGGTCCAGCGCGCACGCCGCGAGTTCTACGTGTCGAGTTCGTGCGGTCTCTGCGGCAAACAGACGATCGATCGCTTGGAACAGTCGGTGGACCGGCTCGCGCCCGGCCCAGAGGTCACCGTCGATTGGCTTTCCGAGCTGCCCGGTCGGATGCGGGCCTCGCAGGATGTCTTCGCGGAGACCGGTGGCTTGCATGCCGCGGCCATCTTCGAAGCGCAGGGGGACCTACGGGTCCTGCGAGAAGACGTCGGCCGTCACAATGCGGTCGACAAGGCGATCGGCCACGAGCTTCTCCTCGGGCGAACGCCGGCCTCGCGTGCGGTGCTTCTGGTCTCGGGCCGCGCGAGCTTCGAGATCGTTCAGAAGGCCGCGATGGCTGGTCTTCCGGTGCTTTGCGCGGTGAGTGCGCCCAGCAGCCTCGCCATCGACCTAGCGGCGCGCCTCGACCTCACGCTCGTTGGCTTCCTGCGATCCGGTCGGATGAACGTCTACCACGACCCCGGCAGGATTCGCGCGGCGGCCGCTTAGGACGACTGCGTCTCGAGGTGGATCACGCGGTGCGGAACAGGGGCGGCGAAGCCGGCCTCTCGCAGTGCGTTATCGACGAGCACGGCGACCTCACTCCGCGTGCCGAACCCGACCTCGAAGTTGACCCAGAAGCGCAGGGAGAACTCGAGCGCATTCTCGCCGAAGGCCATGAAGTAGACCTTGGGGCCAGGGTCTTCGAACGTGTTCTCGTGGATGGCGGCCGTCTCGATCAGGAGCTTCATGATCTTTTCTGCTTCGTTGCCGTACGCGGCACGGACCGGCAGTTCCATGCACCGGTGGTTGTCGGTCAACGTCCAGTTGGTGACCGTTTGCGAGATCAGGTCGGCGTTGGGGACGATGACCTCAGATCCCTGCCAGGTGCGGATCGTGCTCGAGCGGAAGCCGATCCGTTTCACCTCGCCGAATGTCGTCCCGGCTTCGACGAAGTCGCCGTCACGGACGGGGCGTTCGAACAGGAGAATCAGCCCGGACACGAAATTGTTCACGACGTTCTGGAGGCCGAAGCCGATACCGACGCCCAAACCGCCGGCGACGAGAGCGAGGCTCCCAAGGTCGACTCCGGCGACGGCCAGGGAGATCACGAAGCCGAGGGAGAGAGTCACGTACTGCGTCGCTGAGGCAATCGCGCCGGGGACGCCGCGGGGCAGGTTGAGTTTAGGCAGGACGTCGTGGCGCAAGATGAACTGAAGGGAGCGAGCGGATGCGATCGTGATCATGATCGCCACGATGAATACGATGATGTTGCCGGCGGAGATCTCGAGCGACCCGAGCTGCCAACTCGCTGTCATGGTTTCCTGGAAGCCGGCTGCGAACTCGTCGCGGATCTGGAAGAACCGTAGGGTGAACCCGAACCACACGCACCACGTGATCACGCGGACGAGGCCGATGCCGCGGCGGGCGAACATCTGGGCGTTTCGGTGAACGATGTCGATCGAGCCGAGAGCTCCGGTCCGCGGCAGCATGATCATCACGCCGTCGAGGACGCGTGACACCGCATAGAGCATTACGGCGACGAAGCCGGCGTTGAGGAAGCTCGAGGTGAACAAGTCGGCCAACGAGGCGTTGCCGATGATGTTCGCGAACACCGCGACCGTCAGGCCGGCGATGATGAGTCGTCGCCCGATCCTGAGCAGGAGACTCCAGATCGAACTCGCCTGCGCTTTGGGATCCGGCTTGAAGAAGTTGAGCAGGATGAACAGGCCGGCGCAGCTCTCGACCAGGATGAAGATCCGGTTGACGTCGGAGGCTGGGTCGATCTGGCCCGAGAATGCGCTGAGGAGATACAGCAGCACTGCGGACGCAAGGCTGCCGTCGCGTCGTTCGCGGAACTCCTTGGGAAGCAGGCGAAGGACGGCTGGGATGAGAGCGAGCCCGGAGAACTGCTGCAGCCCGCTGGGGGCGACGGGATGGATCCATGGCGTCGCGAGCAACGTGATCAGGACGGCGGCCGAGAACGGGCGGCGCAGGACGCGCGCGGCTGCGGCGAGTTCGGGGTCCTGGAAACTCGTCCGGCGGCTCTGCCGGTCGAGCGAGCCCACGAGGCCAGCGAGGGTCAGCAAAAGTAGGAACTGCCAGCCGAACGGCTCCGGGTGATCGGTTGCGTACGTCTTGACCGCTCTGGCGTCCCCGATCCACGACTCTGCGATCTGGCGCCACACCGGCGTGTTCAGGGAGAAGTTCGCGAGGATCTTCCACAGCGGAGGACGCTCGGATTCCAGGAGCTGCTCTTGCTCCTTCTTTCGCGCCTGGTCGACGAGGTCGAGTACGGAGCCGACGTCTACCAATTCTTCGGACAAGGAGTTTTGTAGTTCGAGGACGCGGGCACGGCGCGTCCGGACCT
Organism: Candidatus Binatia bacterium; assembly: GCA_029243485.1. Lineage (NCBI taxonomy): Bacteria > Candidatus Binatota > Binatia (SeqCode) > Binatia bacterium. The sequence goes on along the minus strand of JAQWRY010000001.1, from coordinate 165,173 downwards.
CGTTTTCGGTTGCGGAAAGCTCGACGAGCGTGGTCTCGACGCGCTGGATGACTGCCGAGGGAAGCTCTGCTTCCTGGGAGCGCTCTCTCACGAGCATCCATTCCTGGGAGAGCTTCCGGAGTTGAGTCCGGATGTCGTCGAGCTTGGCCGCAGATACCGTGAGAGCGTTCGTCCAGCCCGCCAGCTGGGCAGCGGCATCCTTCCACTCGTTCTCGAGATCGTTCAGCGCCTTGCGGCCGGTCGCCGGCTCCAGGAGATCGTCTTGCCGTTCGTCCAACTCCTCCAGCCGCTTGCGCAGCGGCGGGAACGTCTTTTGGACCTCGTCTGCAGTCTTGTCCTCTCCGAGGACCGAGTGGAGCTTTCGCAGCTTCGAAGACGTCTCTTCCAGGCGTTGCGCGAGTTGGGATGCTTCGGGTCGAGGGGGGGCAGCTTCCTCGGGCTCCGCCTCGGCCGATTTTTCGGCGGAGGCATCGGTGCCGGAGGCGTCCGCCGTTGGCAACTCGCCCGTGGCGGCGTCTTGCGGGTACGCCGGAGCGACCGCCATCAGCAGCGGCAGAAGCAACGCGAGGCATGCCGACCAGGTTCGAAGGGACCTCATCTCACCACGGTCCGTCGCACATTTTTGGGCCAGTTCCCACACTCGGAGCCGTCGAATTGCCACACTTGGGCGCGACCGTCTTCGAACAGGAGCGTCATCTTGGGATCTCGGCGCACCCAGTCCTCGGGGAGGAGAGGCGTACCGTCGCCCCCGATCGAGCCGCGCTTCTCGCCGAGATAGAGATGACTGACGCGCTCGAAGCAGTAGTTCTGGTGGTAGATCCGAGGCGTGTGGGCGGAGCGCTTGATCCACGTGGGAAGCGCCCAGACGTCGTGCCGGTGCCGCTCGTTCATCCGCTCGATCGTGTAGAGCAGCGGCGGCAGCGTTGCGGTTCTACCGGTGAAGAGGGGGAGCCACCAACCCGCGTCGGTGCCCACCGCCGTCTGGCCACCGTACGCGAGGGCGACGTTCACTTGGAACCGAGCGTCTTGCGGAGTGTTGGCTCGGATCCACTCGAAGGCCCGCAGGTCGGACGCGGAGAGGAGCTGGAACTCGTCGTCGACCGGGGTCGCGCGCGCCGTGAATCCGATGATCGCTGCGAGTGCGAGGCCACTGCCCAGAACGGCGCGGCCACCAGATCGTGCCTCGAACCAGGGAACGCACTTCGCGGTCGCCCAGCCGAACAGAATAGCCTCAGGGATGTACGCGGCGATGCCCACGGCGAAGTTGGTGACAAAGCCCATGCCGGGCAGGCCGAGAAGGAAGGGGTTCGTCGCGAGCACGGCGAGTCCGCTCCAGGCCAGCACGAGCAGGACGGGCCGGTCACGGACCACGGCTCCTGCGACCGCTGCCACGAGAATCGCGATCAGGGTGAGCAGGGGGGCCTGCGCCGGGATCGCCGACCACGCGCGCAGCGCGTCGGTGAACGAGAAGACGCCCGGATCGATGGCGCCGATGGTGCCATGGACGGCGAGGAGCAGGCTCTCGGTCAGCTCCGCGAGCCAGGGCGCAATGAGTCCGAGCGCACCCAGTCCGGCGAGGAGTATCCCGGCGGCGCGGGAGAGCCACTCTGCGGGGTCGGTGCGCCACCGCCACGCGGCTGCGGCCGACCAGGTGACGATCGCGGTCCCGCCGAGCAGCGCCACGCGGTAGTGAGTCAAGCACAATCCCGCGAGCACGAGGCCGAATACGACGACGACGCCGCGCGACCTCGTCCTGCGATTGAACCACACGACGTCGAGCAGACACACCAGGAGCGGCAGCAGAGCTTGGCCGGCAAGCTGCGTGTAACGGCCCCAGCTCACGTAGAACGCGGGCGTCGGCGAGAGGAGCGCCGCGAAGAGCAGGGCGCCGGTTGCCGCTGCGCGCCGGCCGCCGGTGAGCTGCAGAGTGACGGTGTAGAGGGCCAGAACGGCGACTACGCCCGTGACCTGGCCGACGTATAGGACGGCGTCGGTGGCGCTCGCTCCCGTGATCGTCGCCCAAGCCGCGGCCATTGCGTGGAAGCCGAAGTGGTAAGTGAGGCTCTCCATGGGCGCGTACGGGGCCCAGCTGTCGAAGAGTCCCTCGTTGTCCAGGAACAGCTGGGTGATGAAACTGTGTTGGACCGAGTCGCCCCACGCCGGAACGAGTAGGCCGTCGATCGCGATCCATCGCGACGCGATCGTGAGGCCGACCACGAGGGCGAGGACGGCGTCGACCCAGCCGAAGCCGGCACCCTCGCGCGCGTGGGGCTCGGGAACCCGGCGCCGACGCCAGGCACCACCGGCGAGAACGCAGGCGGCGAGCACGGCGGGCGTCCAAGCGAGCCAGGTGCCGGCCGGAACGTCGACGACCCGGCACCAAAGGACGAGCACCGGGCGGATCGCCATGCTGACGGCGGCTGAAACTGCGAGCCGCGACAGGCGGTCGTGGCGCGGGTCGGACCGGAGGGCCGGCCACAGCAGTTCGATCAGGCCGGCTCCGGGAAGCCAGTAGAGAACCGTCAGCGCCACGGCGGCCGCGGCCAGCTCGGTCACGCCGTGGTCTCCCCGCGGCGGCGCCGGTCTAGTTGGTTCGCGACTCGTCCACGACCGTGAAGTTCCAGATCTTCTTCACAGCGATCCGCGGACCCAGCACTTCGTCGACGAAGCGTCGATGGTCCGGGTCTGCACGATAAGTCTCGACGTCTTCGAGGCTCGAGAAACGCACGGTGACGGTGAGATCCCAGCCGGCTGCGGCGTGGTCGTCGGCCGGCGTCGCAACCGTCACTCCGAGAACACCCGGGAGCGGTGCAAGCGCGGTCATCGTACGCTCTGCGATATCGGCTCGTCCCTCGGGGGTCCCGTGGGGTTCCTTCAGGCGGAAGTAGTGGTGCCGTTCGATCATGGCACTCACCAGCCGGCGAGGTCGGCTGCACGCCTGCGGTGGTAGCTCGACTCGCCGAGAAACGCACGGTCGAACATCGCCCGGCGGAACCAGAGGTGGAGGTCGTACTCCCAGGTGAAGCCGATTCCGCCGTGGAGCTCGATCGCATACCGGACCGTCGTATCGTAAAGATCGGTGAGGTGCGCCTTGGAGAGCGCCGCGTGTCGTTCGGACTTGTCGTTGATGTGATCGAAGGCGTGGGCGGCGTACCACCACAGGGACACGGCGGGCTCGAGGTCGCAGGCGAGGTTCGCGAGCTGGTGCTTCACGCCCTGGAAGGCACCGATGATCTGACCGAACTGCTCGCGGGTGAGCGCATAGTCGGTGGTCATCTCGAGGCACCGGTGCGCCCCACCCGAAGCGTCGGCGGCGAGGAGGACGAGCCCCACGTCGCGCGCGCGGTCGGCTGCCGTCCGGCCCGCTGCGATCTTCGTCGCGGGCGTCCCGTCGAAGTGCACCCGGGAAACGCGACGAGTCTGGTCGTTGCCGGTGAGCGCCGAGATCTGCATCCCGCTGGCCCCGCGCTCGACGGCCCACAGGCCCGGGCCGTCGCCGTCCATGGCGGAGACGATCAGTGCGTCCGACACACCTGCGTAGGGGACGAGCGACTTCACGCCGGAGAGCTTGCCGCCCGTGGCTTTCGTCTCGACGGCGCCGGCGTCCCATTCGCCGATGCCTTCGCCGAAGGCGACGGTTAGAAGGGTCTCGCCGGTGGCCACGCCGGGCAGCCACTGGTTCTGTGCGTCCGAATCGCTGGCGCAGAGTGCTGTCGTCGCCATCGCGTTGCCGAGAAACGGGCCGGGTGTCGCGGCCCAGCCGAGAACGTCGGCGATCAGCGCGAGGTCCAGCAGTTCGAGTCCGGCGCCACCATGCTCGGTGGGGACGGTCATCCCGGCCACACCGAGTTCGGCGAGGCCTTGCCACAACGCGGGGTCGTGTCCGTCGTCGCTTTCCATCACCTGGCGAACGCGTGTCGACGGACATTCCGCCTGGGCAAACCTCTTGACCGTGTCCTGTAGGAGGGTCTGCTCCTCGCTGAGACCGAAGTCCATGATCGGCTCCTAGCGCCGAGGGTCGCGCGGGAGACCGAGTCCCCGCTCGCCGATGACGTTGCGCTGAATGTTGGGGGCGCCGCCGCCGATCGCGAGGGCGTAGTACATGATGTACGACTGCACGAGCATGCCCGCGAACGGCGCGTGCTCTTCGCCTGGGGCGAGCATCGCAGCGTCGCTGGAGATGTTCATCGCGAGCTTGGATACGTCGTGCGCGAGCGTCGACGTGTGGAGCTTCGTGACGAGCCCCGCAAGGCCGCCGTCGTGGCCCTTGGCACTCTCGGTGAGCAGCCGGAAGCCGTTGTACTCGGCGGCGAGCACGCGGGATTCGAGGTCGGTCAGACGATCCCGGATGACGGGGTCTTCGATCGCGGGACGGCCGCGGACCTGGGTCATCTGTGCGAGGGCAACGGCGCCATCGAACGTGCGTCGCGCCATGGAAGCGTTTCCGATCAACGCACGCTCGGCCTTGAGCGTGGAGCGGCTGACGTACCAGCCCTGGCCCCGCTCGCCCACTACGCTGTCGCGCGGGACCCTCACGTTGTCGAGGAACACCTCGTTGAAGTGCGCGTCGCCATCCATCTGCCGCAGCGGACGGACGTCGATGCCCTGCGTCTTCATGTCGATCAGCAGGTAGCTGATGCCGTCGTGCTTCGGTTCGTCCGGCTCGGTGCGGATGAGAGCGAACATCATGTCCGCCTCGCGTGCGTTCGAGGTCCAGATCTTCTGGCCGTTCACGACCCAGTGGTCGCCCTCGAGGACGCCGCTCGTTCGGAGCGACGCCAGGTCACTGCCGGCGCCGGGTTCGCTGTAGCCCTGACACCAGCGGACGTGCCCGAGAAGCGTGCTTTCGACGTACTGCTTCTTTTGTTCCTCAGTGCCGTGCGCTAGCAGGGTGGGGACCAGCATGGCCGGGCCCTGGCTCATCAGCTCGACCGGTGCCTTGGCGGCCTTGAGTTCCTCGACGAGGATCGTGGCCTTCAGCGGATCCGGAGCCTGCTCGCCGCCGCCATAGGCCCGAGGCACGTGGCGGTACATGTAGCCGCGCTCCGCCGCTGCGCGACGGAAGGCCGTTGCCCGTTCGTCGGTTCGCGGTGACGACCCGAGGCCCTGAGCCATCTCGCTCAGTTGCGGGTTCGCCGCGACGTCTTCCTCGGTCCAGTGGTCCTTGATGAACTGCCGCACTTCCTCGCGGAAGCGTTGATAATCTTTGCTATACTTGAGGTTCACGTGGGCTCCTGTGGCGCTGCCGTTTGGATAGCAAGTGTCGCTCCGGCCTCAACAACAGGCCGCTCGCGATGGCGGGCGTCGTGTGCCACGGGCGAGGGCGCCGCCGGTTCGTGTGACCGCCGGCGTTGCCGGGCGCCTCGTGAGGAAGTAGGCTTCCTCTCGCCTGCGGTGGTGAGCGGAGGCGAGAGGAGGCAGACGAATGCAGGGTAAAACGGTCTTGGAGGGGCGCCCGCGCCGGGTGCAATCGGTCCGAAAATGGCTCGCGACTTTGCTCGCGGTCCCAGCCGTTGCGCTGGGTGGCGACACCGCGGGGGCCAAAGAGCTGCGGGTCGGAATCTCCGAGAGCTATGCCCCGCTGGCCTTCTCGAAGGACGGCAAGCCGACCGGGGCCGAGGCGGACCTCGCCCTCGCCGTCGGGAAGATCCTCGATTCAAAGATCGTGTTCGTGCCCATGAAGTTCCCCGACCTGGTGCCGGCTCTCGAGGCCGGGAAGGTCGAGGTCGTCATGTCCGGGCTGTCGATCACCGAAGAGCGTTCCAAGAAGGTGCTCTTCACCGACCCCTACCTCCGCGTCGGGCAGATGGCTCTGATCCGCGCGGACGATCTCGGTCGCTCCGTCGACCCCGACGAGATTGGTGCCAAAGAGTCCCGCGTGGGCGTCAAGAAGGGCACAACCGGAGAAGGCTGGGCGAAGAAGAACGTCCCGGACGCGACGGTCGTGGGATACGACACCGTGGAGGCGGGTACGGCCGCTCTCAAGGCCGGCGACATCGACTACTTCGTCCACGACGCGCCCACGGTGTGGCGGCTCACGGGCCGCCCGAACACGCGTGACGATGCGCTTGCGGGCATCTACCGTCCGCTCACCAAGGAGTATCTCGCGTGGGCCGTTCGGGCAGGCGACGAGAAGCTGGCGGGCGAGCTGAACGGTGCGCTGAAGACGCTTCGAGCCGACGGCCAGCTCCGCGCGATCCTCGACGTATGGATTCCGGTGACGAAGGTCGCCGTCACCGAGGGCAGCAATACGGGGGCACCTCAGCCCACGGCCGCACCGGCGGTCGCGGAGTAGGGCGCCGGGCTCAGCGGCCCTTGTAGTTCGGCGGACGCTTTTCGAGGAACGCCTTGGGGCCTTCGCGCGCGTCTGCGCTCGACATGACTTCCATGCCGAGCTCTTGCTCGCGCTTGTAGGCCTCCGCCTCGGAGAGGAACTCACTCTCGATCACCGACAGCTTGATGTTCTTCACCGCGAGGGGTCCGTTGGCTGCGATTTTGCCGGCGATTTCCTTCGCCTTGGCAAGGGCCTGGCCGTCCGGCACCACCTGCCCGATGAGACCGATCCGCGCAGCCTCGGCGGCTGTGAGCGGGTCGCCGACCAGGAGGATCTCCATCGCGTGGGTGAACGCGATCTGCCGACGGAGACGGACCGTGGAGCCCGCCATCGGGAAGAGGCCGCGCTTCACCTCGGAGATCGCGATCTTGGCGCTCTCGCCCGCGACCCGGATGTCGATTCCCTGCAGGATCTCGGTGCCGCCGGCGTAGCAGGCGCCCTCGATCGCGGCTATCAGAGGTTTGGTCACGTACCGGTCCTTCAGGAAGCCTTTGTAGAGGATCCCGTAGTCGGCGCGGACGCGTTCGTCCCACTCGTCCTCGGGCGGGAGGCCCTTCATCATCTTGGTCACGAGCTGGTCGAGATCGGCGCCGGCGGAGAAGTTACCCTCGGCGCCCGTCAGGATCGCGACCCGGATGTCGTCATCCTCGTCGATCATGTCGAAGGCGTCGCAGAGGCGGCAGAGGACCTCTGGATTGAAGGCGTTCTTCCGGGCGGGACGATTCAGCGTCAGCGTGACGATGTGCCCCTCTCTTTCGACCAGCAGCGCGGGTTCCATGGGCTACGGCTTACCGTTCCCTGCACGATCTTCGCAATCCGGACCCGGCGCCGTCTGGCCATGTGGGGTGGTTCCTCCTATCCTACTGCCGATGGCTGCTTCGCCCAAAGACGATGCTCCGACTGAGGCTCCCGTGAATTTCGTACGCGCGATCGTCAGCGACGACGTGCGCGCCGGGAAGCACGGCGGCAAGGTCGTGACCCGATTCCCGCCCGAGCCCAACGGCTACCTCCACATCGGTCACGCGAAGGCGATTTGTATCAACTACGGGATCGCGACGGAGCACGGCGGCACGTTCCACCTCCGCTTCGACGACACGAACCCAGAGAAGGAGGAGACTCGCTACGTCGAAAGCATCATCCGCGACGTTCAATGGCTCGGAGCTGATTGGGGCGACAATCTCTTCTACGCGTCCGATTACTTCGGTCGCCTGCGTGACTGGGCCGTCGAGTTGATCCGCGCCGGGAAGGCTTACGTCGACAGCCTCTCAGCCGACGAGATCCGAGAGTACCGCGGGAACTTCAAGGAACCGGGAAAGAATAGCCCGCATCGGGACCGTTCCGTCGAGGAGAATCTCGACCTGTTCGCTCGTATGGAAGCAGGCGAGTTCGAGGAAGGAGCGCACGTTCTTCGGGCGAAGATCGACATGACGTCGCCCAACCTCAACATGCGGGATCCCGCTCTCTACCGGATCCGCAAGATCGTTCATCACCGCGCCGGGGATCGTTGGTCGATCTACCCGATGTACGACTTCACGCATCCGCTCTCGGATGCGATCGAAGGCATCACGCACTCCCTGTGCAGCCTCGAGTTCGAGGATCATCGGCCGCTCTACGACTGGTTCCTAGAGAACCTCGATGTGCCGAGTCATCCGCAACAGATCGAGTTCGCACGCCTCAAGCTCACGTACATGATCGACTCGAAGCGGAAGCTTCGCGAGTTGGTGGAAGAGGGGCGTGTCGAGGGATGGGATGATCCGCGCATGCCGACGCTCGCGGGTCTGCGTCGCCGTGGATACACGCCCGAGGCGATACGTGACTTCTGCGAACGCCTGGGTGTCGCGAAGAAGAACAGTCTTGTCGACATCGCGATGCTCGAGCATTCGCTCCGCGAGGACCTGAACCGCCGCGCGCCCCGCGCTCTTGGGGTTCTTCATCCCTTGAAGGTGGTTCTCGTGAACTACCCCGAAGGGCAGGAGGAAGAGCTCGAGGCCGTCAATAATCCCGAGGACGAATCGATGGGGAAGCGAAAGCTCCCCTTCTCGCGCGAGCTGTACATCGAGCGCGACGATTTTCGGGAGGAGGCGCCGAAGAAGTACTTCCGGCTCGCGCCCGGTCGAGAGGTGCGCCTGCGGTGGGGCTACCTGATCACGTGCGTCGATGTCGTGAAGGACGATGCGGGCGAGGTCGTCGAGCTGCACTGCACGTACGACCCCGAGACCCGCGGCGGGAACGCTCCCGACGGCCGGAAGGTGAAAGGGACCATCCACTGGGTGTCCGCCAAGCACGCCGTGCAGGCGACGGTGCGCTTGTACGATCGGCTGTTCTCGAAGGAGAGCCCCGACGGCCCCGAGTGGAAGAGCAATTTGAACCCTGATTCGCTCGAAGTTCTGGCAGATTGCCAGGTTGAGCCGGCTCTGGGCACGGCAGAGCCGGGCAGCCTCTGGCAGTTCGAGCGTCTGGGCTACTTCGCCGTCGATGAGGTCGACTCGTCGGCGGATCGGCCCGTGTTCAATCGCGCGGTCTCGCTCCGGGACAGCTGGGCGCGGCTCGAGAAGGCGGGGAAGGCGGGCTGACACCCCGAGCTTTGAAGGGTTCTCGCCGGGAAGCTATGTCCTAGCCGAGCCGCCCCTCCGGGTGGTGATACACGCCATCTCGGCGGCGACGCCGCCACGGAACACGAAAGGACTTTGGCATGGGAGACATTCGCTTCGACGGTCGCGTTGCGGTCATCACGGGCGCCGGTGGTGGGCTCGGCAAGACGTACGCTCTGGAGTTTGCCAAGCGTGGTGCCAAGGTCGTCGTGAACGATCTCGGCGGCAAGGCAGACGGCACCGGCAAGGGTAGTAACATGGCCGACCAGGTCGTCGACGAGATCAAGGCCGCAGGCGGTGAGGCCGCTGCGAACTACGACTCGGTCGCGACGCCCGAAGGTGGCGAGTCGATCATCAAGACCGCGGTCGAGGCGTTCGGCAAGGTCGACGTCGTCGTGAACAACGCCGGGATCCTGCGCGACCGATCGTTCGTGAAGCTCTCTCCGCAGGAGCTGGAGCTCGTCATCGACGTCCATCTGAAGGGCGCGTTCTACGTCTCGCAGCCGGCCTTCCGGTTGATGAAGGACCAGCGCTACGGTCGGTTCGTCTTCACGTCGTCGGCGGCCGGCCTTCTCGGCAATTTCGGCCAGAGCAACTACGGTGCGGCGAAGATGGGCCTCGTCGGTTTGATGCACGTCTTGGCCGTCGAAGGCGCCAAGTACGACGTGAAGTGCAACGCAATCGCGCCGACGGCGCGTACGCGCATGACCGAGGAGCTCCTCGGTCCCCTCGCGGATTATCTGGATCCTGAGACGGTCACGCCGTTGGTGACGTACCTCTGCTCGGAAGGGTGCGAGTACACTCATGAAGTCTACTCGGTCGGCGGCGGCCGGTTCGCACGGATGTTCATCGGGCTCGCGCAGGGCTGGATTGCGGGCAAGGGTGAGGTTGTGAGTGCCGAGGCGGTTCGCGACCAGATCGGGAAGATCCGCGACCCCGAAGGCTACACCATTCCGACCGGAATCGGCGATGAGATGAAGGCGATCGCGAACGCCTTGAAATGATCTGCAGAACGGGGGAGGGGATCGCGTCCAACTCATGTCCGAGCCCATGACGCCATCCCCCTCCCGCGCTCTCGCGCGACGCTCGTTCGCGCTGGCGGCGCTCGCGTACCTCGGCGTCGCCCTCTGGGTCCTGGCGGCTCCGCTCGCGGACCCGACACGGCTCCTCCCCGCAAACGGGAGTATCGATTCGGCCGTACGGGGCCTCGGACGACTGGACCAGCAGATGGTCGTTTCCGTGATCGTTCGAAACGCGGCCGTTCTGACGGGCGAGCCGTGGAATTTCTTCGGAGACGGGCAGTGCTACCCCCTGCCGAGGTCGTACACGCTCGGTGAACACATGTTCGGCGAAGGCGTGCTCGCGGCGGTCCCGTGGCTTGTCACCGGAGATCCGGTGCTCACGTACAACCTGCTTGTGGTGCTCACGTTCTGGCTGCCGGGGCTTGCGATGTACGCGCTGTCGTACCACTTCACGCGGAGTGCTCCAGCGGCGTTTCTCGCCGGCCTGATCTTCTTGCTCGTGCCGCCGCGGATTATCGACGGTGGGCACCCGTATCTGTACGCGGACTACTTCGTTCCGCTGGCACTTCTGTTCCTGCATCGCCTGTTCGCGCGCGGCGGGTGGGGGAACGCGCTCGGTGTCGCATTCTTCCTCACACTTCAGTCGCTAGAGACGATCTACGTGCTCCTCGCAACGGCGCTCGTCGTGGGCGTCTACGGTTCGTTCGGCCTGGTCGCCTACCGTCATCGACTGCGTGGCGTGGTCGCTCCGCTGATCGGTGCCGCCGTCGTCTCGGTGAGCTTTGCGTGGTTCTTTCTCTCGCCGTATCTCGAGACGGCCGAGATGTGGGGTGTCCTCTCCGGGAGAGAGACGATCCTCATGGCGTTGTCGGACTACTTGCCGGGCCATGTGTACTTCCCCGGGCTGATCAGTCTGGGGCTCGTCGGCGTCGCCTTGGCGGACCGCTTGCGCGGCCCGCGACGCACCGACGGCGAGGATCCCCGTGTCGCGTATCTCACGGCCGGTTTGGTCGTGGTGTGGGCGTCGTCCAATGGCTTTGAGATCCCAGGCACCTCCGTGCGGTTCCCCGGGTTGTTCCCGCTCCTGCGCGATGTCGTCCCGGGTCTCGGCGCCGTCCGGGGCCTCTTCGCGGTGGCCGTCGGCATCTGGGTGCCGATTGCTTTCCTGGCGGGGTACGGCGTGGTGGCGGTCCTGGAGCGACGGCCCCGGGCGGTGGTGGTCGTGGCCGTCGCGGCCGTGTCGCTTGCCGTGGTCGCAGAGCGGTTCGTGGCTCCGGTGGGCACGTGGAGCTTCGGCCGTCCTCTCGCCCTCATCGGCTGGGACGTCGACGTGAGTGCCGACGATGTGGCTCTCCTGCGACGGGTCGGGCACGGGGCGGCGCTGCACGTGCCGATGGCCAAGGTGTCCAATGGGGTGGGCCGGTTGGCCATGGCGCGCTACCTCCTACTGCAGAGCTATGACCCGCGGCCGTCCTCGGCGTGCTACAACTCGTTCGCTTCTCCGCTGAACGATCAGGTGCACCACCTCGCGGTGGGTCTTCCAAGCGTCGCCTCGGCGGAGGCGCTGGGTGCCCTTGGCTTCGGTTCCGTCTTGAGCCACGAGAAGGACTGGTATCGCGCTGAGAGGGTTCGTTTTCAGAAAAAGCTCGATCGACAGCCGGAAGGACGGCGCGCGTTGACAGACCTCGGTGGAACCGATGCTCTTCGCGGCTTTCGGCTCGAGACGCGCACTGAGGTTTTCGAGGCTCCCGACCGGCTCACGATCGGACTCGGTTCGTCGTCTGGAAAGCTGGCACCCGGTCGCGCAGATCTCGCGCTGGAGTTTCAAAACCCGACGGGTGCCACGTATCGCCACGCGCCGCCGATCCGGCCCACCGAAGTGACGGTTCAGTGGTACCGGCGGGGCGAGCGCGTGGGGCCGGCGCAGACTCAGCGAGTCGTTCTGCCCATCGCGATCGGCCCGGGCGGATCGCTGACGGTACCGGTGCCGGTCGAGGTGCCGGTGAGCCCGGGGCGCTACGAGATCGAGGTTTCCGCGGGCGTTCCGAGCCGCGCCCTAGTCCTAGGTCCGATCGACGTCGCGTCGCCGGCCGGAGCGAAGCCTAGCGCATGAGCGGTACGACCTACGTGTTGCTCGCCGGCGAGTGGTGACACTATAAAGCGAGGTTCGATGCCGACACAAGGCCCAGCGCACGAAGCGGCCCCCAAGGTCTCGCCCGCATCGTTCTTGTTCAGCGTGGATCTGGAGGACGTCCGTAGCCTCCTGCCCGACGGGTCGAAGTACGCGGAGCGAGTGCCCGCGAATGCGGACGGATACCTCCGCTTTCTCGAGAAACATGGGGTCCGTGCGACCTTCTTCACCGTGGGGGACGTGGCTCGGCGCTATCCGGACCTGATCGCGCGCCTCGTGGATGCGGGACACGAGCTGGCCTGTCATACGAGCGACCACACGCCGCTCGAACGACTCGGCCCCGACGGCTTCCGCGCGGATCTCGAGCGAAACGTGGCCGATCTGCACAAGGCGGGTGCCGGAGAGATCCGCGGCTTCCGCGCGCCGATCTTCTCGCTCACGGACAAGACGGCCTGGGCCTACGAGGCTCTGCGGGAACTCGGTTTCACGTATTCGAGCTCCGTTCTGCCGCACGCCAATCCCCTCTACGGTTGGGAAGGCTTCGGGACGGCTTGTGTCCGGATGGAGTCGGGAGTGTGGGAAGTTCCGCTCACCGTGTGGCGGAAGCTAGCGTTCGCAGGCGGCGTGTACTTCCGGGTCCTGCCGGCGGCATTCGTGCGGTACCTGATCCGGCGGCGGCTGTCGGCCGGCGGACCGGTGGTCGGGTACTTTCATCCCTATGACCTCGACACCGAGCAAGAACGGTTCATGCACCCGGAGTTGGGGGGGAACCCGGCCCTGAACGCCTTGATGTACGTGAACCGATCGAGGGTGTTGTCGCGCCTCGATGCGGTCGTCGATCTCGGGGCCGGTATCGTGCGGTTCGACACCTACGTCGACGAGATTTTGGATCGGAAGGCACGCGATGCTTGAAGACCGGCCCCTCGAGTTTGGAGGCCGTGAACTCGCCGAGGTTTCTCGTGTGCTGTCGTCGGTCTTTGCCGGCTTCACGCATTTGACTCCGGGCTACCTGGCCTGGTCGTACTGCGAGAATCCGGTCGGCTCCGCCGTCGGCCGAAACGCCTGGGATGGGGAGCGGTTGGCGGCGCACTACGTCACACTGCCTTTGAGGGCGCGGCTGTTCGGCGCCGAGGCGCGCGGGGTTCTGTCGCTGCACACGGCAACGGATCCGGCCTATCAGGGGCAGGGCCTGTTTACGCGGCTCGCGGAGGCGACGTACGCAGATGCCGCGGCGGCCGGATACGACTTCGTGGTTGGTGTCGCCAATGCGTCGAGCACGCCGGGCTTCGTGCGGAAGCTCGGCTTCCAGCTGGTGAGCCCTCTCGATGTCCGGATCGGGCTCGGTTCGCCGCCGCCGCCATCCGCCGCGGCCCAGGGCCCGTGCTTCGAACGTCTATGGGACGAGAACGAGCTCGAATGGCGCTTCGGCTGTCCAGCGCGCTCGTACCGGCGAACCGCAGGTGCGGGCGGTTTCACGGTCTACGCACCGACGGGCCGGTTCGGCATCTGGGTGGAACTCGTGAGCCTCCCGGCTGAGGAGTGCATCGCGCAGAGTGCGCTCGGCAAGCTCCCAAGGCTCGGTGTGCAGAACCCGGTGCGGTTGTGGATGGGGCTCGACGGCTCGAGGGAGTGGTTCGGGCGGCCGTGGCTCCCGCTCCCGGAGTTCGCTCGGCCATCGCCGCTGAATCTGATCTACCGCGACCTGCGCGAGCCCGGCCGCACGCTGGATCCGGCGCACGTCCGGTTCTCGGCGATCGACTTCGACGCGTATTGACGCGAAGCCGATCGCCGTGACTCGGCTTAGATCCGTTCGATCAGCGTGGCGTTGGCGAGGCCGCCGCCTTCGCACATCGTCTGCAGACCCAGCGAACCGTCGGTCCGCTCGAGTTCGTGCAGGAGGGTCGTCATCAACTTAGCGCCGGTACAGCCCAGAGGGTGACCAAGTGCCATGGCGCCGCCGTTCACGTTGAGCTTGCCCTCATCCGCGCCGACGCCCTTCGCCCAGGCGAGCGGAACCGAGGCGAACGCTTCGTTGACTTCGTACAGGTCGACGTCACCGATCGCGGTGCCGCTCTTCGACAGAAGCTTCTCCGTCGCCGGGATCGGCGCGCCGAGCATGACGATCGGGTCGGCGCCGACGACGCTCATCGCCTTGATGCGGGCCCGCGCGGTGAGGCCGAGCTTCGCGAGACCCTCCTCGTTGCAGATCAAGAGTGCGGCCGCACCATCCGAGATCTGACTCGAGGTCCCCGCGGTGAGGAGTCCGGCATCGGAGAGGGACTTGAGGCCGGCCATCGTTTCGATGTTGGCGTCGTAGCGGATGCCCTCGTCCTTCTGGAACATCTCTTTGCCGCCGTCTTCGTTCTCGATCTCGATCGGCATGATCTCGCGCTGGAAGCGTCCTTCTTCGGTCGCACGGGCCGCCTTCTGGTGGGAGGCAACGCCGAAGGCGTCGAGGGCCGCGCGGTTGATGCCGTGCTGCTGGGCGAGCATCTCGGCTCCGTCGAACTGATTGAACTTCACGCCCGGGTAGCGCTTCTTCATTCCGGCGCCGTAGGGTGACCCGTACCCGACCTTGTGGCCGGCGATCGCGTTGCCGCCGATCGGGACGAGGCTCATGACCTCGACGCCGCCTGCGATGACCACGTCGTGAACGCCGGATAGCACGGCCTGTGCCGCGAAGTGGACGGCCTGCTGTGAAGAGCCGCATTGTCGGTCGACCGTCGTCGCGGGCACTGCTTCCGGCAAGCTCGAGGACAGCACGGCGTTGCGGGCGATGTTCGTCCCCTGCGAACCGACCTGGTTCACACACCCGAAGACCACGTCCTCGACGAGGTTCGCGTCCGCGCCGGTCCGGGCGATCAGTTCGTCGAGGATCTTTGCTCCGAGGTCGATGGGGTGCTGCTTTGCGAGTTTGCCGCGCTTGCGCCCGGCGGCGGTGCGGACGGCTCCGACGATGAATGCTTCAGCCATGATGGATTCTCCTGCCGTGAGGCTCAGGCGCCCGGGCGGGCGCGAAGGTGATCGATGAAGATGGGGGAGGACCAGGCGCGTTCTTCGCTCTCGGCCAGGCAGTCGTCCTCGTAGTCGGTGCGGAAGTCACCGTAGCAGGGGGCGACGTCGAGGCAGCTACCGTCGGCGTCGCGCTCACAACGAAGCGAGTCGGCGTTGACGGCGGGCGAGGGCTCCTGGATCGCCCGAACGTAATACAGCGCGTTGCGTCCCGAGGAGGCAAACTGCGGATCGTCGAACTCCACGAAGCAGCCGGTGGGGTCCGGCTCGCAGGTGAACACGCGCCACGGGTCTTCGATCAGATCGGCGAGCGGCTCGTCTTTGTGGGCCTGCGGACGGATACGGATGACTTCGATGCGGGTGATGCGCTTGCGGTCGTCCGACGGATTGTAGCACTCGCCGCGGCAGAGGTGGTGCAGCCTCGCCGTATCGAGGGCCTCGCCCGCGTCCGCCGGGCAGCCCGGCTTCTGCTTGAACGCGCCGACGGCGCGAACCCGGAACCGTGGCGTCTGGAACATCTCGAGCTCGCCGCCCATCGGCACGATCGCGTGGCCTCCGTCGTCGAGCAGATCAAACCATAGTAGGATGCGATCGCCGCTGGTTCCGTAGACCTCACGTCGGTCGAAGGCGTTCCAGATGGCGTCGCGGTCACGGCCGCTCGCATGCGTCGCAACGAGTCCGCCGGTGAGGAAGAACGAGGACTGCCGCTCCATCTCCATGAGCTGGAACGCCTGCATGGTGTCCACGAGACCCGCAGCGGATTGCGACTTCGCGACGGGCTCGCTCGCGGGCGCCCGCAGCATGGCGTTCCCAGATTCGTCCATCACACCGGCCGCCTCCGTGTTCTCTCGTCGATCGATCTCTTTATAGCCCGTGCCCGGGCGCGCGGTGTGGTTGTCGCTGGAGGCCATGAAGCCGAAGCGAAAGCGCCCGGGGCCCTCGGGCTCATCGAAGTTGCGCAGAGCCATCATGTATTGGACGGAGCCGCCCGGACGGTAGTTGAACGAGGGAAGAAAGCAGTCCTGACACTGGCCCGCGTCCAGCCAATCGTTGGCCGTGACGCCGGGGATGGCGTGATGGCCGCTGTTCCCGCCGCCGAGGTAGTGCGCTCGCGCCTGCGCCGCGCGTTGGTCGCACTCGTCCGCGTCGTGGCCTTCCTTCGCGCAACGGTCGCGAATGATCTCACCGGCGCGCCAGCACGAGGGGAGGTAGTCCCGGCTCGGCTCAGGGCAGTACGGGTTGCCGTCCTCGTCGTACCGGACCGCGCGGAAGTCACGATATTCCTCGGAGTTTCCATGGCCCGAGTAGATCTCGACGAGAGTCTGCCGCTTCGGATCGTGCTCCTCGGCTGTCAGCTGCTTTTTCCAGGTGGAGCCGGCGGGCGTGTAGAAGCCCCAAGTCGTCCCGTGCGGAATGACGATCGAGTCGACGCCCCAATCGTCGAGCTTGTCGAACAGAACGCCCGGCGTCTGCGCGCTCTCCATGCAGTCGACGGGCAGTTCGCGCTCCGGAACGCCGTCGGGGCAGACGTCCGCTTCCGCTCGCTCGTTCAGGTAATACAGGAGGTCGTTGTAGCGCCGATCGCCACCGCCGATGCCAATTGCCGCCGCGGCGAGCGTCGGCAACCCCTGCGTCATCGCTTGCTGGGCGAGGCCACGTGAACCGATCGGCCGTGCGGGGATCTCGTCGTCCTCGATCCCGTGCAGGATCACGTTCTTGTGTCCGTAGTGCGTGTCCGGCGTCTGGCCGACTTGGGTCCACTCCCAACCCAGGAACGCGACCACGTCGGGATTCTCTGCGTCCCCCGAAACTTCGTTGCACTGGCGGATGCTCTCGACGGTTTCCGCCCAGTGCTGCGGCGTGATGCCTTCCGCGTGGTCGTTGATCGACCAGAAATCGAGAGCCGAACAGTAGCGTGCGTAGTCGCAGGCGTCGGCGGGCGGATGCGCGCCTTCGCCCTGCAGGATCGGGAGGCTGGCGAAGAAGGCGTCGGGCGAGAATGTCGTGTGAACGTGCAGGTCCCCGAAGAGGATCTGTTTGTCGGTGCCCGCGCCTACCCCCTCGGCGGCGGCCGTCTGGGTGTCCTCGCGGTCCGCGATGATCTTCGCGGGCACGCGTCGCTGTGTGATTTCGCCCGGCGCTTCGTGCGTGCCCAACCAGCCGCCCGCCATGCCGCGTACGACGATGGTGCCGCCGGTGAGGAGGAGGGCTAGGGCAAGCAGGAGCTTCTTCATTGCGGGTCTCCGGTTGCGATCAACGTTGGGCGCGGTGCTGCGAGTGGCGGTAGAGGTGTTCCAGCGCGGTTACGGCACGGTACGACGAGGCATAGGCGAGACTGCCGGCGTCGCGCAGAGTTTTTGGGCCAGCGTTTTCGGACTGACAGTCGACCAACTCCGTTGCGACGAGAACGGGCTTGTCGAAGCGCTTCTCGAGGTCCATCGAGAGCTGCGCGTAACGGGTGTCCTGCCGCTCGTGGAATTCGACGATCCGCTCGAGGCCGTGACCGGGGTAGAAGCGGCCCGCGCGTTCCATGGCGCCGAGGTTCGATTGGATTCCGACGCCGAGGAGGAGCACCGAGTCGACTTCGGAATGGCCGGCAACGAGTTCGAGGCACTCCGCGACAGTGTCGCGCGTCTCGGAACCGGCGAGGTCGGCCGGGTTGTTGCGGCTCCAACGTGGAGGCAGTCGCTTGTCGAACTCCGCCTTGAGGTCATCCGGAATCGGCATGAGATCGAGGTTGCGCGAGCTGGTGATGCGGTCCGCGGTCACGACGCCCCATCCGCCGGCGGTGGTGAGGACGAAGACGTTCCCGCCGCGCGGGAGAGGGTGGGTCGCGAAGCTCGCCGCCAGCTCGAAGGCTTCCTCGACCGAGGTCGCGCGGGTGAGCCCGGCTTGCCGACACATTCCGTCGAACACGTTGTCGTCGGTCGCGAGCGCGCCCGTGTGCGACGCGGCCGCGCGTTGCCCGCCGGACGTGGCGCCGCCCTTCAGGACGACGAGAGGTTTCTCCGCCGCGGCGCGCTTTACGGTGTCGTAGAACCGTCGTCCGTCTTCGATGCCTTCGATGTAGATGAGGCTGACGGCGGTCTCGGGATCGGCCGCGAAGTATTCGAGGTAGTCTTCGACGTTCGTTGCGGCGCAGTTGCCGGCGGAAACGGCGCGGCTGATGCCGACGCCCGTCTTGACCGCGTAGTTCTGGAACGCCTGCACGAATCCGCCGGATTGGCTCGCGATTGCGATGTTGCCCCGTGGCGGGAACGGAGCCACGATCTGCGCGCAGAGCTTCGCGGGGGTCGAGATGACTCCCTGGCCGTTCGGGCCGAGGAGGAGGATGTCGAGCTCGGCGCAGAGATCGACGAGGTCCTTCTCGGCTTGCTTGCCTTCTTCGCCGAGCTCGCCATAGCCGGCCGTTGTGACGAACGCTGCCTTCACGCCTTTGGCCGCACAGCTGCGGAGCAGGTCGGGGAGGGTCTTCTGTGGTGTGCAGACGAACACGAGGTCGGCCGCGCCCTCGGGTACGTCGTCGATCGACGTGAGCGTCTGGCGTCCTAGAATCTCGGCGCCGTCGCGGTTCGTGAGGAAGACCTCACCGGGGAATCCTTCGCTCAGGATGTTGTGCGCGGCGACGAAGCCGAACTTCCCCGGATGGCTCGAGGCCCCGGCGATGATGATGCCGCGGGGTTCGAACAGGGGACGGAAGCGCTCCAGGATCTCGGTGCTCATTCTCCGCGAACCTCGATGAGGGCATCGACCGCGACGGGTCGGCCTTCTGAAACGATGAGTGGGTTCAGGTCGACCGACACGATCTGCGGATCGGATTCGACGAGCCGGCTGAGGCCGAGGAGGACCTGTGTGAGCGCCTCGCGATCCACGGCGGGCTCGCCGCGGAAGTCGTCGAGCATCTTCTGGTTGTGGAGGTCGTCGATCATGGAGGCGGCGTCGGCGGGGGAGAGGGGCACCAGGCGGAACACGACGTCGGCGAGAGCTTCGGCGAAGATTCCGCCGATGCCCAGCATCACGCAGTTGCCGAAGGTCGGATCCTGGACGCAGCCGGCGATGAGCTCGCGGCGCCCGGAGACCATCTGAGCGACCAGGACGCCGACATCGCCGTCTTCGGGCCGAGCGGCTGCCAGGAGCTCGGCTGCCGCGGCGCGCGTCGCCTCGCCAGGGGCGACGCCCAAACGGACGAGATTCCGTTCCGTCTTGTGCGCGATCTTGTCGCCGCAGAGCTTCACGGCGACCGGACCGCCGATTTCCTCGGCGGCGCGCGCGGCGTCATCCGCGGTGGCCGCGAGCTTCTCGACCGCTACCGGAACGCCGAGAGACGCCAAGCGCTGCTTGGATTCGTACTCGGAAAGGGTGTGGGAAGGGCCGGCGCTCGATTCGGGCATGGAACGCAAGCCTAGCGGTCGGCCGTGCCGCCCGCATCAGCCCCGGGGCACGGCAAATGCTCAGAAAGTGAACAGGCGAATCGTGAGGAGGACCCAGACGACGGCACCGACCAGGGTCTTCCCCATGGACCCGAGAAGCCGACCCACCGTCGCGCCGGCTGCCGCGCGCAGGGACTCGCCGCCGTCCTGGGCTGCTTCGCCGGTCAACTCTCCCGCGAGCGCCCCCGCGAACGTCCCGATCATCGCGCCGACCAGCGTGCCGACCAGCGGGATTGGGATGATCGGCGTAAAGGCGATGCCTCCGACGATCCCGCCTAGGACGGCCCCGATCATTCCGCGGCTGGTTCCGCCGCCTGCGTGGCTTCCGGCGGCTCCGGCTGCGGTTTCGATCACCTCGCCGACACCGGCGAGTGCTGCACAAATGCCGATCGTCCACCAAACCGACGCCCCATCGGCACCGCCACCGACCGAGCCGCGCAGCACCTCGAACGCGGCGGCCAGGCCGATCATCAGCCAGGTGCCCGGAAGCCCGACCGCTGTGAGGAGCAGGCAGCCCAGGCCGAGTAGGGTGAACAGCAAGGCGAGCCCGATGGAGAGCCATTCCATTGCCCCCATCATGCCTTTACCGAGACCCAAGTCCAGAAGACCGAGAATCGCTTGAGCGCCTCGCGGGAGAGTGTCAGACTTTTCGCACAATCAGGCCGCACTGCGACCTCCAGACGAAGGAGGCTTCAATGAAGACCGTTCAGGAACTCTTGCAGTCGAAAGGAAACGACATCTGGTCGGTTTCCCCGGAGGATAGCGTCTTCGCGGCGCTGGAGCTGATGGCTGAGAAGGGCATCGGTGCCGTGCTGGTTCTCGAAGGCTCGGATGTCGCTGGCATCCTCTCGGAGCGCGACTATGCCCGCCAGGTGGTCCTGAAAGGGAAGGCCTCGCGGGACACCCCCGTTCGCGAAATCATGACGACCGAGCTGTTCGTCGTGACGCCGCAGAAGACGGTGGAGGAGTGCATGGCCCTCATGACCCAGAGGCGGGTTCGCCACCTGCCTGTCTTGGTGGGAGACCGGCTCGACGGCTTGCTCTCGATCGGCGACATCGTGAAAGCGGTGATCTCGGAGAAGCAGGACCAGATCGAGCAGCTCGAGACCTACATCAACCAGGGCTGAGCTCGGTTTTCTCCCGGGCGCGACGGCTCCGGAACGGACTCGCCGAACGGCAGCCGGTACCGCCTTTTACAAGGAGCAGTGCCTGGCTGAGGAACAGAATCAGAATCTGATTCTTGATCGGCCCCGAGCCTGTCCCCGGATCACCCGACGGAGCCGAACCCGAATGACACGCGCACAGATCGTCCCGCTTCTCCGGCCCGAAGCAGGCTCGTAGCGAGCGGACCCTGTACCGGCTCCTCGATGCGGCGCAGGCGTTGATCAACGAGAAGGGCCTCCGCGAGTTGTCGATGCCGAGCGTTGGGCGGGTGTTCCGACCCGCGTGATCATCTAGGCGGCTGTCACCGAGTTCGGGCATCGCGATCCGGTGCTCGCCATCGATCTCGGAATCCGAGCGTCCTTTGCGTTCATACAGCAGCACATCCTACTCGGAGAAACGCGCGTCGCCGACCGCACGCTGACCGACGAAGAACTTCAGACCGAGTTGACCGAGCTGTTGGTCGCCTACCTGGGGGTCCGGAGCGACGCCCGCGCCGAGACGTCGCAACAAGACTAGAATGTCGGACGCATGTCCGGCTGGAGGGACTGCTGTGGACTACCTGCAAGTGAATGCGATTCCGATGCCCGAGAAGTGGCGCCTTCTCCTCCGTCAAGGGAACGCTCGAGACCGTTTTCGACTGGCAGTACGAGCTTCGTCAGAAGAACCTTCTCGCGCTCTATGAGAAGGGCAAGGCCCTGACGTGGAATGCGTCGGATGAGGATTGGTCCACGGAAGTCAATCTCGAGAAGCTCATGCAGGGGCGCCTGAACGGCGGGCTCGCCAAGATGACCAACGAGCTGATGAAGCCGCCGGTCGAGCTCGAAGACGACAAGCTCCTCGAGATGCAGCTCCACATCAACGCGTTCCTGTTGTCCCAGTTCCTCCACGGGGAGCGCGAGGACTTCATCATCGAGGCGACCGAGCTCTTGCGTGAACGCCTGCTCGTCACACCGGTCTTCGAGCGGCTCGGATGGGACGCTGACGTGTGGTCGAAGAGCCCGAGGCGCCGCCCCCGCACGAGCTGGTCGAGCTCCTCATGCAGTTTATGCAGGCCGAGGCCGCGCCGAAAGAAGCACTATCCGCATAGGCGCGATCAGCGCTCGTACAGACCTTCGATCTCGGCTTCGTAGCGCTGGTGGATGCCCCTCCGCTTGAGCTTCGAGGTCGGGGTGAGGCACTCCGAATCCGGGAGCCACTCTTCTCCGAGGATCTTCACCTTCTTCACCCGCTCGGCGTTGTTGAAGTCGGCCATTGCGGCTTCGAGCCCGTTTTGGACGGCTTCCACCACCTGGGGGTGTGCCGCGAGGTCGGCGAGGGAGCCGTGTTCGATGTTCTCAGCCGCGGCGAAGGTCTTGGCCGTATCCGGGTCGAGGACCAGGAGCGCCGACACGAACGGTCGGCGGTCGCCGATAGCGCACGCCTGGCCGATCAGCGGGATCATCTTGAGCGCGGACTCGAGGTTCGCCGGGCTGATGTTCTTGCCGCCGGCGGTGATGATGAGTTCTTTCTTGCGGTCGACGATCTTGAAGTATCCCTCGTCGTCGACCTCGCCGATGTCGCCGGAGTGGAGCCAGCCGTCGGCATCCAGGGCCTCGGCGGTCTTGTCGGGGCTCTTCAGGTAGCCGCTGAAGACGTTGCCGCCCCGACAGATGACTTCGCCGTCCTCCGCGAGTCGGACGTCACAGCCGGGGATCGCGCGACCGACGCTGCCGGGCTTCACCTTCTTCGCTGAGCACGTCATCGGCCCGCTCGACTCGGACATGCCGTAGAGCTCCGCCAACGGAACGCCGATGGTGCGGAACCACTGGAGCATCTCCGCAGGAATCGGAGCCGCTCCGGTCAACGCGAGCTCGAGTTCATCGAGACCGACCAGCTGGCGCACCGGACGGAAGGCGACCTTGTCGAAGAACTCGTAGGTCTCCTTCTCGACGTCGGTGGCGCGTTCCCAACTGATGGCCTCCGCGAGGGGCTTCGCCGCCTCGAGTGCTTCGCCGAAGCTCTTCTGCTTGTCGGCGTCGACCGCGAGGGCGGCGTTGATGCCCGCGTAGATCTTCTCCCACACGCGCGGGACGCCGAACATGATATTTGGCCGCACGGCGCGGGCGTACTCACCGATCGCCGATGCGTCGGGGCAGGAGGTGACCTCGAACGCGTAGAAGATCTGCTGGTAGTGGCTCACCATCCGCTCGGCGATGTGAGCCATCGGGAGATAGGAGATTAGCTTCTTTCCGGGGAGGTTCTCGATCTCGAGGGCGCCTTTGAAGGACTCGCACGTCCACGCGATGTTCGCCTGTGAGAGCATGACGCCCTTCGGCGGCCCGGTGGTCCCCGACGTGTAGATCATCGTCGCGAGATCCTCGGGCTGGGCGATCTTCGCCGCTTCGTCGAGGTCGAGCGGCGCGGTCGCGAGCAGCGACTCGACGCGGAACACATCGCTCGCGGCGGCCCCGTCGGGATCGTTCAGGATGCCGAGCTTGCCGAGCTTCGGCAGACGGTCCTTCACCTCGAGAAAGCGGGCCAGGAATCCCATGTCCTCGACGATGCCGAGCTTCGCCTCGGAATGGTCGACGAGATAGTGGACCTGTTCGGCGGAGGACGAGTTGTAGATCGAAATGGAGGTGGCGCCGAGGAAGTTCACGGCGAGATCCAGGAAGTGGAACTCGGGGATGTTGCGGAGCATGAGCACGACGCGGTCACCGCGCTCGATTCCGAGAGCCGCGAGTCCGGCGGCGGCTCGAGCGACCTTTTCTCCGTAGTCCCCGAACGTCCACTCGCCGAAGGAGCCGTCGTCCTGTTTCCACCGCAGGGCGACGCGGTCCCGGTGAGCCTTCATGGTTTCGAGGAACACGCTCGGGACGGTCTTGCCTTCGACCTGGCGTGCGATCTCTTCGCTGGTGATCTTGTTGTTGGACATGTGGGCTCCTTCTCGGGGTTCGCGGGCGATTCTCTGTAGCGCAGCCTCCGGCGGCGATTCAACGGGAACCGTCGGTTTGCCTGCCCGGAGCCCGATTCATACCCTTGCGGGATGAGCCAGCCACGCCACTCGTCGCTCGATCCCTCCGACACCTTTGCCGAGCGCCACATCGGCCCGAGCGACGCCGACGTGGCGGAGATGCTCGAGGTCATCCAGTGTCCCTCCCTCGAGCAGCTGGCCGCGGAGACGGTCCCGGGGGCGATTCGGCTGGCAGAGCCGCTGAAGCTGCCCGGTCTGGGCGAGCGGGCTCCGGGGGAGAGTGAGCTGCTGGCGCGGCTGCGGACGATGGCGGAGCGCAACGTCGTTCAGCGCTCCTGCATCGGGATGGGCTATTCGGACACGATCGTCCCGCCGGTCATCCAGCGGAACATTCTCGAGAATCCCGGTTGGTACACTCAGTACACCCCGTATCAAGCCGAGATCTCGCAGGGACGGCTCGAGGCACTGATCAACTTCCAGACGATGGTCGCCGATCTGACCGGCCTCCCGCTCGCCAACGCCTCGCTTCTGGACGAAGCCACGGCCGCCGCCGAGGCGATGGGGATGTGTCGCGCTATCGCGCGCAAGGCCGACCGGTTCATCGTCGCGGCGGATTGCCATCCGCAGACGATCGGCGTGGTGCGGACGCGCGGGTCCTCGATGGGGATGGACGTTCAAGTCGTGGCGACGTCCGACATGAGCTTTACCAAGGGTGAAGACTGCGGGGTGCTCCTGCAGTATCCGACGACCGACGGCCGCGTGGAAGACTACCGCGATCTCGCCTCGCGCGCGCACGACGCCGGCGCGACGGTCGTGATGGCGGCCGATCTCCTGGCGCTCACCTTGTTGGCGCCTCCGGGCGAGCTGGGCGCGGACATCGCCGTCGGATCTACCCAGCGGTTCGGGGTTCCTCTCGGGTACGGCGGTCCGCACGCGGCGTACCTCTCGACGCACGAGAAGCACGCCCGTCGTCTGCCGGGTCGACTGATCGGCGTGTCGAAGGACGCGGACGGTGCGAACGCGTACCGTCTCGCAATTCAGACGCGGGAGCAGCACATCCGGCGCGATCGCGCGACGAGCAACATCTGCACGGCGCAGGTGCTGCTCGCGATCATGGCCGGCATGTACGCGGTTTACCATGGCCCCGACGGCCTCGCGCGGATCGCCGGGCGGGTTCGTCGTCTGTGTGGTGCTCTGGCGAGGGGTCTGCAGGAGGCCGGGCACGAGACGCCGTCGGGAATCTACTTCGACACGATCCGGGTCACCCCGGCCGGACGAAGTGGCGCCGACGTGATGGCCGCGGCGGATGCGGCTGGCATCAACCTTCGTGATTTTGGGGACGGGTCCGTCGGCATCGCGCTCGACGAGACCACCAACCGTGACGATGTCATCAGTATCCTAGGCGCCTTCGGCGTTGCTGCGCCGGATCTGGACGCGTTGGCCGACAAGGCGGATCTCGATCTGCCGGCGGCGTTCGAGCGGAAGAGTGCCTATCTCGAACACCCGGTGTTCCACTCCTACCGCGGCGAGCACGAGATGCTGCGGTATCTCCACCGGCTCGAGTCGCGCGACCTCTCGCTGAACGTGTCGATGATCCCGCTCGGCTCGTGCACAATGAAGCTCAATGCAACGAGCGAGATGCTCCCTGTGACGTGGCCTGAGTTCGGTGGGATTCATCCTTACGCCCCGAAGGAGCAAACGCTCGGGTACACGGAGATGTTGGGGCAACTCGAAGCGTGGCTCGGTGCGATCACGGGACTGCCCGCGGTCTCGCTCCAGCCCAACGCGGGGTCGCAGGGGGAGTATGCTGGCCTGCTCGCCATCGCGCGCTATCACCGCTCGCGCGGGGACACTGGGCGCGACGTCTGCCTCATTCCGGTTTCCGCACACGGCACGAATGCCGCTACTGCCGTGACGGCCGGCTTCCGGGTGGCGGCGGTCGCGTGTGACTCGAACGGCAACGTGGACGTGGAGGATCTCCGACGTCGCGCCGAGGAGTTCGCCGACGCGCTCGGTGCGTTGATGATTACGTACCCGTCGACCCACGGTGTCTTCGAAGCCGAGATCCAGGAGATCTGTCGAATCATCCACGACGCGGGCGGCCAGGTGTACATGGACGGCGCGAATCTGAACGCACAGGTCGGCCTGACGTCGCCGGCGCAGATTGGCGCCGACGTGTGTCACCTGAACCTGCACAAGACGTTCTGCATTCCGCATGGCGGGGGCGGTCCAGGCATGGGGCCGATCGCGGCCCGCGCTCATCTGGAGCCGTTTCTGCCGGGTGACCCGGTGAGCGGGGAGGGTGGCGTCTCGGCCGCGCCCTACGGGAGCCCCAGCATTCTGCCGATCAGTTGGGTCTACATCGCGCTCATGGGTGCCGCGGGGCTTCGCCGGGCGACGGAGATCGCGATCCTGAACGCGAACTACATGGCTCGACGCCTCTCCAAGGGATTCGACGTTCTCTACTCGGGCCCGGGCGGCCGGGTCGCGCACGAGTTCATCATCGATTGTCGGCCCTTCGAGAAGAGCGCGGGCGTGAACGTCGAGGACATTGCCAAGCGTCTCATGGACTACGGCTTCCACGCGCCGACAATGAGCTTCCCCGTCGCCGGGACGCTGATGATCGAGCCGACCGAGAGCGAGCCCCGGGCGGAGCTCGACCGGCTCTGTGACGCCCTCCTCACGATCCGACAAGAGATTCGCGAGGTGGAGAGCGGCGCGCTCGACAAGGACGACAACCCGCTGAAGAATGCCCCGCACACCGCGGGGGCGGTCAGCGACGACGTGTGGTCCCACCCGTACTCGCGCCGACGCGCCGCCTACCCGGCGCCGTGGCTGGCCGACTTCAAGTACTGGCCGCCCGTCGGTCGGATCGACAACGCGTACGGCGATCGCAACCTGTTCTGCACGTGCCCGCCACTAGAAGCGCTGGCGGAGGAGTCGGCCTAGGCCGGCGGTGCACTAGTCGAGATCTGCGATCACCGGCGCGTGATCGGAGGCGGACAGCCCGTCCTGTTTTTTGCGGTAGTCGCGGTCGATCTCGACGGACGTGACGCGATCGAGTGCGGGCCTTGTCGCGAGCAGGAAATCGATGCGCAGGCCCTGCTTCTTGTGGAACGCGCCACCGCGGTAATCCCACCAGGAGAACGCCTGGGTGTCCGGATGCCGGTCGCGGTAGATGTCGGTGAATCCCCAATCGGCCAGTCGGCGCAGGCGAGCGCGCTCCTCGTCCGTGTGGAAGATCTCGCCGGCATGGGCGTCCTCGTTCCAGCTGTCGAGCGGGGTGGGGCAGATGTTGAAGTCGCCTCCGAGGATGGCGGGCTTGGTCGGATCGAGCGTCGCGGCGAGGTGATCGGCCAGCGTGTCGTACCAGGCTAGCTTGCGCGGATAGTCGTCGTGCCCGAGGTGCTTTCCATTCGGGCAGTACACGGTGAGGAAGTCCAGATCGCCGGAGCGGATGTGCAGGAACCGTGCGCCGAAGTCTTCCTGGCCCGGGAGGCCGCGGGCGACGACTTCGACGTCCTCCCGCGCGAGCACGGCGACACCGTTCCAGCTCTTCTGGCCGTGCGTGACCGCCTTGTAGCCGGCGGCTTCGAACGCGAGGTGAGGGAACTTCTCGTCCATCATCTTCAGCTCTTGCAGGCCGACCAGGTCGGGTTGGCGCGCTGCGAGCCAATGCTCGATGTAGGCTTGGCGGGCGTTCAGCCCGTTGATGTTCCAGGTGACGACGCGCATGGCTCAGAGCTTGTTCAACCCGTCGAACGCCGCGACCTTGTAGCCCTCGGCGAGAGTTGGGTAGTTGAAGACGGCGTCGCGGAGGAACTCGATGGTGCCGCCGAAGTACATCACGGTCTGGCCGATGTGGACGAGTTCGGCGGCGCCGTCGCCGATGATGTGAACGCCGAGCAGCTTCAGGCTATCGGGATCGAATAGAATCTTGAGACGGCCGGTGCGGTCGCCGATCATCTGTCCCCGGGCGAGCTCGCTGAAGCGGGCCATGCCGACCTCGTACGGGATCTTGGCGTCCGTGAGCTGCTCTTCGGTCTTGCCGACCATCGAGATCTCCGGGAGAGTATAGATCCCATAGGGGAAGAGCTCCGGCGTGTGCTTGAACGGCACGCCGAACATGTGGCAGCTCGCGATTCGTCCCTGTTCCATCGAGGTGGACGCCAAGGCGGGAAAGCCGATCACGTCGCCCGCGGCGTAGATGTGCGAGGCGGTCGTCTGGAAGTTTTCGTCGACCTGGATTCGTCCGCGCTTGTCGACCTCGACCCCGGCGGCCTCTAGCCCGAGGCGATCTCCGTTTGCTTGTCGCCCGACGGTGAAGAGAAGCGTGTCGGCGGCGACCTTCTTCCCGCTCTCGAGCTGCGCGGACACGCGGTCGCGATCGTCGATGCCCACCGACACGACCTTCTCGCCGAAACGCAGCGTCGCGTTGTTCTCTCGGAGGTTGTAGAACAGCGCCTCCAGAATTTCGCGATCTACGAACTCGAGGACGTCGCGGCGACCATCGATGATCGTCACGTCCGCGCCGAGCGCCGTGGCCATCGCCGCGTACTCGAGGCCGATCACGCCGGCGCCCACGACGATGAGGGAGCGCACGACCTCCTGGTCCCCGCGGGACTCGCTCACGAACTGATCGGAGTCGAAGATGCGGCGGCCGTCGACCGGCACGGTAGGCGAGTGGGCGGGCCGCGCACCGCAGGCGATCAGGATCCCGTCGGCGGAGGCACGGATCGAAATCCCGTTGTCGCGTTTGATCTCGACTGTGTTTGGATCGACGAAGGTAGCGTGTCCGTCGAGGATCTCGACGCGGTTGCGGGCGAGCTGATCGCGAACCACGTCGAGTTCGCGATCGACGACTTCGGACACGCGGAGCGAGAGATCGCGGAACGTGACCCGGCGCTGGACGGCGTAACTTTTCCCGTAGAACGCCTTCTGCCGGTACCCGGAGAGGTACAGGACGGCCTCTCGGAGGGACTTGCTCGGGATCGTGCCGGTGTGGAGGCAGGTACCGCCCAGGACGAGCGCGCCGTCGGCGATCGCGACCCGCTTGCCGAGCTTGGCTGCGTTGATCGCGCCCTTCTGGCCCGCGGGTCCGCTCCCAATGACGAGTAGATCGAAATGCTCTTGTGACATCGACGCTCCCTTCGAATTCCGAACCATAGCCGATCCGGTTCGTGATGTCGCGGGTTTGCGGGGTGCCGGCGCAAAGACCCGCTCGGCACCCCGTCATACCTAGAGGAAACCCATGTCGAAGTTCTCGGTGGCCCACCGCTCATTCGGATCACCGGTGTCGAGCGGGAGAAGATTGGAGAGCACGGTGGCGTGCGGCACGTTCACCCAGTGCTTCATGATGGTCCCGTACACGTCCCGAAAGTCCGTCGAGCGGTACGGGTTCGCGACGTCCTGGGTGTAGATGGTATTCCCGCTTTCGAGGGAGCCGTCGGCGATGTCGGGGTGGTTCCCGTAGACGCCGCCGTTGACCGTGCCGCCGAGCACGAACATCGGCCCTTGCGTGCCATGGTCCGTCCCCGTGTCGTTCTGTAGGATCCGGCGGGAGAATTCGCTCCAGACGAAGACGATGAGCTTGTCCGCCACGCCCATGTCGTCGCAATCAGCGTAGAAGGTCTCGAGCGCCTGCCCGACCTCCTCGTGGTTGTTGTAGTGTCGTCCGCCCGGGCTCCCGCCGCCCTGGTCGGAGTGGTTGTCGTACCCGCCGTTGCGTAGCTCGAAGTAGCGAGCGTTCACGTTGGGGACTGCGTTCTCGACGCCGTAGATGATTTTCGAGATCTCACGAAGGTCTCGAGCCGCGCTGGTCCCGAGGTCGTCGTACATCTGATCGAACGACGGTCGGTCGTCCTCGTAGGCGTCGTGCAGGCCCGGGTAGCTATCGGCCGCGAGGAGCGTCGATTTGTCAGCCGCGCCGACTTGCGATTGGACCGGCTGGCCGGAGAGCAGAGACTCGTCGGCTAGTGCCATCAAGGCGTTTCGCCGGAAGGTCGAGTCGGAGCCATTGCTGCTGTCGTATGGGAAGTTGAACTGCTCCACGCGCGAGACCGTCAGCACGCTCGTAGTGGTCTGATCGAACTCGCCGGGGATCGACCCTCGAACCGCGACTGCCGGAATGTCCGAGGGGCCGAAGTGCGCCGCGAGATGTCGGCCGACCCAGCCCGTGCTGATCCCGGAACGATTTGGATCCGCGCGCTCCCAGACCTTGGCGGAGGTGTCGTGCGACAGGCTTGCGTTCGGGTACCCGCAGCCCTGGATCACGGCGACCTTGCCCTGGCCGTAGAGGTTCGAGAGTCCGTAGAGGCCCGGATGGAAGCCGAGCTGCGACCCGGTGTTGGGGTCGAGGAGGGAAGGGCCGCCCGGAACGAGCAGCTCGCCCGAGGAGAGACGGATTCCCCCGCTGCCGGTGTTGCGCGCCGCTTCATAGTCGGCGCGAAGGGCGCCGGAGCCGCCGTTGTCTACCGGCGTGATCGTGTTGAGGCCGTCGTTGCCTCCATCGAGGTAGAGCGAGACGACGTATCGATCGCCGAGCGTCATCGCCATCGCGTCACGCGTGAATGGATTGCCGAAGAGACTGGCGCCGACGACGCCGCCGGCAACCGCTCCGCTGCGGCCGAGAAACTGCCTGCGAGAAATAGCCATTTGGTTCTCCCCCTTCTAGTGGAGCTGGTAGGCCGGCGATTGCATCACGACGGCGAAAAGGCCGGCGAGCTTGCGCTCGACGACGTCCTCGTTTTCGAGGTCGATGGAGGACTGGACGCCCTCGTCGGTCAGGTAGTCGATCAAGATCGCGCGCTCCGTAGGAGAGATCCGATCGGAAACGCCGAGAACGTCCGTTACCGCGTCGACGATCGCCGGCGGGTCGGTGAGTTCGGTGTCCATCAACTTGTGTGGTCGAAAGCCGGTCGCACTGTTTCCGCGGGCGACCGTGAGATCGCGCGCGAAGATCGCCCGCGACAGCACCGTGCGGCTCGTGATCCACGAGTTCTCCCAATCCCAGCCGAATACGCTCGGAGGGTCGAAGAGTTCCTGGCCCATGTCGGAAAGGTGGTCGACGATGCGGCGCCGCGCGCCGCCGTCGAGTCGGGCATCCTTGCCCTTCAGCTTCATTCCGAGGAGCCGCATCGAGGTGACCGCGTAGTCGATCGGCCACTTCACGGAGCGCGGTGTCGCCGGGCCCGAACCGGCGGTCTCGTAGAACGCATCGCTCACGAGGATCGCGCGGATCAATGCGCCAAGGTCCCAGTTCGAATCGAAGCCGGATTCCGCGATGACCGCGTCCGCAGCGGCAGCCGTAGGCGGGTCCGACGTCGCGTACGCCCCGTGGGCAAAGTACTCGAGGAGGCGTCGGGCAATCCGGCGAGCGACGGTGTTCTCGCCGTCCGAGTCGGTGTGCTCGAAGAGGATGTCGATCACCTCCTCGATCTCCGTCGCCCCTTCACCGAGCGTCGTGAACGAGCGCCCACCCGGCCCGAAGCTGCCGGTGGTCTGGAAGATCACCTTCGGCCCCCGCTTGGGGAAGTCCTCCATGAAGTCGTGCCGGCTTTCTTGCAGGAAGGGGTCGTCTTTCTCGTTGAGACGCCATCCACTGAACGCACGCGCGATCTGGACGATGTCTTCCTGTTCGTAGTTGTTGTTTCCCTGGAAGTCCGTCACTCCGACGGTGAAGAGCTCCAGGAGTTCGCGCGGGTAGTTCTCGTTCGGTTGTTCTTTGCGATTCCGGACCGTGTCCAGGAAGTCCATCATCGCCGGGTCGAGATTGATGTCCTTCACCAGCTGCTTGAAGTCCCCGATGCAGCCTTGGCGCAGAAGGCGGTTCTGATTCGCCATCTGCAGGTCATCGCCGAGGGTGTCGTTGTTCGTCGCGAAATGATCGTGCAGGAACAGCACCATCTTTTCCTGCAGTGCTCGCTTCCCCTTCAGCATGTACTTGAACCAACTGACCTGCCGGGCGCGTATGTCTTTGCCGCCCGGACGAAAGTTCGCTGGTTTGAACTTCAAGAGCTTGTCAGCGGCCGCCCCACGCGTGGGGTACTTCGCCGACATCTTCTCCACCTCTTTCGGCTTCGCTCCGAATCCGGTGCGGCGCAAAAGGTGGCGCACGTCTCCCGCCGACAAGGCGGTATTCTCGTCTCCCATGGTCCCCCTCCGGTTGCTTGGTAGTGAGCAGTGAACGCTGCAACGTCAAGCATAAGTGAAAGTCATGCTGACGGCTCAATCACTTCGCACCAGGGTAGAGCGACGCAAAGTTGGAACAAGAGAGAGAGCGCCCCATCTCGCGGCACCGCGTGTGCAGAGTGAGCCGAGTACGCAGACGACGGGGACAGCGCAACGGCGCACGAATGGTGGGGGCGGTGTGGGGCCAGGCCGGGTGGGGCGACGGTGCTTCTCGCGCCGTGCCCGCGGTCCACGGCGGAGCAGTATTGTTAGACTGAGTGAGGATCGAGCGGGCGGGCTGTACGGAGGCCTCGGGGCCAAGCACGAGGAGGCACTCGTTCGAGCCGTACGCGGCGCCTCGTGAGTGGCCTGTTCGTTCTTGGATGCCTTGGTTCTGGCCGGTGCGTGCAAGCTCGGGCCCAGATCAGCGGGGCCGATCCATGACTCTCGCAGGCTACCCTCTCCGGCTGGAGGACTCGGCGGGAGGCTAGAGCCCCCCCCCCCCGACGTGATCGAGCGGAGTGGGCCGCGACTCGAATCAGCCAGGCACGTATGCCGGGTCGAGCATCCCGCGGCGTCGCATCCGACTGCTGACCACCGTGTACCCGTGAAGCAGGCTTCACACGACGAGTGCTGCCACCGCCCGGTCAACGAGCGCGACTCCTCGGATGCGCGGAGTACCAGCAGAGGAACCTCCAACAATCCTGGTACGCTGCGGCGCGGCTACTTCTTCTCGTCGTCCTTCGGAACGAAGTCCAGGCTCGCGGAGTTGATGCAGTATCGAAGTCCGGTCGGCGTCGGGCCGTCGTCGAAGACGTGGCCGAGGTGCGACTCGCAGGCGGCGCAGTGGACTTCCGTTCGGCGCATGCCGTGGCTCGCGTCGACTTCTTCGGCGACGCTGCCGTCTGCGGAGGGCGTGTGGAAGCTGGGCCAGCCGGTTCCCGAGTCGAATTTCGTGTCGGAGGCGAAGAGCTCCGCGCCGCAGCCAGCACAGGCATACTTGCCGGCCTCATGATGGTCCCAGTAGGCACCGGAGAAGGCGCGCTCGGTGGCCTTCTCGCGGCAGACGGCGAACTGCTCGGGAGAGAGCTCAGCCTTCCATTCCTCGTGGGATTTCTCGACCTTCTTCGTCATCGTAGCTCCTACCGTGTGGGACGTCGCGGGCGACGCGACATCATTGACGGTAACCGGTCGGGGGACAGAGGAAAAGCCCGGCGGATGGCGAAGTGTCTGCCTCGTCGCAGGGGGAGGGGCTGGGGCCACCGCCGGTGCCGCTAGCGGCGGCCGCGGGCGCCCGCGTGGCTTTCGGCCTCGCGCGCAGCGTTCTAGAGGTCGTCACCGCGGCCGGGTAGGACGATCGTACCCGAATAGTCGCGGCGGATGCTGGTGAGGCCCTCCCATTGGCCTTCGAGAGTCGCCATCGCGGCCTCGCGCCGCTTCTCGCGGTCGAGCGAGGCTTCGGAAGCGTGGCGGAGGTCCCACTCGGTGAGAGCTTCGCGGATGGCGGACCCGAGCTCCGAGGCCCGCACCGGTTTCAGGAGGAATCGGGAGGCCTGGCCCTCGTTGATGGCCCGCATGGCGCCGTCGACGGCGCTCTGGCCGGTGACCATCATGCGCACGACATCGGGGTACTCCAGCTGGATCCGCGACAGGAAATCCGTCCCGGTCATGCCAAGCATCCGCTCGTCGGAGACCACCACCGAGAATCGTTGCTCCGCCATCATTTCCAGAGCAGTTTCGGCCCCGGCTGCGACCTCGATCTCGTAGGGCTCCCGACGCAGCAGCTTGCGGAACATCTCCAGAATCTCGACGTCGTCGTCGACCAGCAGGACGCCGTGCGTCATGGAAAGTTCCCCTTTGAAAGTCAATTCTTCGTCGCCTGCGTCACGATTTCGTCACAGATGCCGCGCTGGGGCCGCATGGAACGGCCCTGCGTCACATCAGAGCAGTGAAGTAAGCAACGCTCATGCCGACCGGCGGGGAGACCGGGGGGGAGACCGGCGGGGAGACCGGCGGCAGAGACGGGAGTCAGTCGAAGCTGCGTTCGAAGAGGTCGGCGATGGCCTGTTTGCCGCCCTCGGCGAGGAACCGGGTGCCGGTGCCCGTAAACTGGGCATGCGAGATCACGGGCGGCTCGGTGCCGTCCCAGGAGTCGCCGTTCCATCGTGACCAGCGGCCCTCGTCCTGGTCGAAGACGAAGAGGGGCTTGTTGCAGAGCTTGGCGAACTCCGCGCCCCAGCCGGTCCCGCCCTTGACGGTACCGTCCTGCAGGATGCGGCCGATCACGTAGACTTCCTGGCCGGTGTTCACCTGATGCCAGATGCTCTGGAGGACCTTCTTGAACAGGGGAGTGTTCGGGTACTTTCGGTGCATGAGGCGGCTCACGTAGGTGAGACTGACGTCGCCCCTTTCAAGCTCCGCGTGCGTCAGCACCCGGATCCCGCGGGAGCGGGCGTCGTTGTGACCCTCGAAGGTGAAGTTCACTTCTTCGATGCCGTAGCGCTCGGCGGCGGCCCCGAACTCGGACTCCGCACCGCTTGCGGCTCCACTGAACAGGATGCACTCGTCGCGTTTCACCATGGTCCTCCGGATCCAGCGAATTTGTCCCCGATCGGGCGGCGCCGGTCAACCGGGGCTGCCTCGGTGGAGTCGGACGCGCCGGATTCGCTAAGACGTTTGTCATGCCGGATTCTCGCGACCCCGCCGTGAAGCGCTCGACCGTTCCCCCGAAGAACCCGTCGCGCCGCGAGGTCCTTCGGGCTGTTGCCGGTATAGGGGCGGTTGCCGTCGCCGCGCCGCTGTCCGCACCCCAGGACGCCGAAGCGTTCGGGAAATCGACGACGGCGTCGGGACCGCTTGCGCCGGTGCGGTACCGACTGGCGCTTTCGAAGGAAGACATGGCACCGGTGGGTCGTCCGCAGGGCGCGCTCGTCGTGAACGGCGTTCTACCTGCGCCCGAGATTCGATTCCGCGAAGGGTTTCTCTTGCGGACCGAGGTGATCAACGGCCTCGAACAACCGACGGCCTTTCACTTCCATGGCCTGCCCGTGCCCAACCCGATGGACGGAGAGATCGGCATCACACAGCTCCCTATTCGCCCGGGCAACGTGTCGATCTACGAGTTTCCCGCAGCCGAGCCGGGGACGTACTGGTACCACTCGACCGTCGGGTTCCAGCGGCAACTCGGTCTCGCCGGAGCGTTCGTGGTCGAGGAACGGGAGAATCCGTACGGCACGAAGCGCGACCAGGTCGTGTTCTTGTCGGATTGGGAAACCGGCGATCCCGCCGCAGTGTTGTCGGGGCTCCGCAAGCGCGGAGGCAAGCCGAAGGCGTCGACGCACGAACGCTTCGTGAACCCCGGTCCCGACGGCAAGCCGTTCCCGAGCGAGGTCAACTTCTCCGCGTTCCTGATGAACGGTCACGGCCACGGGAACGCCTGGACGTGTAAGGCGGCCGAGGGCGATCGCGTCCGCCTTCGCGTGATCAATGGATCGTCTCAGACGTTCTTCCGTTTCATGGTGACCGGTCATCGTCTAGAGGTCGTGGCTGCGGACGGGCGCGCCGTCGAGCCCGTCGTCGTGGACGATCTCGTGATCGGAATCGGTGAGCGGTACGACGTGATCGTCACCGTCGGCGAACAGGGGGCCTACGCGATTCGGGCGGCGGCTCTGGGGCAGTCGGGGGGAGCCGTCGGAGTGTTGCACACGCCCGACGCGAAGCCGGTTGTGAGCACTGTTCCGCCCCGGTGGGAGGGTGAGCGCCTTCGGTACGACATGCTTCGCGCGAAGGAGCCGCGGACGCTTCCAGAGGGACCTCGTCGAAACCTCCGGATCTCCCTCGCCGAGGTTCCGGGGGAGTATCGCTACACCATAAACGGAAAGTCCTTCCCGGAGGATCCGACGGCCGGCACGGCCCCGGGGCCGCTCCGGATCCAGCCGGGCGAGCGGGTCCGCATGGAGATCGACAACAAGACGTCCCAGTTCCAGTCGATGCACCTGCACGGCCACGTCTTCCGGCTCCTGCTCGACGGGGTGGATCCCGCCGTGGCCCCGCGGAAGGACACGCTGATCGTCGCGCCGGGCGAGCGCACACACCTCGAGTTCGCAGCCGACAATCCGGGTCGCTGGTTGTTGGACAGTGTCGCGTTGTACCGCCGTCGCGCCGGGCTCGCTCGAGTGGTCGCGTACCTGGCCGGGACGGCGACGATCTAGTGCCCGCCAGGGGAGATGGGGCTGTCGGTGGCTGCGCCTCGCGTACGTTGAACTAGGGTTTGTCACCCTCGGCATGGTCGGCGGAGCCTCGCACGCGTAGCGGCTGTGGATGTCTTCCTTCCCGGGCGTCTTGTTGGTCGCGCTGTTTTCGACTTCGGCTACGACCCAGAGCTTCGTGACCGAAGCGATCAGCGGTACACGCGGCGTTCTGGTGTGCCGCATCACAAGCGACGCCCGCGAAGAACGCGTGGTCCGCGTCGAGGCCCTCGATCACGTGGGCATGGCGACGACCGATTCGGGGAGGTTCCGCCTGGCCGCCGGGGCGACGTATCTGGCGACGGGCGGTGTCGAAGCTCGTCGCTGCCGGTTCACGGTCGTCGGACCGGTTGCGGGAGTGCGCGCGCACGGTCTCGTGCTCGCGACAGGGAGCCGTCCCGTGTCGGTGTCGCCGGCGCCGCTGCTGCGTTGAGCCTTCCGGCTAACCTTTCGTTTCGACGAGGATCTCGCGGTATCGCCCGCGGCCGGCGCTGCGCGAGCCCGATGCGTTCCCCGCCGGCGACCTCGGCCTGCGGAAGATTCTCGGCAACGGCGCGCCGCTGCGCGAAAAGGAACTCGCAGAGCAGGCAGAGAGCTGGCGCCCGTGGCGTTCCTACGCAGCGATGGCGATCTGGGGGACCGACGCGGCGTGACCGCCCCGCTTACTTCGATGGAGACCTGGACGCTCTTCGTCGCATCGAGGTCGATCCGGGCGGCACGGCATTTCAGTCCGCGCTCTGGCGCCGACTTCGGCGAGTGGAGGTGGGTTCGACGAAGACATACGGGGAAATGGCGACTTCGCTCGGCTCCCCGAAAGCCAGTCGCGCCGTCGGTGCCGCGAACGGCGCGAATCCCATCTCGGTCATCATCCCGTGTCACCGTCTGGTGAGTTCCACGGGCTCCCTCACGGGATACGCCTTTGGCATTCATCGCAAAGCGCTGGCTTCTGGACCACGAGGCCCAGAGCTCCTGCGTACGGCTGTGCTGGTTCTCAGGCTCCTTCGCGCGTGCGAGCGATCGCGAGATTCGGCGACGGCGGGAGATTCAGGACGCCGCGCGGGAACAGATCGACGAGGTACTCGACGATGTGCCGCATCGCGATCACGCCGGCGGGTCGGCCGTGGCGGTCGACGAGCGGGATGTGGCGGAAGCCGCCGATCGTCATCTTGTTCAGCGCGTACGCGACGCTGTCATCGAGTCTCAGGCACTCGGGATCTCGGGTCATGAGATCCTCGACGGCGGTGCGGTCGACGTCGATGTCGGTCCCGACGAGCTTGGTGAGAACGTCCCGCTCGGTGAACACGCCGGCGAGGAGACCGTCTTCGACGATCAGCACGCACCCGACGCGCTCTTGGTTCAAGCGCTGGATGACCGCGCGAAGGGTTGTACGCCGGTCGAGCTGAATCGGGTCGCGGAGGCTGGGAAGCGACCCGATGGGCTTCTCGAGAATCTCGGCTTCAATCGAGCTCCCTGCGTCGGCTCGCTCTGAGGCGATCGCCGCTTCTTCCTCGAGGATGCTGTCTCGAATCATGGAAACCTCCGCTTTCTGGGATTGTGTTCCGGCGTGAGCACGCCCGAAGCTGGTCGCGAGTATTCACCCCTCCGTGCTGCGAGGCAAGACGCAACGTGTCTCTTCCTCCGGCCCGTTTGCTGTGTCAAAACGGGGTTCCGATGACGCCGACCACCCGTTCGGAGAGCCCAATGTTTCGGGCCTGGCGCTTTCTTCGGATGCTTGCGCTCCGGTTTTACGACGATAGGTGCCTGATCCAAGCGTCCGCGTTGGCCTACACGACCCTACTTTCGCTCGTGCCGCTGCTGGCTCTGATGTTCGCGGCCCTAAGGGGCCTGGGTTCCGCCGAGCGACTGGAGCACTGGCTCCTGACCCAGCTGGGGCTCAGCTCGCAGGTGACCGAGCGCATCATCGGCTTCGTCGGCGAGATGAACGCGGGGACGCTTACGAGCCTGGGCGTCATCGCGCTACTCTTCACCGCGATCTCGGTTCTCGGAAACGTCGAGGCGAGTCTCAACCACATCTGGCGCATCCATACGGGCCGCGTGTGGTGGCGCAAGCTGAGCGACTACATGAGCGTCGTCTTGCTGACGCCGTTCTTGTTGCTCGCGGGCTTTGGTGCGACCTCGTTTCTCGCGGAGCAGGAGACGCTAAAAGGCCTCCTCGCCAACGAGATCATCGGGGACGTCTGGGCGCAGGGGCTTCGCCTCGTCCCGTACGGTTTCAACGTGCTCGCTCTGGCGATCGTGTACACCGTCATGCCCAATCGCAGGCCCCACTTCCGTGCGATCCTCATCGCCGCGATTCTCGCGGGCATCTCCTGGCAGATCGTGCAGATCGCGTACGTCCAGCTGCAGATAGGTGTGGTCCGGGCGAACGTCGTGTACGGCGCGCTGGCGCAGGTGCCGGTGACGCTGGTGTGGGTCTACGTCAGCTGGACGATCGTGCTCGCCGGCGCGGAGGTCGCGGCGATGGTCGAGTTCGGTGTTGACGCCGTCGAGCTCGAGGGCGCACCTCCGCCGCAG
This sequence comes from Candidatus Binatia bacterium, assembly GCA_029243485.1. NCBI lineage: Bacteria > Candidatus Binatota > Binatia (SeqCode) > Binatia bacterium. Next base: position 126,585 of record JAQWRY010000001.1, on the reverse strand, counting down.
TGGGCGGTCGCGACGCAGGCGCTTCTTCGGGCCGCGGAGCGCTTCGAGGGGGAAGGCGGCGGGATTGAACCGCGGGCGCTGGCTCGTGAGATCCAGGTCGAGACGGGCGTCGTTGAACGAGTCGCTGAGCGACTGCGCGTGAGCGGGTTCCTCGTTGCGTTGGCGGGGTCCCGGGGCTTGTACGCACTCGGCCGGGATCCGGCGGCGATCGATCTCGGAGACGTCGCCGCTTCTCTCGTGGAGAGCGCTGGGGCCCGGCAGTGGGATCCGCGACTGGGTGGTCTGTTAGGGCGAGCGGGGCGCGGGCAGCAGCAGGTCTTTGCGAATCTGTCGCTGGCAGATCTCCTGGCCGAGAAGCACGCGCCGGAGGCGACGGTAAGCTCCGTCGCGGCAGCCCCCGCCGAAGGGCGGTCCTGAGATCCGTTCGTGCGCGCGCCTCCGTGGAAGACGCTCGTCCGCGAACTCGCGGACTCCGGGTTCGAGAGTCCCTACCTGGACCGGCTGAAGCGAAAGATCGACATCGAACTTGGGGCGGAAGAACTCGAGAAGGAGATCGTGCAGGAGATGGCCTCTGCGCTTGGCCGCTCCGGGGACAAGGTCGACCTCGCGCTCTTGCGACTCGACGTCGTCGCGCGAGCGATCGACAACGCGCAGGCGCCGGCGGAGAGACGGAAGCGCGTCTCTGATTGGAACGCGGCTCGCGAGGAAGCGATCGAGGCGCGGTATGAGCTGCGGATCCATCGCGAGGCGGTCGGTATCCGGAGCAATCGGGTGTTGGAATCGATTTACCCGATCCCTCCGCGGCGGAGCTTCGTACCGGACTAGCGCCGGCCGGGGCGGACCGCGTCGACTTGCGCGAGCCCGTAGCCTTCACGCCGAAAGCAGAGCTTGGCGCGCGCCGCATGCGGCTGCGCGACGACGAGGACCGTCGGCCCGAGCGGCCAGTCCGTCGGGCACGACGATCACGGGCAGATCGAGATCGCGCAGTAAGCCAGGATTTCCTCGACCTCGGGCTTGGGCATCCAACCCGCCTGGCCCTCGGCGGTGCGGACGAGGGCGAAGTCCTCGTGGAACCGATCGATGTCGACGATGCTGCCGGCCGCGAGCTCGGTGGACACCGTGGCGGACTCGAAGGGCGCGACCCGAAGGGCGGGACCGGGGCCGACGACGACGGCACGGTCGAGGTCGGCGAGGCGCGTCGTTGCGAAGCTTCCGCCCACGGCCACCAATACGACCAATGCCGTGAGCGCGGTGATGAGGATCCGTGACGGCCGTTGCTCACCGTCCGAGCGCAGTGCGTGGACGCCGAGAAGCAGGCAGGCAGCCCACAGGGCTGCCGCCGCGAGCCAGGACCACTCGTCGACGGTCAGCGTGGCGCTCATCTCCTGCCAGCGCGTTCGCTCTGGTTCGGGTAGGTTCGCCGCCGTTCGTGTCTGACGAAGGTTCGCTAGCACGTCGGGGTCGCGAGGTGACAGGGCGAGCGCGCGCTCGTAGCTGAGTACGGCTTCGCCCGGCCGGCCCGCTTTCGATTCGGCGTTGCCGAGATCGTACAAGAGCGCGCTCGAGACCAGGCCCGCTTCGGCGAGCGCGCGGAACGCGGCCGCGGCGGCCTCGTACTCCCCGGCGGCGTAGGCGGCGTTGGCCTGCGCGAACGGATCCGCCAGTGTCGTCTGCGCCGGACCGTCGTGCGGCGAGCACACGATCGTGAGCGTGACTGCAAGGAGAGCGGGGACGAGTCGAAGTCGCTTCACGATGTCTTCTCCCGGTCGAGTTCCTGCAGCAGTGCGACGACGTCGTTCCGGTGCCCGGCGAGCGCGCGCGCCTCGTCGTCGGAGCCGCCGTAGGCGAGTGCGTCTGCGGCGCAGAAGACCCCCCGGACGCGTTCGCAGAGTTCGGGGCGGTCCCGGAGGGTTCGTTCGATCTCCGCCAGGGTCAGACTCTGGGCAGCGACCGCGCCGTCGATTCCCGCCACGCGCTCCTGGATCGCGCGGCGCGCGGCTTCGAAGAAGGCGACCGAGTCTCCGGAGGCGACGCCGGCATCCATCCGTTGGATCAGGACCTTCAACTCGCCGCGGATCCTCTTGCTGCGCAGGTGGGCCGGGTCCAGGGCGAGCCGCCGTCGTCGCCCTCCCCACCAGAAAGCCGCGCAGACGGCCACGAGTGGAAGCAATTGTACAAGCAGGAAGGTCGGCCGAGTCGCCGCCGGCCGAAGGTTCGCATGGAGCGCCCCGAGGTCGATTTTGTTGGGGGCGAGCTCGTAGGCATCCAGTCCGGAGACGGCCCCGCTTCCTATGGGCAGGGGGCGATGCCCGGCGGGGGCGGCGCGCACTTCGATCGGGATCGCGTCGATCGACAATCCGACGTATTCCCTGCGTTCCGGATCGAAGTAGGTGAGCTTGCGCGCCGGGACCTCGCTGAGGTCGGCCCGCAGCGGAAGTAGTGCTTGTTCGAACGTCTTCTTGCCTGTGAGGCCGAGATCGTCCTCCGCCGCGAACTGGGATGTGGGGTCGTACGTCTTCCACTCCTCGGTTTCGACAATCCCCGGAAGCTGGAGGCGGTCGAAGTTCCCCGTTCCGGAAAGAACGACCTTCAGCGTGATGGGGTCCCCCACCGCGACGGTCGTGGGCTCGGCGCTTGCGCTCATGGAGAACTGGCCGACGCCGCCGGTGAAGATCTCGGGTCGGTCATTCGCGGGCAGGGGGGCGACGCGCACCGTCGTCGGCTTCGAAGCGACCGGGACCTTTTGGTCGACGGCGCTGTACGCGAAGGAGTCGAAGAAAGAATCGAAGAACGGATCGTCGAACCGTCGGCGCTGTCGCGGTACGCGTTTCGGGATCCGGGCGGTGATGTCGAGCGTCGCCTGGAGCGGAAGCTCTCCGGCCGTGATCGGCGACAATGCCGCTGGGAACGTGAGGCGGGTATAGCCGTTGCCGGACAGGCGTACGCGCTGTTGCCGGGGCTCGTCTCCCGCGGGACGACTGAGGGTGAAGCCGCTTCCGACGAGGCTGGGAGGCGTTGCCTCCGTGACCCGAGTTCCTTCCCGAATGTAGAGGCGGATCTCGACCGGAACGACCTCGCCGACGAAGAGCTTACGGTCGGGGAGGCCCGCGACCTCGAGCAGAGCGACGCTCGGTTGGCCGTCTTCGCCGGTCGTGGGGTCCGGTGCGCGCTCTGCGGAAGGTTTCGTCGCCTGGGGCCGGGTCCTCTTCACCTGGGGCACGCGCGACGTGTCGACGACGCGGAGGACCAGCGGGCGTGTGGAGAGCGTGTTGCTCCCGACGGTGATCGAGATGGCCGGGATCTGGAAGTCGCCGGTGCGGTTCGGGCGAACGAGGAACGTGTGGGTCACCTCGGTCGTCATCGAGCCGTTTACGAATTGCATGCTCATCGTCTGGCCGAGGCTCTGCATCTGAAGCCCGTCGACGGCGACCGGGCGGGGTGTCGCCGCATTCGACGCCCCGGAGATCGTGACCACGAGACGGGCGTCCTGGCCCAGCGTGAGGACCGAGGGTTGAATCCGCGCGGACATGGTCGGCGCCCCCAGCGCGGCCGCCGGGGCAAGCGCTGGTACCACGAGGGCGATTGCGAGGAGCAGTATGCGCGCGGCGTGGCGTGCTCTGTGGGCGGGGGTGGGCAAGGTCTTCACCAGTCTCGGGGATCTTCCGAGGAGTCGGCCGGCGCCGCGGGCACCATCGGCATGAACTCCTCCTCCCCTTGTAAGGAATCGAGGAGGTCGCGCGCTTCCTCGGGGCTCAGCTGGCCCGGAAGGCGCTCTTCCTCGCCCGGCTCCGGAGAACGCTCCTCCGGCGGGCCGTCCTGTGGCTCGTCGCCGTCCGTGGGGGGGGCCTCTTCGGGCTCGTCCTCCTTCGGGTCCTGCTCGCCGTCCTGCTCGTCCGGCTCTTCGTCCGGGGGCGGTTGTTCTTCCTGCTGGTCCTGCTGCTGGTCGCCCGACGAGTCGTCTTGCTGCTGATCTTGTTGGTCCTGCTCGTCCTGCTCCTCGTTCTCCTGATCCTCGTCTTGCTGGTCGTCCTTCTCTTGCTCGTCGTCCTTCTGCTCTTGTTCCTGCTCCTGCTTGAGCTCTTCGAGCTTTCGCGTGACGAAGTCGCGGTTGAAGCGAGCGTCTTCGTCGGCCTCGTTCAGGGTGAGGGCCTCTTCGTATGCCGCGATGGCTTGCTCCCACGCCTGCATCGTTTCCTGCGGGTTCTCTTCGACGGTGTCTTGTCCAACCCGGTATTGGGCGTTGCCGAGGTCGTAGAAGGCGCGTTCGCGCAGCGCGTCGTCTTCGCTTCGCAGGGCTCGTGCGAACGCTCCCGAGGCGTTGGGGAAGTCTCCGGCGCGGTAGGCGGCAGAGCCGAGGTTCACATCGAGGCGCGGGTCGTCCTCCTCTTCGGCCAGCTCCCGGAACTGCGCGGCAGCTTCTTCGTAGCTCTCGTCGCCGTAGAGCTGCGCGGCGTCGTCCACCGAGGCCGCGTGCGCCTGCGCGGCTGCGGTCGCGAGCACGAACAAGACGATTGCAGCGGCACCGGGCGCGGCGCTGGCGGGCTTCCGTTTGCGTTCTCCAAGGAAGGGCTCGATCGCCAGGAGGAGCAGGGCCACTGCGAGCGGCCATTGGAATCGGTTGCGGGGAATCCGGCGGAGTCGGGACGCGAGCTCTTCGCGGGGAATCGGGGCGAGCGCACGCTCCACGAGTTCGTCGATGCCCTCGGCGCGCGCGCCGAGGGGGACGTAGAAGCCGTCGGTGGTCTCGGCAACCTTCTTCAGGGTGGCTTCGTCGAGGCGCGACTTCACGATACGGCCCGACTCGTCCTTGACGAACGCGCCGTTCGCGTCGTCCGGAATCGGGATCAACTCGCCGGCCGGGGTTCCGACACCGACGGTGAAGACGTGGATGCCGTCCTCTGCGGCGCGTTCCGCGGCTGCGAGAGCGCCCCCGCGCAGATCCTCGCCATCGCTAAAGAGGATCAGGAGCTTCACGTTCTTGCCTTCGCTCTCGAGGGCCTTGCGCGCCACGTCGAGCGCGCTCGCGATATTGCTGCCGGGCGCCGAGATGATCCCAGGATCGAGCGCAGCGAGAGACCGATCGAAGGCGGCGTGGTCGAGCGTGAGTGGACACTGCAAGAAGGCGGTACCCGCGAAGGCGATCAATCCGAGCCGGTCGCCGCCGAGCCGCGCGACCAGATCGTCCACGGCGAGCTTGGCGCGCCGGAGTCGATCTGGCTGGATGTCGCGCGCGAGCATGCTGCGGGAGACGTCGACGGCGATCAGGACGTCGATCCCGCGGCGCTGGGTCTCTTCCCAGTCAAAACCCACCTCCGGTCCGGACAGCGCGACGAAACCGAAAGTGGCCGCACCGAGGACGAGCCAACGCTTCGCGCGCCGCCGCGTCGGCGACAGGCTCTCGGTGAGTGCTGGGAGGATGTTGCGAGTGGCGAACTGTTCGAGATCCCGCTGGCGCCGTCGGTCGGCACCACGGAGGGCCACGGCTCCGAGCGCGACGAGAATCGCGCCGGCGAACAGCCAAAGGGGCGCGGCGAAGCTCATGGGAGCCTCCGGAGCCGGGTCTCGGCGAGGAGCCGCTCCAGGGCGAGAAGCAAAAGGGCGGCGAAGACCAGCCACGGGTAGAGCTCACGGTACTGCTCGAACCGCTCGAGCGTCGCGGTGGTCTTCTCCATCGCGTCGATTTCTTCGTAGATCTCGGCGAGAGAGTCGGTGTCGGTCGCGCGGAAGAAGCGACCGCCGGTGAGTTCCGCCACTTTGATCAGGGTGTCTTCGTCGACGTCGACCCGAGCGGTGACGACCCGCTGTCGGCCGAAGCGGTCGGTGACAGGAACGGGCACCTCGCCGCCGGCTCCGGCGAGAATGGTGTACGCCTTGAGACCCAACGCGCGCGCGGCCTCCGCGGCCATCAGGGGTGAGATCTTCCCGGCGTTGTTCACGCCGTCGGTCAGGAGGATGAGGATCCGCGACTTCGCTTCGCGATCGCGCAGGCGGTTCGTGCCGGCGGCGAGCGCCGACCCGATGGCCGTGCCGTCCTCGACGAGGCCGATCTGGAGGCGTTCGAGATTCTGGAGCAACCAGTCGTGATCGAGCGTGAGTGGGCTCACCAGATAGGGCCGGCCGGCGAAGGCGACGAGGCCGATACGATCTCCCTGCCGCGTCTCGACGAAGTCCATGACGACCGAGCGCACGGCCTCGAGGCGGCTCACGCGATCCCCGTCCAGTTCGAAGTCGAGCGCGCGCATCGAGCCGGAGACGTCGATCGCGAGGATGATGTCGATGCCGCTCGTTTCGACTTCGGCGGCACCGAGGCCCTGTTGGGGACGCGCGAGCGCGATCACGAGCAGCGCGAGGACCGCGGTGCGCAGCAGCAGGAGGGCGAACCCGGGACGTGCCGCGCGACGCCGGCCGAGGTCACGGACGAGATCGGCCGATGGGTAGAGTAGCGCGGCGGCGTGTCCCACGCGGCCGCTCGCGAGCCACAGGACTGGCAGCAGAGCGAGCAGCCATAGGAGATCGGGGGAGAGGAACCTCACGGTTGCTTTTCCGTTCCGGGGTCTCGGCGGGTATGGCTTACGAAGTCGCGCGCGGTCTCGAGAAGGCCTTCCATCTGCGTCTCGTCGAGGGGCTGCCGGGCGAACTTCACGAGGTCCATCTGGCGCAGGAACTCTTCGAGGCTCGGCACGAAGGCGGAGAGCTCGGCTGCCGGTTCTTTGGTCAGGCTCCGAAGGAACTCTTCGGTGGTGCGGCGGCGCGCGCTCACGTCGAAGCGGGCCTCGACATACTGCCGCACGGCCGACGAGACGGCGGTGCCAAACCTCTCGGCCTGCTCGGGGGTCATCCAGGCGCGGGCGCGCTCGAGCGCCGCAAACGCCACGCTGTCGGCGGACGGGGCCAGGGGCGCCGCGGCGGGTCGGCGGAGCCAACGAACCAGCAGCGCCACAGCGGCGAGCACGGCCAGCGCGAGCGCGACCCAGATCAGGAACTCCCACGGCGACGGGATGTTGACCAGGCCGCGAATGTCGCGGATATCCTCGGCCTCGCTGACGAGATCGGCGAGGGTGGGGCTAGCGGCCGGTGCCTTCATCCGCGTCGCGCCGCGCGGGTCCGGAAGAAGCGCCGCAGCGGCGCGAGGTATGGGCGGTCGGTATCGATTTCGAGCGTATCGATGCCGGTGCCACGCAGGGTCTGCAGCAAGCGGTCTCGGCGCTTCTCGGTCTGATGCCGGAACGTATCGCGGACGTTCTCGTCCGATGTGTCGATCTCAAGCTGCTCGCCGGTCTCGGCGTCTTCGAGGGTCACCCGCCCGATCCGCGGAAGTTCGCCCTCGCGGTGGTCGGAGACGATCATCGCGACGAGATCGTGGCGACGATGGACGAGTTCGAGGGATTTCTTGAGCTCCCCCCGCGATCCGTCTTCGGACGTTGGTGTGAGAAAGTCGGACAGGAGGAACGCAACGGCCTGCCGGCGCACGACCTGGTGCGCGAACCGCAGGACGCGAGGCAGATTGGTCCCCCGGTGGCGAGGTTCGAAGAACAGGATCTCGCGTACGACCCGCAGAACATGGCTCCGTCCCTTCCGGGGCGGGAGGTAGCACTCGATCTCGTCGGTGAAGAGAATCAGTCCGACCTTGTCGTTGTTGCGGATCGCCGAGAAGGCGAGAACGCTCGCGAGCTCGGCCGCACGCTCGCGTTTGGTGGAGAGCCGCGAGCCGAAGTGTCCGGAGGCGCTGAGGTCGACGAGCAGCAGGATGGTGAGCTCGCGTTCCTCGGTGTATTTCTTCACGAAGGGGCGCCCCGTGCGCGCCGTCACGTTCCAATCGATACTGCGGATCTCGTCGCCGGGGACGTACTCGCGGACCTCGTCGAAGTCCATGCCGCGCCCCTTGAAGACGGAGTGGTACTGCCCCGCGAACGTGTCGCGGGCGAGGCGGCTCGTGCGGATCTCGATCTGGCGGACCTTCTCGAAGATCTCCCGCGTTTGATCGGGCGTCATTGCGTCAGGGAACCGGGATCGTGTCGAAGATCTTGCCGACGAGATCCTCGCTCGTCAGGCTCTCGGCTTCCGCTTCGTAGCTTGGCACGACGCGGTGGCGCAGGACGTCCAAGCCGATGGTCTTTACGTCCTGTGGAGTGACATACCCGCGACCTTCGAGGAACGCGTGCGCTCGGGCGGCCATCGTGAGGAAGATCGTCGCGCGGGGCGAAGCGCCCATCTGTACGAGGCCCTCGATCTGGACGCCGAACTCGCCCGGAGTACGCGTCGCTCGAACGAGGTCGACGATGTAGTCCTTTACCTTGTCGTCTACGTAGATCGTGTCGACGACGCGCCGGGCAGCGATGAGGTGGTCCGGGTCTAGGACCGCCTGCACCTGCGGTAGGTCCCCCGAGTGCGCCATTCGGTCGAGAATGGCTCGCTCCTCATCGCGGGTCGGGTATTCGACCACGACCTTGAGCATGAACCGGTCGACCTGCGCCTCGGGGAGAGGGTAGGTGCCCTCCTGCTCGATTGGATTCTGGGTGGCGAGGACCAGGAACGGTTCGGGCAGCGGGAAGGTTTCCTCGCCGATGGTCACCTGGCGCTCCTGCATCGCCTCGAGCAGGGCGCTCTGGACTTTGGCAGGGGCTCGGTTGATCTCGTCCGCCAGGACGAGGTTCGCGAAGATCGGTCCGTGCTTCGTCACGAAGCCGCCCTCTTGCGGGTTGTAGATCAGCGTCCCGACGATGTCCGCGGGCAGCATGTCCGGAGTGAACTGCAGGCGGTGGAATTGAGCCTGGGTCGCCGCGGCCAGGGTTTTCAGCGAAAGGGTCTTCGCGAGACCGGGGACGCCCTCGAGGAGGACATGGCCGTTGCCCAGTAGGGCGACGAGCAGTCTGTCGACTAGGCCGGCTTGGCCGACGATGGTGTGTGCGATTTCGTCCCGCAGCGGGCGCAGCCATGCCCCCGTCGAGCGAACCGAGTCGGTGATTTCCTGGATGCTGGGTTGCATTTCACTCCAAAGCGATGGCGACGCGAGAGGCGAATGTCAAATGCGTGGCCAGTTGAAATCGATTTTCAGTTTCATTGGAAATTTTGCTTTACGTAGTGTCTTCAACGGATCCCTCCCGCGTGTTAGCATTGGAGTCGTGGGTAGGGAGAGGCGCCCAAGCGCCTCGCGGAAAGAGGAGTTGGACATGAAGGGTAACAAGAAGATCATCGACGCGTTGAACGACGTCCTCACGAGCGAGCTCACGGGCATCAATCAGTATTTCATTCATTACCGGATGTGTAAGAACTGGGGCTACGAGCGGCTCGCCAAGAAGAGCCATGAGGAGTCGATCGGGGAGATGAAGCACGCCGACCAGGTGATCGAGCGCATTCTCTTCCTCGATGGGATCCCGAACATGCAACGCCTGGCCAAGGTCTGCGTCGGCGAGGCCGTTCCCGAGCAGCTGAAGCTCGACCTGAAGCTCGAAATGGACGCAGTGAAGCGCCTGAATGCCTCCATCGAGCTTGCCCGTGACCTCGGCGACAACGGCACCCGCGAGCTCCTGGAGGAGATCCTGACCTCGGAAGAGGATCACATCGACTGGCTGGAAGCCCAGATCGAGCTGATCAAGCAAGTGGGCGACAAGATGTACCTCGCCCAGCAGATCCACGAAGAGGAGTAGCTCGGGGGCCCCCCCACCCATTTGCAAGTATCGGGCGGGGACCGGAGCTTCTGTTGATCTCGGCCGGGGGCGAGAGTCGCTGTCGGGTCGGCGCGATCCTCGGCGAAGGAGTCGGGGTTTGTCGCGGAGTGAGGTATGCCGCCTGCGGGACTCGCCCCGCCCCGACAGCGACTCCCGCGCCCTCTGGTTGCTTCGGGGACGCGGTGCCCCGATCGTGCGCATCGGCTCAGGTCTCGGAGTCAGGCCGGACAAGTTGTCGGCGGGGGCGGTCAGGTTCCGCGTCGCTTCATGCCGGCGCGCTCGTAGATCGCGTCGATGACGCGCATGTTCGCGATGGCGTCGGCCGCGTTCGTCGGAACCTCGGTCCCGTTTTGGACGAAGTCGACGAACGCACGAAGCTGGTGGGTGTATGACGCGTCGCCGTAGACCCGCTCGCGTCTCGTTCCCGCGGCCGTCTTCACGCGGAGTCGGTGGAAGAGGTGCGGCAGGATCGGGTTGAGGACGCTGAGCTCTCCCTTGTCGCCGCGCACGATCGCGCGCACGGCGACGATGCGTGACGAGAAGAGGGAACAGCGGATGAGGCCGCTCCGGCCATCGGGGAAGCGAACCTCCGCCTCCATCGCGCGATCGATGTCCGGGGTATGGAGCGTCGGTCGGGCCGCCGTGACTTCGGGCTGATCTCCGGCCAGGAAGCGGAGCATGTGCACCGCGTAGCAGCCCGCGTCCATCAGAGCCCCGCCGCCGAGTGCGTAGTCGTATCGGATGTCCTTGAAGAACGGCAGCGGGAAGCAGACGTGAGTTTCGATGTGTCGGATTTCGCCCAACTCGCCGCTGTTGGTGATCTCCCGCATGCGGGCGGCGAGGGGATGGTAGCGATAGTGGAAGGCTTCCATGAGCCGTCGGTCGGCGGCGGTCGCGGCCGCCGCCATTCGCTCCGCCTCGTCCGCGTTCGAGGCGAACGGTTTCTCGCACAGGACGTGCTTTCCCGCTTCGAGCGCGCGGATGGTCCACTCGCAGTGGAGTCCGTTGGGAAGCGGGTTGTAGACAGCGTCGATCTCATCGGAGGAGAGCATCGCGTCGTAGCTCGGAAAGGCGCGGGGCAGGCCGTGCTTGACTTGGAACTCGCCGGCGCGTGCCGGGGTCCGCGCGGCGACTCCGCACGCTTCGGCTCCTGCGACCTCGCGGGCCGGACGGACGAGCGAGACCGGCGCTATGCGGGCGGCGCCGAGGATCCCGATCCGAAGTGCAGCTTTCGTGCTCTGTTCGTCCATCGGCAGTTGCTACCCATTGGCTGGGCGAGTTGCACGCAGTCGGGGGTGCGTCAGACGCTCAGAATCTTGTCGTAGCGCAGCAGCCGGCTCGCGTCTCCGCTCTTGATCCGTTTGGCATGCATCTCGAGCTCGAGCGTCGTGCGGTTGATGTACGCCGACGCCAACTCGATTCGGGTCGGCTCGTCCTTGCACTGTTGCAGGAGCTCGCCTCCGACGACGACCGAGATTACCATGTCGGAAACGCGCTTTGCATTGAGGAGGGCGTAGTTCACGTCCTCCATCAAGCTGGGAAGCGTGTCGGTGAGGAGGTCGATGGCGTTCCGGAGCTGTTCTGCCGGCTCCGGGAAGTCCGCTGCCAGTGTGTCGAGGCCGACGCGCAGCTGATCCAGCGCCGTGAATAGAGCTCCCTTGGCCATCTCGCGCAGGGCGAAGCTCGCCTGGATCTCGGATGTGCCCTCGTAGATCGTCGTGATGATCGAGTCGGAATGGCAGTGGCCGACGACCGACTCGGCCATGTAGCCGATCCCACCGTGGACCTGGATCGCCGAGCGGGTGACTTGGTTGGCGACTTCGGTCGCGTAGTACTTGCACAGCGGCGTGAAGAAGCGGACGAGTTGGTGGTTTCGCTCGAGCTCCGCCTGGAGCTCGATGCGGTCGAACTCGGGCTCGTCGCGGTCACTCGCGAGATAGGTCTCGAGGGCCTCGGTCTGATCGACCAAGGTGGCCGTGTGGTAGAGGAGCGTGCGGGCGGCTTGGATCTCGAGTGCCATGAGGGTGAGCATCGATTTCACCAACGGTTGCTCGATGATCGGTGCGCCGAACTGGATTCGCTCTCCGGCGTAAGTGCGCGCCTCGCGGTAGGCGGCTTCGGCGATCCCGATGCCTTGCGCCGAGACACCGATCCGCGCGGCGTTCATCAGGTCGAGCATGGCGCGGAAGCCGTTGCCCCGCTCGCCGAGGAGATACCCTTCGGCGTGGTCGAAGTCGACGGCGCAAGTTGGAGAGCCGTGTAGTCCCATCTTGGATTCGATGCGGGAAACCGACACGCCGTTCCTCGAGCCGTCGGGCAGCGTGCGGGGACACAGCATCAGGTTGAGGCCGTTGGTCGTCCCTTTGGACTCGTCGTACGACGCACTATCTCGTGCGAGAACGAGGTGGATCTCGGCGCCGCCGTTGGTGATGAAGATCTTCCCGCCGTCGATGAAGAACTTGCCGTCCTCTTCTGTGACGCGCGTGCTGATTCCGCCGAGATCGGAGCCGGCGCCGGGTTCGGTGAGGTCCATGCAGCCCTGGACTTCGCCGGAGGTGAAGCGTGGGAGGTATTGCTCTTTGAGCTCGTCGCTGCCGTACTTCTGGATATCGTTTGCCGCACCGGCCTGCAGTCCGAGGATGGTCATCAGGCTCGTGTCGGCACGAGACAGCATCTCGAGGTAGGCGACGTTGAGCAGCGTGGGGAGTCCGAAGCCGCCGTACTTCGGATCGAGCATGACGCATACGAGGCCGGCCTCGCGGAGCTTTTGGTAACCGCTTTCGATGTGCGCGGGGACGATGACGTCACCGTCCTCGAGGCGGACTTCTTCGTGCCAGTGGTCGCGAGATTCGGCCTCGATGTCTTCGCAGATCTGCCCGGTGCTGCCGAGGATGGAGCGATACGTGTCGAGCTCTTCCTCGAGGTTCACCGGGCCGGGCCGGCGCAGCTGGTGGTAGCGTTTCCAGTCGACGCGGCGTTCGAGAAAAAGGCGAATGTCATTGTGGAAGAACTGGCGGTCCATCGCGGTGCCTCCGGGCAAAAGGGTGAGTCGAGGCGGCCCTGCCTCACGGTGGGGGCGCCCCAAGTAGAGGGATACGAGCATTTCGCGGGCAAGGGAAGCTTGGAGTCGGGCGCCTGCCGCGTCGCCCAAACAGGGTTGACGCCGCTCGGACCAACCGGCAGCTTGGTCGGATCCCCTCGAGTAAGCCCACAGGAGGTTCTTTCATGCAGATTCGACGATTCGCCTTGGCCGTGAGTGCCCTCGCAGTGCTCGGGCTCTTCGGTGCCGGCGCTGCCCTCGCGCAGGGCGCCGACTCCGACGCTTTGATCAAGTACTACCGGAAGAAGGCGCAGCTCTCCCCGTCGATCCCGGTGTCCGTGGGCGGGGTGACGGACTCGCCGATCGCCGGCGCGAAGCAGGGAACGCTCTTTGTGGGCAAGGCTCCTCGCGACAAGAAGGTGAGGTTCACGAGCTCCGCCGACGGCCGTTACGTGGTGTTCGCGGATGCGGAGGACATCACGATCGATCCGGCGAAGGCCGTGATGGACAAGATCAGCCAGACAGACGTCGATTGGAAGGGGCCGGCCGACGCGCCCGTCACGATCGTAGAGTACTCGGACTTCCAGTGTCCCTTCTGCGCGAAGGGCTACAAGATCATCGAGGAGGAGGTCCTTCCGGCCTACGAGGGCAAGATCCGCTTCGCGTACAAGCACCTCCCGCTTCCCTTCCATAACTGGGCCGAGCCCGGTGCGGTTGCCATGGAGTGCATTCGCCAACAGAGCCCTGAGGGCGCCTGGCTCGTCTACGAGCAGATGTTCAAGCAGCAGAAGGCCGTCAACCTCCAGAACGTGAAGGCGAAGGCGATGGAGTTCGCCGGAGCCGGCGTCGACAAGGCCAAGTACGACACTTGCTACGACAACAAAGAGACGGTCGCGGCCGTCCGCGCCCAGAAGGCCGAGGCGGCGAGCCTCGGGATCACCGGGACGCCCTCGTTCGTCGTGAACGGCCGGCTTGTGAAGGGCGCGCAGCCCGCCGCGAAGTTCAAAGCGATCATCGACGACGAGCTCGCGTCGGCGAAGTGATCCGATTCTTCCGGATCCGCCGTAGACGAAACGGGGCCCTCCAGGGGGCCCCGTTTTTCGTTTCGCCGGGGGGTTTCGGGGCTGCGTCGGGCGTTCTCGGTGCTAAGCTCCTTTCGCGACGAGGCGTCGACGAAAGAGATGGCAAGCGACGAGGAACAGGTTTTGGAAGCGCACGCGGCGTTCTGTGAGGCCTTCGCGGATCGCGACATGGACGCCATGGACGACGTGTGGGCCCGAGACGAGGCCGTCAGTTGCATTCATCCCGGCTGGACTCTCCTGGTTGGCCGCGATGCGGTGCTGGAGAGCTGGCGTTCGATTCTCCAGGGCCCCGCTGCGCCGGACGTCGTGAGTTCGCGCGAAGTCGTTCACCTGCTCGGCGAGACCGCACTGGTGATGTGCATCGAGACCCTTGCCGACGGACAGCTCATGGCAACCAACGTGTTGGTTCGTGAGCTGGGAGGTTGGAAGCTCGTTCATCACCAGGCCGGTCCGATCGCCGCCGCGTTCGGGTTCGACGACGATGATGACGATGATGACGATGATGACGACGAGCCGCCGGCCGGATTGCTGAACTGATCCATGAAGTGGTGTTCGGCATTGTCGCAGTTGCCCGACCTCGTGGCGGCCATTCGCGAGGCAGCGTCCTGCCTGCGGGCAGACCTCGGCGACGCAGAGCCGAATCTGATTCTGCTCTTCCTGTCGGAGCATCACGGGGAGAACTTCCGCGAGGCGTCGGCGCTGGTCGGGAGCGAGTTCGGGTCGGGGCTCGTGGTGGGTTGCACCGCGCGCAGCGTGATCGGGGGGGGGCAGGAAGTCGAGCATGGGCCGGCCGTGTCGTTGGCGGCGGCGATCCTCCCCGGCGTGACCCTGCGTCCGTTCCACTACGAGATGGGTGATCTGCCGGATCCCGAGTCGGCGGCGGACGTGTGGCGGAAGCGATTCGGCGGAGAAGACGCGACGCCGCACTTTCTGATCCTCTCCGACCCGTTCTCCTTCGATGTCGAGCCGCTGATCTGCGGCCTCGACCGAGCGTTCCCCGGGGGGCGGAAGGTCGGTGGTGTGGCGAGCAGCGGAAGCGCGCCCGGTGACAACGCTCTGTATGTCGGCAGCGACGTGCATCGCGAAGGGGTCGTCGGCGTCGCCCTTTCCGGGGCGATCGAGGTGGATACCGTCGTCGCCCAAGGCTGCCGTCCGGTCGGCGCGCCGATGTTCGTCACACGGGCCCGTGAGAACCTGCTCTACGAGATCGATGGTCGGTCGGCTCTGCAGGTGCTGCAGGAGCTGTATCGGAGCCTGTCGCCGGAGGATCAGAACCTGGCCCGCGGCTCGCTCTTCCTCGGCATCGAGATGAAGGAGGCGCAGGCGGAGTATCAGCAGGGGGACTTCCTGATTCGAAACCTCCTGGGTTCTGAGGAAGAGAGCGGCGCTCTGGTCGTCGGCGCGCTCCTGCAGGAGCCGATGGTCGTGCAGTTCCATCTCCGCGACTCCCGGACCTCCGCCGACGACCTCAACCTGCGATTGCAGCGCCACGTGGCCCATGCGCCTACCGGCGCGGAAGGAGCGATCCTGTTCTCGTGCCTGGGTCGCGGCGCCGGGCTCTACGGCGAACCCAATCACGACAGCGATCGACTGCGCGAGCATCTGGGCGCGGTGCCGATCGCCGGCTTCTTCTGCAACGGCGAGATCGGCCCGGTGCAGGGCAAGACTTTCCTCCACGGGTATACGAGCGCTTTCGCGCTGTTCCGCCCGCGGCGGTAGGACGCTGGCCGCAGTTCGACGAGGAGCCCCGGCGCAGACCGCCGTCGGCTCGCGCCGGAACTCATTGTAGTATCGGGGCTAGAGGTAGCCGAGCGCTTCGAGGGACTTCTCGAGGCGTTCGTCGATCGCGGGCGCACTGCGTGGACCGTCGTCATTCTGGGCCGGGCCAAGCGCTTTGCGGAGGCGGGCGTTTTCCTCTTCGTGTGCCGCGAGGAGCTTCTCGCCGGTCGTGCGAGCGTCTTCGCTGCGGTCGGGCTTCCACTCGAACGGATCGGCGGCTAGGTCGAACTGCTCGTGTCCCTGCTTCGTACGGTGGTACTTCCGGTTCTTCGTGCGCACGCCGTAGGCGTTCGGTCGTAGCCATGAGAAGAACAGTGGCCGCCCTGCATCGAGCGACTCGCCGTCGAGCGCGGGGACGAGGCTCAGCCCCTGTGCCTGGTTGGTCTGCGGCGCGGAGAGCAGGTCGAGAAGAGTCGGCGTGAGGTCCGCGATACTGACGGGTGTGTCGATGCGCTTCCCGGCGGGGATGCCGGGGCCGCGGAGAATGAGGGGGACGTCGAGCGCCTCCTGGTGGGGCGTGAATCCGTGGCCGGCGATGCCGTGCTCTCCGAAGGCCTCTCCGTGGTCCGACGTGACGATTACGAAGGTGCGCTCTTGGAGCCCGAAGCGTTCGAGCGCGTCGAGGACGCGTCCGACGAGGTCATCCGCCTCGCGAATCGTCCGATCGTAGCGGTCGAGGATCTCGCGGTGCTTCTCTGGAACCCAAGGGGCCGGCCCCCCGTCGCTCCACGCGGCGTCGTCGCTCCAGAGCGCCTCGTAGTCGGGGCCGGGTACGTACGGATCGTGGGTCTTGTAGGTGTGCAAAAAGAGGAAGAAGCGGGAACCGCGGTTTTCTTCGAGGTAGCGGATTCCGTCTTCGATGGTCCGGCGGCCGCGGTCCGCGTGCGCGAAGGAGCGTTCGGTGAACTGGTCGAACCCGAACCAGAAGCCGAAGGCGCCCGACACGAGAGCATCCTCGGTATACGCAGCGGTCTCGAGTCCGGCCTTCTGTAGTAGCTCAGCGAGGAGAACCACTCGGTCCGACGGAGATACGCGGCCTCGTTTGGGCTGGGCGCTGGGATACAGCCCGGTGAAGATGCTGAGATGTGAGATGTCGGTCTGTGGGAACGTCGAGCTCGTGTCGGTGAACGTCGTGCCCTTGGCGATGAGTTCGGCGTCGATGATCGGCGAGGTGTCGCGTCCGTAGCCGAGCCCGGAGAGGTGATCGGAGCGCAGCGTGTCCAGCGAAATGAGGATCAGGTTCGTGTCCTCGGCGGGCGCGACCTTCGTTGAGATCAGGATTTGAGGGACGGCCCACACGGCACCGCGCGGCGGCTCTCCGTCCGCACGATTCTCGAGACGAAGCCGACACGCCCTGCCGGGCGCTTCGAGTGCCACGTCCGCGTCCTGCCACGTGGCCGCCGAGTCGACGCTGAGCGAGACGCTTCTGCGGACGAGTTCCTTTGCCTGCATGCCGTCACAGAGAAGAGTGGCGACGAACTCGACCGCCTTGCCACCCCGTATTTTCGCCGATCCCGTGAGGCCGAACCCGAAGCGCATCCGCGCGCCTGGCGGTACGTCGAACGAGTCGCTTTCGAGGAGTTCGGGGACTGGTAGCAGTGCGGTCAGATGGAGATTGAGCTGCACGGACGTTTCTTCGTTGGTGTCGTGGTCGAGATCGAGCGTCGCGGCCGTGCGGTCCTCGCTGCGGCGCAGGCGCCAGCCGCGATCGCGGCGAAGCGAGAAGTTCTCTCGGGCAATCTTCGCCATCACCTCTTCGGCGAGCGCCTGGGTGAACGGCAGTTCCTGTGCGGTCAGGATGAAGTCGGTGTCGGAGAGTTCGGCGACTTCGGGCCGGAGCTCGATCTCGACCTCGGCTCGCCCGTCCTTCGGAACCACGCCGAAGGCCTCGGCGACGAGGATCTCTTCGGGAGCGAGGACGACAGGCCGTGCCTCGTCGCCGATCTGGGCGACCGGTCCGTGGAGCGGCGTTGGGGTTCCCGGGAAAGCGGCGGCCTCGAGTCGCCGGACGACGCGATCGATCTCAGTGGACGGAGCGGCCGCGGGCGACGGCGCCTCCGTGCAGGCGCCCAATCCTAGGAGGACGAAGACGGTGGCAGCGAGGGCGAGCCCTCGTGGGGCCTTGGGGTGGGTGGCGGTGGACACAGCCCATCAACGTATCCACGCCGCCGGCACTCGGCAAACCAGTCATTTTCCCCGAGCCCTCCCGCACCATATAGACCAGAGAGTGAAGTCGTCGCCACCGCCTTGGTTTGAAAGCGTCGCCGGGCCGAGCAATGTGCTTGTGATCGCCCCTCACGGCGGACTGTCGGAGACGGATCTCCTCTCCGCCGCCGCCGCCGGGCGTCGCGGGAACGATCTGCACACGGCTGTCCTTGCGCGTGAGTTGGCGGTTCGGCTCGAGGCGTCCCGGTTGGTCAACCCCTCGTGCGATCGCAACAGGATCGACTTGAACCGGGTCCGCGATGTCGTCGACCGCGCACCCTGGTTTCTCGAATTGATCGAGGAACACGTCGCTCGAATCCTCTCCGCGCACCCGACTGCGTTGATCCTTCTGGTTCACGGTTGGCACGTGGGGCAGGCCCGGTGCGATCTCGGCATCGGTGCCTCTCTCGCGCGAGCCGAGGAGGCCGACGCGCACGCGGACCGACTCACCGGATCAACGGCGTTCGTGACGGGACCGCTGGAGACGTTCCGGCAGAGGCTCGCCTCGGCCGGCGTTTTGGCGACGTACGGAGAACGGTGGCCGGCCGCGCATCGGAATAACGTGATGCGTCTGTTTCGCCACCGGCCAGCCGTGCCGTCGCCGGCGCCGGGCTTGGCAAAGTTCGTCGAAGCCGGACGAGTGAACGCCGTTCAGTTGGAGTTGGGCGCTCCTCTACGGTGGCCGGGGCGGTTGCGGCAGGACTTCGTCGAAAGTGCAGCGCAGGTCTTTCGCGGGGAGTCGGTCGGGCCGCAAGAGACGCGCCGATCCGAAGCGAAGGCGGTCGCGCCGGATGGCCCGTCCCCGCGGTCGCTCGGCTTGCAGGCGTTCGACCCCGGCGCTGGGCGTGAGGGGCTCGGGGTGATCGTCGGTGCGATGCACTTGCCGGGGAAAGACGTCGGAGCGCGCTTGCAGCTCTTCCCCGGCGGTCAGCGTATGGGCATCTTCACCGGCCACGGGCAGGTGGGGCCGGTGCTGGGTGTGCCGGATCTGCATTTCGAGCCGACGGCATCGGGGTTCGACGCATTCTTCGAGGGGAACCTTCTCGAAACCGACGATGCAGCGGCCTACTTTCAACGCGAAGAGGAGCAGGCCGGAGCCAGGCTCCGGCCGGCGTCGGTCCGCCTGTCCTTCGAGCGACGAGACAACGGCTTCGGACACGTCCGAGGCCGCGTCGACCTCGGCGGAGAGGTGTTCGAGGTATCCTGTGCGGCGTTCGCGGACCTTCGGCTGGCGCGTCCGGGCGGGGCGAGGCAGGGCACCCGGATCCTGGGAGCGTTCGACGATGGATCGGCGGTTCGTCTCGAGGGAGAGGAAGAAGGCGGGACTTGGCTCGTTTCCACGCTGGGGGCACAGAGCCGGGAGGACACTGAGCGGCTCGGCCGAGTTTGTGAGACTGGCCCGGGTGCTTGGCGGCTGGAGTTCGAGGGAGGTGACAGCTTCTCGGTGCGTGTCCGGACGCAGGCGGCTCTGCTTCGGCCGGTCGGGCCGCAGGAGTATGTTCACACGACCTTCGGTGTCGTTCATGTTCAGTCTGGGGACGACCGGACGGGCTCGGGCTTCTACGAGCGGCGTCGCCCGGTGTAAGAACGCGTCATGCGACCGATCGATCTCCGCAGCGACACCGTCACCCGTCCGACCCCTGAAATGCGCCGCGCCATGGCCGACGCGGAAGTCGGCGATGACGTCTACGGGGAGGATCCGACGGTCAACCGACTTCAGGACATCGCCGCCGAACGCCTGGGAAAGGAGGCCGCTCTCTTCGTATCCTCTGGAACGATGGCGAACCAGGTGGCGATTCGAAGCCTGACCCGGCATGGCGACGTGGTGCTCGCGACGGAGGGCGCGCACGTGCTGCGCTACGAGTCGGGTGCGGCGGCCGCGCTTTCGGGCGTGCAGGTGAAGACGCTCGGCGATGAAGCCGGCCCGTCCGAAGGAGAGGTCGAGGCCGCGATCCCGCCGGTTGATGCGCACAACGCCCCGGCGACCCTTCTGTCTCTCGAGGTCACCCATAACGCGGGCGGCGGGACGATTCTCCCATTCAAGAAGATGTCGTCCCTGGTCTCGGTGGCCCGTCGGCGCGGTCTCTCTGCGCACCTCGACGGAGCTCGGCTCTTCAACGCGGAAGCCGCGAGTCGGCCTTCGGTGGCAGAGTGGGCTCAACCCTTCGACACGGTCTCGTTCTGTTTGTCGAAGGGCCTCGGGGCTCCGGTCGGCTCGCTCGTCTGCGGAACGCGAGACCACATCGTGCAGGTTCATCGGATCCGGAAGATGTTTGGGGGCGGGATGCGCCAGGCGGGGATCCTGGCCGCTGCCGGACTGTACGCGCTCGAGAACCACGTCGAGCGTCTCTCCGACGACCATGACAACGCTCGTCGCCTGGGGGAGGGCCTTGAACGAATCGGCCTCTCGCTCGTGCGGCCGCCCGAGACGAACATCGTGCTCGTCGAGGTCGCGGACGCCGGATCCTTCGTTCGAGCGGCTCTCAAAATGGGAGTGCTGGTGAACGCGATGGGGCCGACCCGTGTGCGGGCCCTGACCCATCTCGACGTGTCGGCTGCGGACGTCGACGATGTGATCGTCCGCCTCGCCTCGCTCTGATCAGTCCGGAGTCGTCGAGAGGAGGACGGTCGCGGTCGAGACACGTGCACCGTCTGCGAACGCTTCCATCTTCACCGCACGAACGGAGTCGGTCGGTGGCGGCGCGGTTTCTGCCACGACGACCTCGACGCGGCCGCCGGGTGGCGTGAACGCGCGCACCTTCACCGCGTTCACGGCTCGAATCGGCGGCAGGTGGGAGGAGGGTGGGAGGTCTCGCGCCACGAGGTTCTGGGCCACGGCGATCTTCGCATCGAGCAAGAGAGTGGCTGGGTAGACCGGGCGAAGGGGAAAGTGATCTTGGTAAAACGAGGCGTCTTCGGGGGCTTGGAGTGTGGCGGCGGCCCGTCCCGTCTCCCAGGTCGCCTCCGAGACCCGAGGCGCGAACTCCCTTCGGGTCGGAAACGCGCGGGGCGCCAGGCCAGGGCCGCGGAGCAGGGCGAGATGCTCCCGGACCGTCTGCGGGTCGTCGAACGCCTCCATGGGCAACATCGCGCCGGTGCAGCGCTTGAGTTCGACTGCGACCTCACCGTTCACTCGCGCGCTGCCGGCGTACCGCATCGCGCTCGTACGAAGAGCGCTCACGTCGACCGAGAGATCCAGTCGGTCCCCGCCCCGGATCGTCCGGGTGGCCACGACTTCGCCGGCGATCGCGGCGACCGGGCGCATCGCGAAGTCTACGTGGTCCATCGCGATGTACGCCGCGAGCTGTCCGATGGCCTCCACGACCAGGGACAGCGGAAAGTCCTCGGAGCCGTCGGGGAGGGCTAGGATTCCCGAGGCGCTCTTTGCGGTGGAGAATTCGTGGATACGGTCGACCAGCTGAAACGACATCTGAGGCTCCGAATGGTGCGGCATACCACAAGGATTCGGCTGTAGCCGCTTCGGGGGTTGCATGATTCGGCCGATGCTCCCCTTAATCGAGGTGGGTCGAGCGGCCGCGGGAAGGGCTCGGGCTCCACAAGGAGATGTAGATGCGTTTGATTGGGGTACTTCCGGCGGGTGTAGTTGCGACCCTGTTGTTCGTGACGAGCGCCCTGGGGGCTGGGGCCGCCGGGTTGATGGATCGCGCCCAGCGCGATGGCACGGTACGCGTTCTGGCCCGCCTTCCGGTGGCTGCCGCTCCGGTCGCGATGCGCGGTACGGCTGCGGGAGATCAAGCCCGGCGGGTCGCGATCCGGTCTGCCCGAGCCCGCCTCGAGGGGGATCTGGGTGACGATACGGCCTGGGAGGTCACCCGCTCCTTCGACAACATCCCGTACGTGGCGCTGGAGATCGGCGCGGAGGCTCTCGCGCGGCTCCAGTTGACCGACAAGGCCTCGGGAATCGTCGAGGACCGCCTCGAGACGATCCTCCTCGAGGAGAGCCGCCCGATCGTTCAGGCTGACCAGGCCGATTCGGCCGGCTTCGACGGGAGTGGGTGGGCCGTGGCGGTCGTGGATACGGGCGTCGATACCACCCACACCTTTCTCAAGAACAAGGTCGTGAGCGAGGCGTGTTTTTCCATGGAGGCGTCTTGTGCCAACGGTCAGATTGAGCAGTTCGGCGCCGGTTCGGCGCGCCCCTGCGACTTCGCCGACAGCGCGTGTTCCCACGGGACCCACGTGGCAGGCGTCGTCGCGGGTGCCGGGGAGACCATCGATGGGGTCGCACGCGGCGCGAACGTGATCGCGATCCAGGTGTTCTCCCGGTTCACGGGCACCACATGTGACGACGACAACGAGGACCCGTGCGCCAAGACGTTCACGTCGGATACGATCAAGGCCCTCGATCACGTCTACGGCCTTCGCAACGACTTCAAGATCGCGGCGGTCAACATGAGCCTTGGTGGTGGGCAGCACTCGTCGGTCGCTGCCTGCGATCTCGAGGACTCGGCCCGCAAGGAGATCATCGACCAGCTCCGCTCGGTCGGAATCGCGACCGTCGTCGCGGCCGGGAACGAGTCGCGGACCGATGCCCTGACGTCGCCTGCGTGTGTGAGCTCCGCGATCAGCGTCGGCGCGACGAATGACAACGACGGTGTCGCCGCGTTTTCGAACTCGGCACCGTTCCTCGACCTTCTCGCGCCGGGCGTCCAGATCTTCTCTTCCGTCCCGGGAGGGGGCGCTACGATTTCCGGCACCTCCCAGGCAACACCGCACGTGGCCGCCGCGTTCGCCGTCCTGAACCAGCGGATCGGCACGGGAGACGTCGATCGGGTTCTCGGCGCGCTGAAGTCTACGGGCGTTCCGGTGTTCGACGGTCGCAACAGCATCACGACGCCGCGAATCCGGATCCTCGACGCTGCGAATTCGCTTCCCGGCGGGGTGGCGACCTCGTCCGGACTGCAGATCACCCCGGATGGCAAGCACACGCTGGTCAGCAAGGATGTGGGATCCGAGAGGTGGGCGATCACGCTCAACGCCGACGACGGCTCGGTGACGGGCAATGTCTTTAAATCCGATGGCAGTGAGCCGAGTTTCGTGTGGTGCGAGTACCTCTTCGACGATGGCAACGCGGACCAATATGAGCGCGAGGTGACGTTCGAGTGCTCGGGCGCCGATGCCTGCTCGGGGCGGTCGTGCCCGGCCGATGAGTGGAGGAGGCTCGCGACGGTATCGCTACCTCAGGCGTTCTTCCTGCCGCCTCTCACGGCCGCAGGCGTGACGTCGACTCTCACGGGCCCGACTCCGTTCTCGACGGAGACGCCGTCCGGTCTCCAGATCACGCCCGACCAGAAGCGTACGCTCGTCAGCAAGGACGTCGGGGACGATCGTTGGGCGATCACCCTGAACGATGACGATTCGAGCGTGACCGGAAATGTGTTCACCCCGGGCAAGGAGCCGACGTTCCTTTGGTGCGAGTTCAAGTCGGACAACGGCGTGGCGGACCCGGCGAACGTGCTTCTCACTTACGCGTGTAGCGTTGCGGACCGCTGTGACGTCGCTCCGTGCGACTCCTCGCAGTGGAACTTCCTGCAGGACGTCATCGTACCGGGCTGGTTCTTCCAGCCCTGAGGTTCGCTACTTCGAAAGCGCCGCCTTCTGGGCGGGGTTTTCGGCGTCGGAGAGGGTGTGCAACATCTTCGGCGTAAAAAACTCGTCGGGGATGCCGTTGTTATACGACACGCTACTCACGACCATCTCGGACGAGGACTTGGCCGGCAGATTGTTCATCGTCACCTTCGTCGGTGTCGGGACGCCATCGATCTGCGTGACGTCCTCGAAGACCTCGAGCTTGAAGAGCTCGCCGGCCGGGCTGTAGTACTCGCGCTTCACGGGGAGCTTCGACGCCGCATCGATCCAGGTGACGTAACGCGAGTAGTACCACTGCTGGGCGGCGCTGCTCGGCGTCGATTGGATCTTGTAAAACACTCGGTCATTGCCTTCCTTCTCCGTGCCGAGGAACTCGTTCGAGTCTTCGACCGGCAGGAACCCGAGATCGCCGTACGAGAAGTCCGTGTGAAGGAACGACGTGTAGCTCTCCGCCGGCGTGAGTTCGCGGACACGGCGAATGACGGGGGCGTAGGTGTACTCCTTGCTGTTGCCCTTCACGTCGTGCTGCTCGAGGTAGGCGAGGCCGCGCGCGTCCTCGGGTTCGATGACGAAGGTCAGCGAGGCTCGCGTTCCGTCGGGCAGCTTCTTGCGGGCCTGGATGAGCTTGAGGCTCTCTGATCGGCCCCCATGCTTTGCCGTGAGGGTCAGGACCCGGGTGCTCGGTTTGCTCGGCTCGACGGCCTCGCGCATATCGCGAATGATCTGGGCCGCGTCGGGCTCGGCGGCAGCTGTGGGGGCCGCGAGGATGGCGTAAGTACAGACGGCCAAGAGACTCAGGAGAACACGTTTCATGGGGACGCTCCTTTGCGGATTCAAGCGGCTCGGTGGAGCCGGGTGCAGAAAGCGGCGAGTCCGTCCTGCCAGGCAGGGAGGACGATTCGCGGTTCCTGGACAGTTTCGAGAACTGAGAACTGAGGTCGTTCGGCCGGGCGCGGAAACTCTTCGGTCGTTACGGGGACCACGGACGTCGTGATGCCTTCGCGACGATAGAGTTCACAGGTGAGATCGAACCAACTGGCCTGGCCTGCGCCGGCGAGGTGGTATGTGCCGAACGCCTCCGTCTCGATGAGTGTAGTGAGTGCGTCGGCGAGGTGGGGCGCATACGTCGGCGAGCCGACCTGATCATTCACCACGCGGACTTCGTCTCGGTCGCGCAGCGAGAGCATCGTGCGCGGGAAGTTGCCGCGTTCTTCGTGGTACACCCAGGCCGTTCGGGCGATGTAGTGCCGCGGATTGGCCTCGCGCACGGCGACCTCACCGGCGAGTTTGCTTGCCCCATACGCCGATCTCGGGGCGGGTACGTCGTACTCGTGGTACGGGCGATTGCCCCGGCCGTCGAAGACGTAGTCAGTGGAGACGTGCACGACCGCTGCGCCGACCTCGTTGCTCGCAAGGGCTAGGTTGCGCGGTCCGACCGCGTTCCCCCGGTAGGCGGGGCCGGGGTCGCTCTCCGCGTCGTCGACGCGATTGTGGGCGGCGGCGTTGAGGATGAGGTCGGGTTTCTCGGCGGCAACCGCCTCGCGTACGGCCGCAAGGTCGGCGATGTCGAGCCGCCCGTGTTCGCAGGCGACGACGTCGTGCCCGTGCAGGGTTCGACGCAGGGAGCGGCCGAGTTGTCCCGCCGCGCCGGTGAGAAGGATCTTCACGCTGCCTTCTTCGCGTACGCCGGTAGCTGGTCCATCCACGCCGAGAGCGGCAGGCCGCGCAGGTCCTTCTCGGAGAGGAGGGGTTGCGTCGTGGGCCACTCGACGCCGATCTCCGGGTCGTTCCACAGGAGGCGTAGCTCGGCCGACGGGTCGTAGAGGTTGGAGCACTTGTACTCGACTTCTGCCGTCTCGGAGGTCACGCAGAACCCGTGCGCGAACCCGGCCGGGACGTAGATCTGCCGGAAGTTTTCGGAAGTGAGCTCCGCGCTCACCCATTTGCGGAAGGTCGGGGAGCCCGCTCGAATGTCGACTGCTACGTCGACGATCGAGCCCTGCAGGACCCGCACGAGCTTCGCCTGCGGACGGTTCAGCTGGGCGTGGAGGCCCCGCAGCGTCCACTGCGCAGACCGCGAGTGGTTGTCCTGAACGAAGTTGACGTCGACCCCCGCCTCCGCGTAGCGCTCGGCGTGGTAGGTCTCAGTAAAGAAGCCCCGGTCGTCCTTGAAGACCTTGGGCTCGATGACCACTACGCCCTCGAGGGCGGTCGGAATGACTCGCACGTGTCACGACTCCTGTCGGACGAGGTCCAGAAGGTACTGGCCGTACCCCGTCTTGCTCATGGGTTCTGCCAGACGCTGTACGTCTTGGGCGCTGATGTACCCCATCCGATACGCGATTTCTTCGAGGCATGCGACCTTCAGCCCCTGCCGTTCCTCGATCGCGTGGATGAAGTTCGCTGCCTGGAGGAGGGATTCGTGGGTGCCGGTGTCGAGCCAGGCGATGCCGCGGCCGAGTCTCTCGACGTGTAGATCCCCACGCTCGAGATAGGCGAGATTCACGTCGGTGATCTCCAATTCGCCGCGCTCGGAAGGTGCGAGATTCGCGGCGATGTCCACGACGTCTTCGTCGTAGAAGTAGAGGCCGGTGACGGCGTGCGAGGATCGGGGCTGCGTTGGCTTTTCTTCGAGGCCGATGGCCCGTCCGGACTCGTCGAACTCGACGACCCCGTATCGTTCGGGATCGCGGACCTGGTACCCGAACACGGTCGCGCCGTGGGTGCGCTGGACCGCGTTCTGGAGGAGCTCGGAGAAGCCGTGGCCGTAGAACATGTTGTCGCCCAGGGCGAGGGCGGCGCGGGATCCGGCCAGGAAGTCACGGCCGATCAGGAACGCCTGCGCGATCCCGTCGGGCTTCTCCTGCGCCTGGTATTCGATGTTCAAGCCGAGGTCGTTGCCGTTTCCGAGCAGGCGGCGGAAGCCCTCCTGGTCGTGCGGCGTGGTGATGACGAGAACATTGCGGATGCCGGCCAGCATGAGGCTGGACAGCGGGTAGTACACGAGCGGTTTGTCGTAGATCGGCAATAGCTGCTTGCTGGTTGCCCGGGTGATCGGATGGAGCCTGGTACCGGAGCCGCCTGCGAGGAGGATCCCTTTGATGTCGTTCATGGACTCGGCGGGCTCTCTGAAAGACCCAGACGCTCTCGTTGGTACGTGCCGCTCTGCACCGCCTCACACCATTCTCGGTTGTCGAGATACCAATGGACCGTGCGCTTGAAGCCCTCCTCGAAGGTGTGGCGGGGCTTCCAGCCGAGCTCGTCGTCGATCTTCGACGGGTCGATCGCGTAGCGACGATCGTGTCCGGGTCGATCCGTGACGAAGGTCTTGAGATCGGCATAGCTCGTAAGGCCGCGTGCCTTCATCCCCGGGTTCTCACCGGCGGGCCGCGCCTCTTCGAGCAGGGTGATGATGTAGTCGATCAGCTGGAGGTTCGTGCGCTCCGCGTGGCCGCCGATGTTGTACTTCTCTCCCTGCCGGCCAGCCTCGAGTGCGCAGAGGATACCGTCGCAGTGATCTTCGACAAATAACCAATCACGAATGTTGCCACCGTCGCCGTAGATCGGCAAGTCTCGCCCTTCGAGCGCGTTGAGCAAGGTGAGCGGAACGAGCTTCTCGGGGAACTGGAAGGGCCCGTAGTTATTCGAGCAGTTCGTGACCAACGTCGGCAATCCGTACGTATGGTAGTAGGCGCGAACGAGATGGTCGGCGGCCGCCTTCGACGCAGAGTAGGGCGAGTTCGGCGCGTACGCTGTGGTTTCCTTGAACTCGCCGGTGGCGCCGAGTGAGCCGTAGACCTCGTCGGTCGACACGTGAAGGAACCGGAAGCCGGCGCGCTCCTCGTTGGTGGCTTCGGCATATTGCGCGCGCGCGGCCTCGAGTAGCTCGAATGTCCCGTTCGTATTCGTTCGAAGGAAGGAACCCGGGTCTTCGATCGAGCGGTCGACGTGCGACTCGGCGGCGAAGTTCAGAACCCATCGCGGTCGATGCTCTGCGAATAGCGCTCGGACCGCGTCGCAATCGGCGATGTCTCCGCGAACGAAACAGAATCGCGGGTCGTCGCTTACGTCGCGCAACGACAACAGGTTTCCAGCGTAGGTAAGCTTGTCGAACACCACCACACGTGCGGACGTCTTTGCCAATGCGAGCCGTACGAAGTTCGCTCCGATGAAGCCCGCACCCCCCGTTACAATCATGGTTTCCACAACTCACCGAATTATCTGATGTGCCGGCCTAGGGCGAGTGCGTTACTCAGATTCCCTGGACGGCTGGTGGGCGGGGTCGAGCAGGTCGGTGAGAGCTTTGACAGGATGGAAGGTCGCCGGGGGCACCTCTACGAAGAGAGTGTTCCATTGCGCCATGCCGCCGTTCCACAGGCCCGGGTGCTCGAGCGCCCGAAGGGCCCTGCCGGCACTCGATTTTTCGGCGATGAAGACGGCGCCGGGGTCGACGTGGAACGGTAGGTCGAAAGGCTCACCACGGTGATCTCGTACCCCGAGGACCATGTCCGCGGGGCTGAAGTGCGTGGCTCGAGATTGCACGTCGCGCTGCATCCCCGAGGCCTGATCGATCTGGGCGGTTTCGACGATCTGCGGGGAGAGACTGCCGTCGGACGCCCGGACCCAGAACGGCCCCCCTCCCGGATCCCCTTTCGCGCGCAGTACCGCGCACACCCGAACGGGTCGATCGAGGAGTCGACGTACCGCCTCGGGGGTTGGCACGGCGTCGCCCGGAACGGGAACGTGCACGCCGAGCTCGTCGCGCAGTACGGCGGCTCCGGCCGCGACCGCATCCGCGTCGTGCGCGTTCTCGTCGAGCGCGCGAAGGGCCGCGAAGAGCCGCTCCTGAAGGAGGACCAACCGCCCCGCAAGGAGGCGGCGCCATTGCACGACGGGTGCGCGCCAGTCCTCGTGCACGACGTTGTCGATGTTTTTCACGTACACGAGATCGGCGCCGGCGGTTGCGAGGTCGGCAAGGTTGGCGATCAACGAGCCGTGTCCGCCGGGCCGGAAGAGCAGAACGCCGGCTTTGTCGCGAAACGGCTTGCCGTCGAGATCGAGGGCGATGGTGTCCGTGGAGCTCTTCTGTGTCGAGAACGAAACCGCGAACCGGGCTCCGAGCCGCGCTTCGAGAGCAGTTCGGGCCGCGGCGAGCCGTTTCGCAAACGCTTCCTCGTGTGCCGCCGAGACGGTGAAGTGCAGGCGCGTCGTGCCCTCTGCGTCGGCGGCGAGAGCGAAGGACTCGACTAGGTGGTCTTCGAACGCGGTGCGGCTGGTATCCGGGTAGCGGTGGAATAGGAGGAGGCCCTTGGGGGTGTCCGCGTAGGCAAGGCCGGTAGGGTCGAGGAGGGCATCGAGGACCGGGGCGACCGCGCCTCGTTCGATACAGTCGTCGAGGCTCGCTCCGCGCGCATCGAGAGCCGCGCCGAGCTCGCCTGAAAATGCGAACCTCCGGAGGCCGTCGAAGAAGCGTACTGCGGTCGTGGCGTCGCCGTCGCCCGTGGCCGCCAGCGTCGCACGATTTTCCGAACCCCGGGCGCGCGTCGCGAGGAGGCTCTTGAACATCCGCGTTGCAGCACCGGAGGCCGGCACGAAGTAGGTCGCCCGGCCGCCCGCCGCGGCCCCTGCCTGCGCTTCGAGCAAGCCGGGGATCTGATCGTCCGCGATTCGGGCGATGCCATCGTCGATCGTGCAGGGGCGGTCCAACTCGATGGACGGAGGTGGGTTCGTAAGGATCCCCAGCTGCCGTGTGACCTCGTCTCCGGAGAGGCCGTGGGCAGCGGCCTTTTCGAGATCTGCCGCTCCCAGCCCCGTTTCGCTCTTCGCCATGCCCCTGGAATAGCAACCGGCGCGGAGGACGGGAAAGCTGGGCTCGTTGGAGGCCTTCCAGTCGTCTGGTAAGCGACACGGAGTAGGACGCGATGGCGACAGCACCCCCGATAACCGGTTCGGCGGACACGGAATCCTCGACGGCTACGAGAATCCTGGATGTCGCCGAGCAATTGTTCGCCGAGCGCGGGTTCGCGGCCGTCTCCGTGCGCGAGATCGCCGGGCGCGTCAGCCTGAATCAGGCCAGCATCTACAACCACTTTTCGAGCAAGCAGGCGCTCTATGAGGCCGTGCTCGAACGGGGATTCGCTCCGATTCGCCTTCTCCTGGAGAGGGGGGCCGCGGAACTCGACGGGGCCGAGGCGGGGGATGACTTCCTCGAATCCCTGGTCGACCAGCTGTGGCAGACACCGAATCTTCCAAAGCTGTTGCAGCGCGAGATCCTCGACGACGGCCCCTACCTGGAACGGCTGGCCGAGCAGTGGCTCCGCCCGATTGTCGTGGCGGGCCGCGATGCGATGGGGGCTGCGGTTCCGGAGCTGCCCGAGAATTGGGCCGAGCGCGACATCCCGTTCGTCATCCTCGGCATGTACGGTTTTCTCTTCGGGCACTTCGTTTCGGCTGCTCTCATGCGCCGCGTGCTGGGCGTCGACCCGTTCTCCGATGAGATGCGCAAAGCGCATGCCCACTTCCTGAAGAAGGCGACGCGTCGTTTGATGGGCTCAGCGGACGTCGAGTAGTCGCGGGTCGAGCACGAGCCAGCGCTCGAGGAATTCGAGGATGAGGGCCTGGCCCGGAGGGCCGATGTCGTGGCCGAGATCCTCGAACTCGACCCACTCGAAGCGGTCGGGAACCCCGGCGGCCTCGAAGGCTGCGGCGAAGCGGTCGGCGCTCCTGTGCACGCACGCAGGCGGGATGGCCCGGTCCTGAGCCCCGGAGAGGAGAAGCAGCGGCCGCGGCGGCAAGAGCTCGGCTCGCGCGGCCGGCTCGATCGCATCGATCTTCTCGCCGTACTTCTCGTCGAGAACCATCTCCCCGTCGACGAGCCACCGCTCCTGGTCGTCGAGTCCGAGGGAGGACGACTGCAGGAACATCCGGTATTCGCCGCACGCGACCTGGACCACGCCGAGCGCCAGTCGAGGCTCTTCCGCCAGTGCCTGCAGCGCCGTGAAGCCTCCCGTGGAACTGCCGGCGATCGCGATCTGCTCGGGATCGATGTCGGGCAACGTGAGGAGGTAGTCGACGACGGCCGGGATGGTCTCGTGTGCCTCGGTCGTGATCAGCTGGAAGTAGGCCCGGCCGATGATCCCGGGTCGAGGCGCACGGAGGAGCCAGGCACCCACGGTCTCTGGCTTCTTGGCGCCCGGACCCGGGGTGGCTTTCGGCTTGCTGAGGCCGGAGAGGATCTCCCAGTTCGTCTTCCAGCGGACGACGCCGATTCCTCGCTCGAGAAGCTCATGATCGGGCACGATGGGATTGAGCAGGACCGGGTAGGGCGGCCGGCCGTGATGGGGAAGGCCGATGTTGACGGTGATCCAATGGTTGTGGATGCCGACCTCGCTCCAGAGGCCCGGCGGGGTGGGCTTAGGAGCCAAGCGAGGCCAGCCGGGGACGGCGGGCTTGCAGCCGGCTCCGACCAGGAGGAAAAAGAGAGCCACGACGATGTGGACCCTGACGTTCGATTCTCGGTAGGGCACGGACGTCGGCACGAATAGATGATCTCCTTTCTCTGCGAAAGTCGAAAGCCCTGCCGCGCATTCGCGTGTGCGCTGCTCGTGGTTTTCCAGGCATCGTGCTCGCAGACTCTGGTCGACCGGGCCATCGACGCGCGGGGGGGGGCGCTCGAGTCGTACGACAAGGAGGTCGATGCGACGGTCGTGGCCGGCGTGCCGGGAGAATGGACCTGGTCACTCGCGTATCGCGTCCCGGAGTCCTTTCGCTGGACCCTGCCGACGCTCGGTGAGGAGCAGCGTCTTCTGTTCGACGGCACGATGGCCCGCCATCAACTGGGCGGGGCGACCCTACCGGCGGTCAAGGGTGACGGCGACGTGCGCAGTCAGGCGCAGTGGTTCGCGGTGACGTCGCTCGACGTCCTGCGAGATCCTCGGGTCTCGTGGCGCGAACTCGACCGTGACGAACTCCCGCCCGGGGCGTCCGCGGGCCTCCGCGCGTCGTTCGCGGATATACCGGGCTCTTTCGAGCTGTTCTTCGATGATCGGGGCCTCCTGTCGCGGGCACGTGGCACCGTCGCCCTAGCTTTGATCGGCAAAGGAGTTCTGGACGCCCGATTCTCGGACTACCGCGCGGTGGACGGGTATCAGTTCCCGTTTGCGGGGGAGTACTACCTCGACGGCGCGCCGCTGATGCGTGAGCGCGTCCGTAGGTGGGTGCCCAACGCCCCCGCCCTCACGGCGGGGGCCTTCTCGGTTCAGTAGGGGCCGCGGATCTCGGGTTCGCCCTCGCCGCCGTCGTTGCGGCGATCGAGGGGGACGTAGGCCCGCTCGCCCTCGCCTAGGTACATCTGGCGCGGCCGGGCGATTCGCTCGTCGTTCTCGAGCATCTCCGCCCACTGAGCGACCCAGCCGGCGGTGCGGCCGATCGCGAACAGGACCGGGAACATCTCCATCTGGAAGCCCATCGCCTCGTAGATCGTCCCCGAGTAGAAGTCGACGTTGGGGTACAGGCGTCGCTCGATGAAGTACTCGTCCTCGAGGGCAATGCGCTCGAGTTCGAGAGCGACGTCGATCGCCGGGTTCTTTCCGGTGACCTCGAAGACGTCGTACGCGATCTGTTTGATGATTCGCGCGCGGGGGTCGTAGTTCTTGTACACGCGATGGCCGAAGCCCATGAGCCGACGGTCGCCAGCTTTGACGGCTTTGATCAACTCGGGGACTTTGTCGACGCTGCCGACCTCGTGGAGCATCCGGACCACGTCTTCGCTCGCCCCGCCGTGTCGCGGGCCCGAGAGTGCGGCGGCGGCGGCCGACACGACCGAGTAGGGGTCGGCATGTGAGCTTCCGACGACCCGGGCCGTCGTGGTGGAGCAGTTCTGCTCGTGGTCGGCGTGCAGAATGAAGAGCACGTCGAGTGCCTTCTCGAGCACCGGGTTCGGCCGGTATTTCAGCTCAGTCATCTTGAACAGCATCGACAGGAAGTTGCCGGTGTACGAGAGATCGTTGTCGGGCGAAACGTACTTCAGGCCGCGGCTGTGGCGGAACGCGAGGGCCGCGATCGTCGGGAGCTTCGCGATGAGCCGGCGCGTCTGCACGCGGCGCGACTCGACGTCGTGAATGGCCTTCGCGTCGGGGTAGAAGGTCGACAGCGCGGCGACCGTGCCAATGAGAATGCCCATCGGATGCGCGTCGTAGCGGAACCCGTCGATGAACTGCTTCAGGTTCTCGTGCACGATCGTGTGCATCTTGATGTTGTGCTGCCACATCTGGAAGTGCGTGGTGGAGGGCAGCTCGCCCTTCACGAGCAGGTAGGCGACTTCGAGATAGCTACTGCGCTCGGCGAGCTCCTCGATGGGATAGCCGCGGTAGCGAAGGACGCCGCCCTCGCCATCCAGATAGGTGATGTTGCTCTTGCACGTCGCGGTATTGGCGATTGCGACGTCGAAGCTCCACAGGCCAGGTCCGTCGGGGCTCGCTTTGATCTTGGCGAGCTCCGACGCCGGAATTGTGTCGTGCTCGATCGGGATTTCGTAGGTCTTACCCGTGCGGTTGTCGACGACGGTCAGTGAATCGTTCGGCATTCGTTCCTCAGTCCATCCCTAGCTTGGTACGCCCTTCGGGCGAGATCATGTTCGGGTTCCAGATCGGCGTCCAGACGATCTCGACGTTCGCGTTTTCGATGTCGGGGAGCGTCTCGATTTTGTACTGGGCATCGGCGGCGATGTTCGGGCCCATGCCACAGCCTTGCGCGGTGAGCGTCATCTTCACTTCCACGCGGTGTTTCCCCTCGTCGGACGGGAGGAGCTGCATGTCGTACACGAGGCCGAGATCGACGATGTTGACCGGGATCTCGGGGTCGTAGCAGGTCTTCAGCTGACCCCAGACGAGCGTCTCGAGATCGCTTTCGCCGGCTTCTGCCTCGGCCGTCGGCACCGCCTCGGGCTCCTGGCCGACCGCGTCGGCATCCTTGCTCGAGACGCGCATCAGGCCCCCGTACTCGGGGACGTGCAGGGTGAAGGAGCCGCCGAGGGACTGGGTGATCACGGCTTTGGTGCCCTTGGGCAATAAGACGGTGTGACCGGCGGGTACCATGGCGGCCTCACAGTCTCGTGACAGCTCTATCCACTCGTTCGATTCGCTCATCGTCATATCTCGGCACCGCCCTGCGGTGTCGACCTTTCCTGCGGGTTTCAGCGGTCGTTTGGAGGGTTCCGGGCAGTGGGCCCGGTCCCGGCCCTTAGGATAACGTGCGATGAGGCGGAGGGATAGGGCGCCCCGGTGGCGGCGGCCTGTAGCGGTCAGATAATGTCCGTTGAGGAAGCGGGGAAGCGATGGCGTACGAGCACGGCAAGATCACGGATGAGGGCATCGCGAAGCTGCGTGCGCGGATCGGGCAGGGCTTCGGTGGCCGAAAGCCCTGGCGAACCGAGGTCAACCGCGACACGATCTGGCACCTGGCCCATGCGATCGGTGACCTGAGCCCCGTCTACGTTGACCCGGAGTACGCGGCGGGCACCCGCTGGGGCCGTCAGCAGTGCCCAGGCGTCGTGCTCCGCTGCTACGACACGCTCAGTGCGCCGGGTTCGGCGGGTCTGCCCGAGGGGCTGCCCGGCGTTCACGCGATCTGGTCGGGCTCGCACTACGAATGGGCGCGGCCGATCCTGCTTGGCGATCGCATCACGGCCAAGTGCTACCTGAAGGACGTCGTCGAGAAAGAGAGCAAGTTCGTCGGGAGCCGGACGGTCTACCAGACCTATGAGGCCGTCTATCACACCGTTGAGGGCGAGTACCTCGGCAAGCGCAGCGACACGTACATGCGCGCGGACCGGAACAAGGCGCGCGAGAAGTCGGTCTACAAAGAGCAGGAGCAGCTCGCGACCTGGACCCCGGAAGACATCGAGGGGTTCATGGCCGAGTACAAGTCCTACGAGCGGACCACGACCCGCTACTGGGAGGACGTCGAAGTAGGAGAGGAACTGTCCCGGGTGATCAAGGGGCCACTGACTCCGACGGCCGAAATCGCCTTTGAGGCGTTCTTCGGCATCTACCTCATCGGGAACTCGGTCGCGGCGGATGCGCTCGAGCGACATCCGAAGCTGATGGTTCCCAACGAGCAGGGGGTGCCCGAGCCGCCGCAGCGCGTCCACTGGGACAACAAGTTCACGCAGGACACGCTCGGTCTCCCCGGCGCCTACGATCTGGGGCTCGAGCGCCTGTCGTGGATGTGTCAGGCCGTGACCGACTGGGTGGGCGACGACGGCTTCCTGTCCTTCATCGACTCCCGCTACCGGCGATTCAACTACCTCGGGGACGTCACCTGGGCGACCGGGAAGGTCGCCGAGAAGTTCGAGCGAGACGGACAGAAGCTGGCCCGACTGGACCTCTGGACGATCAACCACCGAGACCAGGTGACCGCCACCGCGCAAGCCGAGGTGTCCCTCATCTCCCGGCACGACTGAAGCGGTCGCCTCATCCGGACCCATGGCAAGGGCCATGATTCCTGCGTCGTCGACCAGAAGCCTCCGTTTTCGCAGGCTTTCCGCCTTGCCCACCGTTGGCGACGTCGGTACCCTCGCGGTTTGATCTTCCAACCGCTCGGCGGCCTCTTTCCCGGGGCACTCCGGTGC
Source organism: Candidatus Binatia bacterium (assembly GCA_029243485.1). NCBI lineage: Bacteria > Candidatus Binatota > Binatia (SeqCode) > Binatia bacterium. The sequence continues at coordinate 91,572 of JAQWRY010000001.1, read as the reverse complement.
CGAGCCCACCCCGACTGGGACCCAATCTAAGCCTATGAATCTGCTCTTTGAAGGTGCCGTATTCGGCCTCGCCTTCCTGTTGGTCCGGTTTGTCTTCTCCGGTTCGCTCCGGGCGAGCGCCGCCAACTTCCTCAAGGTCGCGTTCACCGGCCGGATCCTTTGGCTCCTGCTGACGGCTCCGGTAGCGGACGGCGCGGGCGAGGTCGTGCCCGCCTACAAGCTGATCGTCGACCTGGTCGGAAGCATCGATCCGGTCACGTTCTGGACGTTCATCCTGATCGGCTCGGCGGTCCGCTTCGGCGGCGTGATGGCATCGATGTATCGCTGGCAGCTCGTGCTGCGCGGGCAGGGGATCGAGCTCCCGTTCTGGCACATCTTCGGTGCGTTCCTGATCGGGCGGGTGATCGGCTTCTTCCTGCCGAGTACGGCGGGTCTCGATGCGTACAAGCTCTACGACGCGTCACGCTTCAGCGGTCGGACGGTCGAGGTAACGGCAGCTACGGCGCTCGAGAAGGTTCTCGGCGTCACCGGGATCTTCATGACTTTCCTCGTCGCGCTGCCGATGGGCATGTCGATCTTCGGCGACAACGCGATGAGCGTGGCATTGATTACGGTGCCGGTCGCGCTGGGCATCATCAGCGCCTTGCTCGCGATTCTGTGGTTCCCGGGGCTCGTCCAGTGGGTGATCGAAAACACGCCGATCCCCGCGAAGGATCGTATCCAGGGCCTCGTCATGCGGTTGTCGAATTCTGCGGCGGCCTACCGTGACAAGAAGGGACTCGTTCTTCTTCTCCTGCTGCTGAGCTTCCTCCTGCATTTCTCGACGGCTGTGATGTATTACTTCATGGCTCTCGCGGTCGGCGCGGCAGGTGAGGCGCTGTTCTGGCCGATCGTCTTCGGCTCCGCGATTCAGATCTTCGCGACGGTCATCGGACCCACGATCGGCGGCATGGGTGTCCGCGAAGCAGCGCAGGTGCTGACCATCGGCGCGCTCGTCGGGCCCATCGTCGCCGGTGTTTCGGCGACGCTCGGCTTCTGGGTCGGTGAAGTTCCGACGCTGTTCGGTGTCTTCTTCTGGCTCGCGCGCGGGAAGGGCTATACTCCCGCGTACTGCCGGGTGGACGGAAAGCAGGTCGACTACGAGGAGGCGGCGAAGCAGGCGGTTTCTCTTGGGATGGAAGACCTCGAGGCGGAGACGGACGACGCCGCGGCCGCGGTGGGAGCGCCTATTCCGCAGCCGCAGCGCCTCCTGGCGTCCGCCGGTGCCGGTCTCGGCGCGGGCGTTCTCGCGGGCATCGTCATCGGTCTCACCGAGGCGTTCGTCATCGGCGCCGGAGGCTTCGGCGAAGATTCACAGGTTCTTTGGTTCGGTCCGCTCGTCTACGCGTTGCTCCTCGGTGGGCTCGGCGCCGTCGGCGGTGCCGTGCTGAGCGTCTTGCCGATGCGGATAGACGAGGTGCGGTCGTGGGTTCCGGCATTGGGTCTCACGGCGACTCTGATTCCCTTCGGCCTCATGATCGCGATCTTTCGGCTGCGACGAGACGTCTATCTCGAGCAGATGCCCCCGGTACCGGTGCTCCTCGGAGTTCTCGGTGGGGCGGCCGTTCTCGTGATCCTTTTGCTGACCGTTGGACGCCGGTTCTTCGGGTCGCCCGCGGGCGCGATCGCGCGTCCGCTTCCGGCGGTCGGCCTTCTCGTCGTCGTGATGGGCCTCGGCGCGCTTCTCGGGCCGGCGGAATCGCCGGTGCAACCGCCGGTGCGTGCAGAGATACCGGCGCACCTCCAAGACAAGCCGAACGTCGTTCTCGTCATCGTGGATACGTTGCGCGCGGATCATCTCGGTTCCTACGGTGATCCCCGCGGCCTCAGCCCCAACATCGATGCCGTCGCGGCGGATGGCGCGACCTGGGAGGCGTTCGGCCAGTCCTCGTGGACGAAGCCGTCGGTTGCCACGATTCTGACCTCTCTGTACGCGTCGTCGCACGGCGCGATGAGCAAGCCGTCGGTGCTGCCGGACGTGACGACCCTAGCCGATGCGATGCAGGAGCAGGGCTACACGACGTCGGGCTTCGTCTCGAACATCAACCTCGCGCCGTCGTTCAACTTCCAGCAGGGCTTCGATGAGTACACGTACTTTGCACCGGACTACCTGTTCGGCGCGGAGGAGTCGTCCTCGAAGCTCGTCATCTACAGCATCCTGCGTGTCGTGAACTTCAAGCTGTTCAAGGATCGCTGGGTCGAGCAGTACTACCAGGATTCCCGCACAGTGAACGAGGACGCGCTGCCGTGGATCGAGCGGCACAAGGACGACCGGTTCTTCACGCTGCTTCACTACATGGATCCGCACGATCCGTACTTCACGCATCCGTACGACGGCAAGGGCATCGCGCGCGTGGAGAACCAGAATCCCCCGGCGGAAGACGCTGCTGAGATGAAGGAGTTGTACGCGGGCGAGATCTCCTACATGGACGAGTCCTTCGGGCACCTCGTCGAGCAGCTGAAGAGCCTCGATCTCTACGGCAACACGCTGATCATTCTGACGGCGGATCACGGCGAGGAGTTTCAGGAGCACGGCGGCTGGTGGCACGGAACCACGCTCTACAATGAGCAGATCGCCGTGCCGCTCATCACGAAGTTCCCGGCGGGCACGTACCTGTCGGGGCGGCCGAGCGGCGTCGCTCGACTCCTCGATGTCTCGCCGACGATTCTCTCGGCGGCCGGAGCGCCGCTGCCCGATGAATGGCAGGGCGCGGATCTCTCCGAGGGCATCCCGAGCGCGCGCGTCGCGTTTGCCGAAGAAGATCACGAGGGGAACATCATCACGGCCGTCCGCAAGGGCCCGACCAAGCTAATCCGTTCGCAGGCCGGGAACCCGCGGGGTCTGCCCGAGGTCGAGTTGTTCGACGTCGAGGGCGACCCGGCGGAGCAGCGCAACCTGGCGGCCGATCATGAGGTCGAGATCGCGGATCTCGACAAGGAGATCATCGCCATCAGCACCGGTGCGACCGACGATGCGGTCGAGACGGGGGGCGACGTCGAGATGGACGACGCCACACGAGACCGCCTACGCGCCCTCGGCTACATCGAGTAGGCTCTCTTACGTGGGACGGCGGAGTCGGGCGCGCGCCCGCTCCGCCGGCTCGTGTGCGGCGCACCCCGGCAGGTGATCGTTCACCAGCCCCATCGCCTGCATGAAGGCATAGAGCGTCGTGGGGCCGACGAAGGTCCAACCTCGCTTGCGCAGATCCTTGCTGAGCGCAGCGGACGCGGGTGAGTGGGGGTTCTCGGAGAGGTAGCGGCGAGTCAGCCGCTTTGGTCGATCTTTTGCCGGCGGCTCGAAGCTCCAGAAGTAGGCCGCGAGTGATCCGAATTCGCGGGTCAGTTCGCGGGCCCGCTTGGCGTTATTGATCGTCGATTCGATCTTGCCGCGGTGCCGGATGATCCCGGGGTCCTTCACGAGCCGGTCGACACGCCGCTTGTCGAAGCGCACGACCTTGTCGTAGTCGAAGTCGGCGAACGCGGTTCGGAAGTACTCGCGGCGGCGAAGGATGAGGATCCAGCTGAGTCCCGCCTGAAATCCCTCGAGGCAGATCTTCTCGAAGAGCCGGACGTCGTCGGTCACCGGGAAGCCCCACTCGGCGTCGTGATACGCGACGTAATCGGGCGAGGAGGCGCCCCACCAGCAGCGGCTCGTGCCGTCCTCGTCACGAACCAGTCCTGGGAGCCGGGTCATGGCCGAATCGCATCCAACTTTTCCGGCCGTCGCACAAGCGCTATGAGAAGCCATGACCCGGATCGGCGTCTACCTTCCGCAGGTGGGATTCACGTTCGAGGAGATCCTCGAGAGGGCGCAGCTCTGTGAAGAGGTGGGCATCGATTCGCTCTGGCTGATGGATCATCTCTATCCGCCGGAGATGCCCACGGTGCCTTCCTTTGAGGGGTGGACCCTGGCGACGGCGCTTCTCGCGCGGACGGAGAGACTCCGGGTTGGGCACCTCGTTCTGTCCGCGACGTTTCGCGAGCCCGCTCTGCTCGGAAAGATGGTCACGTCGCTCGATGTGATTTCCGGTGGGCGCCTCGAGCTCGGCCTCGGGAGTGGCTCGTACGAGCCTGAGCATGAAGCGTCGGGCATCCCGTGGGGGTCGGTCAGCGATCGTGCGCGGAAGCTCGAGCGCTCTCTCGAAGTCGTGTCGGCGATGTTGGGCCGGAAGCCGCGGGGTTCTGCGACCGAGTATCCGGTGCCGCCCAACCTGCCGTCGCCGGTGTTCCCGGGTGGGCCGACGATTCACGTCGGTGGTGTCGGGGAGCAGCTGGTGCTGCCGCTCGTGGCCCGGTTTGCGGACGTGTGGAATTGCCCCACGTACGGGGTCGCGCAGTTCGAGGGGAAACGGGCGGCGCTCGATCGTCGTTGTGCCGAGATCGGGCGCGCTCCCGAGTCGCTCGTGAGTTCGCTCGAAGCGGTCCTCGTCCTCGTGGAGAACGAGAGCGATGTTCCGGCGGCGCGGGAACTCGCAGCGCGGCGCTTCGGCGGGCCGGGGTGGGGGCTCGAGGCAGGCGGTTTCCTGGGAACACCGGAGCGGATTGTCGATCGGATTCAGTACTATCGAGGGCGGGGCGTTGAGTCGTTTATCTTCTTCCTGCACGACCGCGGCGAGGAGGACACCCTACGCCTCCTCGCAGAGGAGGTGCTTCCAAACGTCGACTGATCAACCGCCGCCGAGCGGCGGGACGAAGTGAACTTCGCTTTCGGGTGCGACGGGTTCGTCGAGTCCGGCGGAGGCGACGACGTCGTCGACCGAGACTGCGAGGTGAGGAACCAGGTTACCGTTCTCGACGAATGCGGCTCGGAGGCCGGGGAACCTGGCTTCGAGGTCGTCGATCAGTTCCCCCACGGTTTGCCCGGAGGCCTCGGCGCGATCGATGCCGCCGGTCAGGCGCCGCAGCGGTGCGGGGATGTAGACGGTGCTCATTCCCCGGCGGCGTGCGCCTTGAGCGCCGCGAGCACGCGGGGGGGAGACATGGGCAGGGTCGTCATACGGACTCCCGTCGCATCGGCGATGGCGTTGGCGACCGCGCCGGGAGGTGGGACGATCGAAACCTCGCCCACGCCGCGCACCCCGTACGGGTGCGCCGGGTTGGCGACCTCGACGATCACGGGATCGATCATCGGAAGATCCAGCGCGACCGGCATGCGGTAGTCGAGGAAGCCGTCGTTCAGGAGGTGTCCTTCGTCGTCGTAGACGTACTCTTCGTTCAGGGCCCAGCCGATGCCCTGCACGCTGCCGCCCTGCATTTGTCCTTCGACGTAGGCGGGGTGGATCGCGCGTCCGACATCCTGGAAGACCGTGCAGCGCGTGATGTCGACCCGGCCGGTCTCCGTGTCGACCTCGACGTCGACCATGAGGCCGGCGTACGCGGCCCCCGTGTTGCGTTGTGCGTTTACGGTCGCGCGGCCGACGATGGGGCCGCCCGTGCGAATGGCATTCTTTGCGATCTCGGCCAGCGAGAAGCGCTGGGATTCGTCGTTGACCGAGACGACGCCATCCTCCTCGAAGCGGACCTGGTCGACTTCGACCTTCCACGTCTTCGCGGCGCGCTCACAGAGTTGGCGCTTGATGTCGTGCGCGGCGTCGTGGACGGCTAGGCCGGTGGCCATCGTCACGCGACTGCCGCCGGTGACGTCGGTGTGCCCGATCGAGTCGGTGTCGCCGACGACGGGGCGAACGAGTTCGATGGGGAGCCCGAGTTCCTCGGCGGCCATCATCGCGCACGAGGTGCGCGTGCCGCCGATGTCCGGAGAGCCGGTCACGAGGCTGGCCGTTCCGTCTGAGTTCAACGAGATCGTCGCGCTCGATTGGAGGCCGGCGTTGAACCAGAAGCCGGTCGCGAATCCACGCCCCCGTTTTCGGGGGCCATCGGCGTCGCCGAGCGGGGCGGTGGCGTGCGGGCAACTGCGCGCGGCTTCGAGCAGCTCCACGCAGCCGATGCGGCGATGGCGCGGGCCGGCCGCGGTCGGTGTCCCTTCCTTGGCGGCGTTCGCGAGTCGGAACTCGAACGGGTCGATCTCGAGGCGATGGGCGAGCTCGTCGACGATGGTCTCACTGGCGTAGGCGGCGTTGCTCGCGCCGGGCGCCCGGTACGCGGCGGTCTTCGGGCGATTGACGACGACGTCGTAGCCGTAGATCCGCACGTTCTCGATGTCGAAGGGGCCGATGATGCACGCGGCGCCCATCTGCACCGGCGACCCAGGATAACCGCCCGCCTCGTAGGCGAGCCACGCATCCACTGCGGTGATGCGACCGTCGCGGTTGGCGCCCATCTTCACGCGGATGTGCGAGCCCGACGTCGGGCCGGTGGCCTGGAGGACGTCGGCCCGACTCATCACGAGCTTCACGGGGGCACCGGATTTCCGGGAAAGCAAAATTGCGAGAGGCTCGAGATAGATCGTGGTCTTGCCGCCGAAGCCTCCCCCGATTTCCGCGGCGACGACCTTCAGACGCGATAGCGGCATCTCGAGAACGTCCGCGCAGAGGCGGCGTACATCAAAGTGGCCCTGGGTACTGCACCAGAGAGTCGCCTGGCCATCGGCGTTCACCTGCGCGACGGCGTTGTGCGGCTCGATGTAGCCCTGGTGGACCATCGCCGTGTCGAAGCTCCGCTCGATGATCTCATCGGCTTGTGCAAAGCCCGCTTCGATGTCGCCGCGCTCGAAGTGCGTTACCGCGGCGACGTTGGTCTCTCGGTCCGCGCGTTCGGGGTCGCCCCCGTGCGTGCGCAGGTCGGGATGGAGAATCGGAGCGTCGTCCTGCATCGCCTTGCGAACGTCGAGCACCGGCGGCAGGACCTCGTACTTCACGTCGATCAACGCGGCGGCTTCTTCGGCGATGTGTGCGCTGGTGGCCGCGACCGCCGCGATCGCGTGTCCGTGATAGAGGACCTTGTCGTGGGCGAGGATGTTCTCGGAGAGGTGGCGCACGTTCGTCACCGACTCGCCGAGCTTCTCTTCGCGGGCACGGACGTTGGGGAGATCTTCACTCGTCACGATGGCCTTCACGCCGGGGAGGGCCGCGGCTCGCGTGGTGTCGATCGAGAGGATGCGCGCGTGTGCGTGGGGGCTGCGCAGCACGCTGCCCTGCAGGAGGCCGGGCAGCGTGACATCGGCGCCGTAGACGGCGCGCCCGGTGACCTTGTCGATTCCGTCGTGACGGATAGGGCGCGTGCCGATGACGCGAAACTCGCGGGGTGCTTCGCCTAGCTTCGTGGTGCTCATGGCAACCTCACGCGCCCCGCATCTCAGCGGCGGCATCGAGGACGGCGCGGACGATCTTGTCGTATCCGGTACAGCGACAGAGATTGCCGGCAAGGTGGTAGCGCACTTCGGCTTCGCTTGGGTCCGGGTTGCGGTCGAGCAGGGCACGAGCGGCGACGAGGAATCCGGGGGTGCAGATGCCGCACTGGAGGGCTGCGTGCTCGAGGAACTTGCGCTGCAGCGGGTGGAGGTGTTCGCCGTTGGCAAGCCCCTCGACGGTTTCGATATCTCGGCCCGCGACTTCCGGTGCGAGAACGAGGCAGGAACACACCACGCGGCCGTCCAGGATGACGCTGCACGCGCCACAGTCGCCCGTGGTGCATCCTTCCTTCGTGCCTGTCTGATCGAGAACGTCGCGCAGGACCTCGAGCAAGCTCTGGCGCGGCTCGCAGAGGAACTCGACGTCTTCGCCATTCAGTCGGGTCGAGAGATGCAGTTTCGCCACTAGACATTCCCCTTGGCGCGCCGGGCGGCGTCTGCGACGACGCGGCGGGTGAGAACTGCGGTGATCTCGCGACGGTACTCGGTGGTGCCGCGCTTGTCGGAGATGGGCTGCGCGACGTCGGCGGCCAGAGTGCCGGCCTTCTCGAGGGCGGCCTCGTCGATCGGTCCTCCGACCAGACTGAAGGCTGCTTGCGTCGCGAGGAACGCGCGGGGGCCGACGGCGCCCAGTGCGATCCGCGCCGCGGAGCAGGTGCCGTCGTCTTCGAGCACCAGGCTTGCGCCGACTCCGACAACGGCGATGTCCATTTCGGAGCGGGGAATGAGCCGCTGGTACGCATCCGACGCGCCGCGAGGCGGCGGGGGCACGCGGATCTCGACGAGGAGCTCGTTGTCCGCGAGCAGGGTGCGCCCCGGCGCCGTGACCACTTCTGCGGCCGACAGTTCGCGGCGTCCGGCCGGGCCCGCGATGATGCAGGTGGTATCGAGAGCGAGGAGGGCGGGTGTCGTGTCGGCGGCGGGTGAGCCGTTGCACAGGTTTCCCGCGAGCGTCGCCCGGTTCTGGATCTGGGTCGAGCCGATCAGGGCGGCGGCCTCGATCAGGCCCGGGAAGAGATCCCCGGCCGCCGGATGTTCGACGAGTTCAGCACAGGAGACGGCTCCACCCACACGCAGCCCGGTGCGCGCGTTAGCGTGCAGCACGTTCATCTCCGGGATGCGCTTGATGTCGACGAGGTGACGCGCGTGCCGGGCGCCGGCGCGAAGCTGGATCAGCAGATCCGTTCCACCGGCGAGAATTCGAGGGTCCTGGCTACCGTCCGCCAGGCACTCGAGTGCTTCATCCACCGATGCCGGAGCGGAATATCGAAGCTCTCTCACGGATGGGACACTAGGTACGCGGGCTCGACGATGCAAACGGTGGTAGGTTCACGCTCATGGACGACTTCTCCGCGTTCCTCGACGACGTCCGTCGGCGACTCGCCTTGCGCGCGGAGTCCTCCGGCGTGGTCGTGGCATCGGTCGTCCGGACGCGTGGCTCCACGCCGCGGAAGGTGGGCGCGCGCATGTTGGTGGACCCGGCGACGGGGTCGGTGGGAACGATCGGAGGTGGTTGTGGGGAAGCCGAGGTCCTCGGGCGCGCGCAGCGCACCCTGGCGACGGGAGAGCCGCAGCTGGTGGAGGTGAGCCTCCTTGAGGAAGACGGCTTCGAGAGCCCCTCGATCTGCGGTGGCGTGCTCGACGTGTTCCTGGAACGGCTCGACGATGCCGTGGGCGGCGTCCCGACGATGGACTTCTTCGGTGCCGTCGACGAGCTTCGCGGCCGCGGCCCGCTTGCCGTCGTGACCGCCATTGCGGCGCCCGACGAGTGGATCGGGCGCAAGACGCTCGTGGACCAGGCGGGCGTACAGACGTTCCCGTTCGGCTCGGCGCAAGTGGATCGAGCCGCGGCCGAGGCGGCGGAGGAGGCCCTGCGCACGAACGTGCCGGTCGGCGTCTCACTCGACACGGGTGAGCGCGTCTTCGCGGAGCCGGTGGCCGAGGCGCCGGAGATCGTGGTGGTCGGCGCGGGGCATGTCGGTGCCGCCGTATGCGCGATCGCCGCGCCTGCCGGGTTCTCGGTGACGGTTCTCGATGATCGGGCCTCGTTCGCGAATCCGGTCCGGCTGCCGGCTGCCGCGCGGATTCTCGTAGGCGATCCGCCGGCGCGCCTCCGTGACCTCGGCGACCGATCCGATCGTCACGTCGTCCTGGTCACGCGTGGGCACCGCCTCGACGCGGAGTGCCTCCAAGTCGCCCTCTCGATGCAGGCCGCCTACGTCGGGATGATCGGGAGCAAGCGCCGCGTTCGTCGGATCCGCGAGTGGCTCGTGGAACAGGGTATCGCGCAGGCGGAACTCGAACGGCTGCACGCGCCGATCGGTCTCGAGATCGGCGCGGAGACGCCGGCGGAGATCGCGGTCTCGATCGTTGGCGAGATCATCGCCGGTCGGCGGCAGCGCTAGCGCCGCGGTTCGCGTTGCCGCGCACGGGCGAGATCCTCGGGCGTGTCGATGTCGACGAGCACGCCGGCATCGTCGGTCTCCACTTCGACGACCCGGTTCGGATCCGCGCGAACGACCGGCCGCGCGCCGGACTCGTCCGGGGTCGCGAGCAGCTCGTCGAAGATCTCGCGGCCGAAGACGACCGGGTGTCCCCGCCGCCCTTCGAATCGAGGCACGACGATTCGATCGGGAAGCGCGGCGTCGCACAGCGCTTCGAGTGTCGCCAGCTTCACGGCCGGATGATCGACGAGTGTGACCAGCGCGGCGGTCCGCGTGTCGTGAGGGGCGAGGGCGCGCAGGGCGATCTTCAACGAGGAGAGCTGACCCCGGTCGGGGTCGGGGTTCTCGTGGACCTCGACCTCGAGCCCCGTCGGTAGAGCGGAGCGCGTTTCGTCTGCGTGGATCCCGCAGACGACGACGAGCGGCGCGAGTCCGGCACTCTGCAGGGCCCGCAACTCGCTCTCGATGAACGTGACTCCGTCCCAGCGCAGGGTCGCCTTTGGGTGCCCCATGCGCGTGGAGCCTCCTCCTGCGAGGATGATTCCTGCGATGTCCTCCCTGCGTGCCGCCATGGCCGAGGGAGTCTACACCGTTCTCAGAAGTCGCAGTAGTTGCAGCGCGGCTCGTCCACGTATCCGCCGTCGACGCCGTTGCAGACCGCGTCGAGTTGCGCGTCGTACTCGCCGGGGTCGAACGGGTTCACGATACAGAAGCCGTGGACGTCGTTCTCATCGTCACTTCCGAGGCAGGCGCCTTCGACGTCGCCGAGATCGCCGATCTCACAAAGGCAGTCCGGCACGTCCAGGGGATCGCACGCCCCGCCTTCCGAAGTGGAGACGCAGTAGGTCGGCGTGCAGTCGAGCAAGTAGCCCTCGGGGAGGTAGCAATCCGAGTCGTCCAGGCAGAGGCACGAGCACAGCGTGCCGTCGTACTGGCAGTCGGCGCCGCAGGTCAGCGTGCTGCCGAGAAGGCAATCGTCGGGCCCGTTGGAGTTCCAGCCGCCGTAGACCTCTTCGCAGGTCTCGTTGTCGCCGAGGTCGGCGCCGTCGCAGTTCTCGCCTTCTTCGACGATTCCGTTGCCGCAGACCGGCCCGCCACCGCCGGGAGTCGGCGTTGGGGTCGAGCCTCCGTCGGGAGTCGGCGTGGCGCCGCCACCGTCAGGCGTCGCCGTCGGAATCGGGCTCGGCGTCGGCGTGATGCCGGGCGTCGGAATCGAGCCGGGTACCGGCGTCGGCGTCGGGCCTCCGGTCGGAGACACGACTTCCTTGATGGAGAAGTTCTGGTCGGCCTTCTGCCAGATCACGATCGTGTCGCTGGTCGAATTTGGAAACCCGGGGAGGGTGTACTCGCCCGCGAGGTCCTGGTTGAAGTTCTTGTCCGACGGCTTCGTGACCCAGAAGGAGTTGGTCACGGCGAGGACGTCGTCGATGTAGAGTTCCGCAGTGGCGGGCCCGGCGCCGAGGCGGTTTGCATTCGAGAGCGCACCGAAGCCGTTGTTGCTGTCTCCGCAGATCGAACTGGTATCGCCGCGGCTGGTGCCGTAGGCGGGGATAAGAGTCTCGGTCGCAGCCGAGCCCGTCAGGACGAGTCGAACGCTGCCCACGACGTCACAGATCCAACCGGAGAACACGACGATCCCGCTGACGAACTGTGAGACGCCCGGGTTCTCGAGATTACACTTGGTGACGAAACCGCCCGCGCACTCCGAAGAGGCGACGGTCGTTGCCGGTGAGGACCCGGCGGGCGCGATTCCAAAGTTCTGGATGCTCGTGGTGAACACCGTGTCGAGGGCTTCACCGGCACTCGGAAACGACGGCAGCGTGTAGGAACCGCTGATGTCGCGGTTGAAGTTCTCGTCCGTGGGCTTCGTGATCGTGAAGTCGTTGGTCGCGACGGCGACGCCGTCGAGCTTCAACACCGCGGTCGCGGGACCCGTGCCGAGACGGTTCAGGTTCGTGAGAACTCCGAAGCCGTTGTCTTCGTCACCCGTGCCGCAGTGAGCGGGGACCGCGGTGTCGGCGCGTGGGGTGCCGTAGTTCGCTTCCACGGTTTCCGAGCCGGCCGTCCCGGTGAGCTCGATCGTCACCGTGGTCGCGTTGCAGGCCCAGCCCGAAATCACCGAGACGCCGGAGCGGTACGAGCCGCCCCCCGGGTTCTCGAGAACCTGCTGCCCAGCATCGGCGCGTGGCGCCAGCAGCAGCGGAATGAGGAAGGTTGCGGCGACGAGAGAATTTCGCTGGGCGCCGCGGCCCAGCAGGGAATTGTTTGTCATATCCGTGAGCTCCGGAGTTAGCTTGGCTCTCCGCATCTGAGAGTGTCAACGGACTTTCGGGCCCGTAACTCAAGCTGGCGGTGTTGCCTATGCAGGCGCGCATTGCAGAGGGTCTGCGGGGTGCGGGGTGCGGGGTGCGGGGTGCGCGAGGCGCGGTCAGCCGTCCGCGTAGGCCTCGCCGAGCATCTCGCGTTCCTTGGCCTCGAGTACCTTGGTGACTTCTTCGTCGATGGCGCGGTACTTCTTGATCGACTCCTCGAAGCGCTCGGGGGCACCGCGCTCTTTGGCGAGTTCGCGGCCGTGCTTCCGAATCCAGTCGATGTGCCACGCCTCGTCTTTCGTGACGGTGCGCAGGACCTGCTCGGTGTCTTCGTCCAGGTTCGGGCGCCGCAGATGGCGTTGGTAGCGGCGCAGCGCGCGCTGCTCGACGACTACGGTGAGGGCGAGCAGGTCGACGATGTCGCGGGGCACGCCCGCGGCGCGGCCGATCCGCGTCTGATAGCCGTCGGCGACGATCATCGGCTTGTGACCCGCGCGCAGGATCCGGTCGGTCCAGAGCCATGCGTGCTGCGTCTCCTCGGCCAGGTGCTGCGAGAGCATCGCCTGCGCGTCGGGGTCGGTCAGGTGCTTCAGCAAACGGAAGAGCAGGTTCGCGCCGTGCTGCTCGGCGTTGCGATAGAACGAGAACATCGCGACGTCGGGCGGGATGGACGGATCCAGGCGTCCCTCTTCGATATCGATCTTGAGTGGTGTGGCCATCGCAGCGCTCCTCCGCTTCCCCCGGGGAGGCGTCGCCGCCCCGTCCCCCAACACCCGCCAGCGGTGCCGACGCAACGTACACGAACTGAAACGACGTTTCCACTAGAGTAGGGGTCGCCGTCGAGACTTTCAACTCGACCCCGAGCTGTGACGCGCTGCTATAGGCGCGGGGCCGCGGCGGGGCAAGCCCCCGCCAGCGAGGGGCCCGCGGGCGGGTCAGTCGTCGCTGTGGCACTGGGGGTTTGCGAGGACCGGTCCGGCGCTCATTACCAGGCCCTGGGCGGCACGGTCCCAGCGGTAGCAGACGTTCTGGCAGATCTGGGCGCCGCCCGGGCCGACCGTCTTCACGCCTTCGCAGCAGATCAGGCTCGGGTCGTCGAGGTCGCTCTCACAGTACCCCGCGCCGTCGTTGTCGAGATCGAGGTCGGAGAGGCGAGGGTCCGCCCCGATGCGCCGGCTGGTGCAGGTCGTCTCCAGGGTGAGCTTTTCACCCGCTCGGCTCTGGATCGACATGGAGACCTTGTGGCTGCCCGGTGACAGCAGTCCGAAGTTCAGGACGCCGGAGAAGCCGCTACGCGCAGGGGCGCCGGCCTGTTTGCTCGAAACGTCCCCGCGGCTTCCGCAGCAAGGCACTTCGATCGACTTCTGCCCGTCTATCGATACCTGGAAGGGCTGAACGAGCTCGGAGCCAGTGCTGCTGTAAACCCAGCCGCGAATGTTACCGATCCCGGCGCATTGCCCGCCGTTGACCGGTTCTTCGAGTGTTCCGATCAGTCGCGCCGTCGCGGGGCCGGCTAGGAGGAGAGGAAGGACAAGGGCCAGCGTCGCGACCGACGATCGGGGATTGCTCATGTGGGTTTCTCGGTTCGGCGGGCGGAATGGATTAGCGCTTCAAATCCGGCAGGATGGGGAGGCGGATCGCGGCGGTTTGCTTCCGCATCATCCCGGGGAAGAGCAGCCGGAGCAGGTAGATGAGTCCGAACCGTCGCGGGACGGTGACCTCGTAGGCCCCTCGGGCGAGCGCAGCGAGCACCGTGTCGCAGAACTCGTCCACTTCGATGAAGCTGTTCCGGGTTCGCTCGGGCATGCGGGCGAGCGTCGCATCGTCGAACATCTCGGTTCGCACGAGCACCGGGTACACGCACATCACGTGGATCCCGAGCGGCTCGAGTTCCATCGCGAGGCTTTCGGAGAGCCCGGTCACCGCGAACTTCGTCGCGGCGTAGCTCGCCTCGTCGGGTTGGCCGAGCCTGCCGGCGAAGGAGGAGAGGTTCACGATCCAACCGCACCCGGCAGTGCGCATCGACGGGAGGACTGCGCGGATCCAGTTCGCGATGCCGAAGTAGTTCACGTCCATCATGCGCTCGGCGTCGGCCGGATCCTGATCCTTGAAGAGCAGATGTCGCGCGTAGCCCGCGGCGTTCACGAGAACGTCGATCCGCCCATGCCATGCGAGAACCTTCCCGGACGCCTGCTCGATGGACGCGGGCGAGCCCACGTCACAGGTCACGACGACCGCGTCGCCGCCGTCGGCGTGGATCTCGGCGGCGACCTCTTCGAGTCGGTCGGTCCGTCGCGCGACAAGGGCCACGCGGGCTCCGCGTGCGGCCATCGTCCGTGCGAGACCACGGCCGAGTCCGCTGGAGGCGCCGGTGACCACCACGACGCGGTCGTTCAGATCTTTCAGGCCGGACATGCGCGGGCAGCCTAAGCGTGCCCGGCGACTTCGGAGTCTGGGCGAAGCCGCGTGCTCTTCGACCGTGGCTGGGTCTTTCGCGGTCGCGCCGGCTTCTCTCCCTCGTTCTCCATCTTTTCGATGAGCGCGAGGGCTTCTGTACGTGTCGGTCCGGGGAACGCCTGTTCGTGAGGCGGCCAGACCAGCGAGCGCACCAGATAGGGCACCGCTCTCGACAGCACGTTTGCCGAGAGGAGTCCGTCCTGGGGCATGTCGAGCATGTTCATGACCCGCATCGCAGCCCGGTAGACCTGGCCGTCTTCGCGAAGCGCGGGGCCGAAGCCCTGCTCGAGGAAGGTCTTTGCTGCGCGGCTGCTGAGTTCGGTCACGCGTGCCGTCGGGTCAGAAACCCACGACCAGGCCCAGGACCAGAGGTCGGACGGGTCGTCCTCCCGGTTCCGGTTCTCCCGCATCGCTTGAGACATCCGGTCGCTGGCGGCGGCGTGACGCCAGAACGGCTCGACCTCGACGCGGGCGCGCGCGTGGTACGTCGCGATCGCGGCGTCGATCTCGCCGGGGTGCGCATTGAGTGCCTGGTCCAGCAGTGTGACCGCAAGCATGCCGGACGTGACGCCTCGGCCATAGATGGGATTCGAGTGGTACAGGGAGTCACCGACCGCGACGAAGCCGCGGACCAGCGGGACGCCGTCCTTGTCGAAGCGTCGCTTCAAGTTCTCGAGTCCGCCCATCACCAGTACGGGCGTGTCCGCGCCGTCGATCGGTTGTGAGACGCCGTGCGCCCGCCACACGGCGATCTGCGGGAACGAGGTGATGAGCGCCTCAAACACTTTAGGGTCGGACAGAGCGCGAAAAGGGCGGTCGTCGATGTTGGCCCCGACGGTAATCGAGAAGGTGTCCCCGTCGCCGGGGAACGTCGCCAGTTTCAGCCATCCGACGTCGCCCGCGACCAGGCCGGTGCTGCCGCCCGGAGGGCGACTTCCCGTCAGTCGATAGAACCGGGTGAAGTAGTAGATCCCGGTCGGGATGCGTTCTTCCTCCGGAGCGTCCACGCCGATCGCCGAGAGCCACCTGTCCGCGTTGGACCGGCGCCCGGTCGCGTCGATCACGAGATCGGCACGAATCTGGCGCGCGCGGCCCTGTGCGCGCGGGGTCCCGCCGGACTTCCACGGGATCTGGCCGTCGTCTCCTGCGGTCGACAGGGCCGGCAGAGAGCGGATCCGTGCGCCGACGATCTGCGGTGGCTGGCCTCGGGGCCCGGGTTCGTGGAGGAGATCCTCGCAGTAGACCCCTTCGGTGATCTCGATTTCGGGGCGGCTGCGAGCGACCTCGAGCAGGGCCCACTCGAAGGCGGCGCGTCGGGCACCCAGCAGCACGAGCTCGCCGTCGCCCTTCTCGCGGGGGCCGAGATCCAGGGAGGGGGGCGTTCCGATCGTCAGAGGGATCTCGATGGTGCCTGCGGCGCGCAGGGCGGTCAGGACCTCGGGGAAGTGTTCGCGCAGGACGGCGGTCAGACGCGCGAGGAAGGTGTGCGAGTGCCGAAACTGGGGCAGGCCCGGACGCCTCCAGAATCGGAAGGCATCTTCGGGGGTAGCCACCGGCGGCCGGTGGTCGCGCTCGAGGACCCGGACGCTCCAGCCGCGCCTGGCCAGTAGGATTGCCACCCCGAGGCCTGAGATCCCGCCGCCGAGAACGAGGGCGCGACGTTTCTTGCGCGCCGGGCTTTGCTTGCGGGGTTTCTGCATCGACGCGAGTTTACCGCGAACAGGCGAGCGGCGCATCATCGACGGCGGCGATGAGGGGGACGCTGCGCGATGGGCCGGCTGACGATGCCGGGCGGCTGGGCTACTCGCCCGGGCCGCTCGATTGGCCGGAGTAACGATGCCGGGAGACGATTCCCCGCGAGGATACTGCGGCGATGCGGGCGACTACGCCGCGCGAGAAGGCGGGCCGCCGTCGCGGCGGACGCCGATCATCGCGCTGTAGTGATACAGGCGGCCCTTCGCCCGGTACTTGCGCACGTCGTTGCGCAGGACCGAGTACAGGCCGTACTGGAACGCGGACTTCGCGAGGTTCGGCAGGATGCTCGAGAGCAGCCCGTTGTGCTTGTACTCAAAGCGGCTTCGACCCAGCCGCCTATGATGCTCGGCGAAGTGGCTCTCGGTGAGTCGCGTCGGGTCCACCTCGTGGACGACCCGCGCGTGCTCCACGTATCCGATCCATCCGCCGACGGCGAGAATGCGTTGCCCGAGCTCGGTGTCTTCGCTCGCCCCGGCGGCGCCGGGGCCGAGCTTCTCGTTGAAGCCACCGACGACGTTGAACGCGTGACGGCGCAGGACCATGTTCGCGCCTGTCAGGCGCTGGCTCGGTGCTTCGGGCGACTGGTGGACGCGGACGATCGTGCCGTACTTCTCCAAGTCGCAGCGCAGCGCGGGGTCGGCGCTCGCTTCGTCGGGCCAATCGACCAGACCTTGTGCGGCCGCACAGTCGTTCTCGCTGAAGTAGTTCCAGATCTCGACGAGCCAGCGCTTGTCGGTGACGACGTCGTCATCGACGAAAGCGAGGAGCTCTCCCTCGGAAGCGGCGATGGCCGAGTTGGCCGCTCGCGATTTGCCCGGTTCGGCCACGCGCACGACCGTGCGTGCTTCTTCGTGGCGTCGCCACTCGGCGAGAAGCGAGGGCGTGCCGTCGGTCGAGCCGTTGTCCGCGACGATGATCTCGTACGGAACGGGAGGCGCGTCGAGATCCTCGAGGCTGCCCAGGAGCCGCTCGAGGCTTTGGGCACGGTCTCTCGTGGCAACGATGACTGAGATGATCGCGGGTTCGGAGGCCATGGCGTGTTCAGGGCGAAAGCTTGCCCGCCACCGCGGGACAAGGCTCGTCCTTGCCCACATCCTCGCATCCGTCCAGATCCCGGTCACCCCTGTTTCCCGTCCGTGCGGCTCCCCCTTTTCGCGGATCCCCGGCCCCGGCGGGGCCGTTTGCGGGAAAAGCCGTCGCTAAAGAGACGGCGGCGACGCCCGGAATCTCACGAATCTCGTGTCCAAGGGTCTCCAGGGTCTTGCGGTCGGCGGGGCCGATGCCCGGCTCGATCAGGAGCATCTGGGGCTGCCACTGGTGGTGAATTCGAGGCGCAGCGACTGCGGCTTCCGGCGGAAGGCCGAAATCCAGCACGTTCGTCAGGACTTCCAGGGTGGCGCTGATGATGAGGGGCCCCCCGGAGGCTCCGACCGCGACGACGGCTTTGCCGTCCTGCACGGCGATGGTCGGGGTCATGCTGCTGGTCGGCCGTTTGCGGGGTGCGATGTGGTTGGTCTTGCCGGGGGCCACGCCCCAGTAGTTCGGAGCGGGGAAGCTGAAGTCGTCGAGCTCGTTGTTGAGAGTCACGCCGCTGCCGCGGGCGCCGAGCAGGGCGCCGAAGGCCGTGTTGATCGTCGTCGTGGCGGCGGCGGCGCTGCCGTCGGGGGCGATCACGGAGATGTGACCGGTCCCGGCGTCGTCCGGCGGGGCGCCCGCGCGGCCCGCGGTTCTGGTCGTGCCGTAGTACTCGGCGGGATGCGTCTTCGCGGTGTCGATCCGGGTGCGAAGAGCGGCGCCGTCGGCGGCGGGGGGCGGCGGGTCGAACGCGGGGTCTCCGGATGAGACCGCGCGATCGGCGAACGCGTGCTGCAGGATCTCCGCGAAGAGGTGGTAGCGCTCGGGCGACGTCGCTCCGAGGCTCTTCACGTCCATTCCCGACAACGTATCGAGCGCGAGGACTACGGCGGTGCCGCCGGCGCTGGGCGGGGGCATCGTGTAGATCGTGCTTCCTCGGTACGTCGTCTCGAGCGGCTCTCTCCAAACCGGCTCGTAGTCGGCAAGGTCCTTCTCGGTCATCACGCCGCCGGCATCTCGCACGCTCTTCGCGATCGAGTGTGCGACCTTGCCCGAGTAGAAGGCCTCGGGGCCGTCCTTCGCGACCGCATCGAGCGTGTCTGCGAGTGCCGTGAGTCGGAGGGTTTCGCCTTCCTTTGGGGCGGAGCCGTCCGGGTTCAGGAAGAGGGCGGCGAGTTCGGGGTCCTTGGCGAGGCCGTCCCGGCTCGATGCGAGCTTCCTCCCCATGTGGGCGGTGACCGGGAAGCCCTCTCGGGCGAGGCGGGCTGCGGGAGCGACTAGGCGGCTCCACGGCAGACGGCCGAAGCGGGCATGCGCAGCGGCGAGCCCGGCAATCTCCCCGGGGACGCCGATCGCGTGGGGGCCGAGCCGACTTCGCTCGCGAACGTACTTGCCGTTCTCGAGATAGAGCGACTCGCTCACCGCGGCGGGCGCAACTTCGCGGTAATCGAGAGCGACGCTCTTCTTGGTGGTCGCATCGTAGACGACCATGAATCCGCCGCCCCCGATGCCGCAGGATGTGGAGTGGACGACGCAGGCCGCCAGCGACGCCGCGATGGCCGCGTCGACGGCGGAGCCACCTTCGTCGAGGACGGCAATACCGACCTCGGCCGCGATCGCGTTCTCTGCGGCCACCACACCACCAGGAGTGGCCCAAGCCGTCTGTTCGAACAGTGTCGTCGCGATCAAGACGGCAACCAGGAAATGCACGCCTGTTCTCAAGAGACGCTGGTTCTACGTCCGTGTTGTCGGGAACACAACGCGGGTGCGCATTTCCGCGGCCCATGTGATAATCGCCTCGGCCGTGGCCGCGTTCGCCGAGAAGGATTTTTATCTCGAGGAGTTCCGGGGCCGCACCCTGGTGCTCGCCGCCGATCGGGAGGTGTTGCAGGCGGTCGGCTCTCGCCGGCGCCTGGCCACGGTCGTCCGAGATCTTCTGGGGTGCGGAGCCGGGGTCGTCCTGGTTGTGGGGAACGCCCCGGCATCGGCGGCGCCGAAAAGCAGTCCCCGGACCCAGAGCGATCCGGCCGCTCTGTGGCGTCGGTGGCTCGGCTTGCCGCGGGCCCCGTCTCGTCGATCCCGGCGTGGTCCGCCCGCCGGCGGTCGGTCCGACGTCGTCGCCTGGGATCAGGCCGAGGCCGATCGCCTCGTCGATGTTTGGAGGATCCTGCGGGTCCGTCCGCTGTGTCTCGTCGTGGGGGAGGCGCCTGCTCTGGAGATGGCGTGCCGCGTCGCGTCGGGTTTTCGCGTCTCGAAGCTCGTGCTCATCGACCGGGTCGGTGGGCTCGTTCAGAAACGCGGGAAGCGCTCCCTGTCCTACCTCGACGGTTCCAGCCTGGATGCCCTGCTGGCCGTCGGTGAGGCGGAGTTCCAGGGCTTCGGGCATCGGCGGGGTCTTCTGACCGAGATCGATCAGGTGCTCGATAGTGGCGTGTCGTCGGTCAACCTGTGCAAGATCGATGGCCTCGCCCGCGAGCTGTTCACCTACGAGGGGTCGGGCACCTTCATCTCACGAGACGATCACTGCCACGTCGAACCGCTGGCGGTCGACGACTTCCACGAGGTCGAGCGGTTGATCGCGCGCGGCCAGAAAGAAGGGCTCCTGAAGCCGCGCACCGCCGACCAGATGGCCGAGGTTCTTCTCGACGGGTTCGGCGTCTGGGTCGGGGCCGGGCATCTCGCGGGTGTCGGCGCGCTCCGTAAGTGGAAAGACGGTCGTGCGTCGGTCGGCGAGATCAGCGCGCTCTATGCCTTCACGCGCTTCAAAGGGGAGGGCATCGGCGGGCGTCTGGTGAAGCGCCTCCTGCTCGAAGCTGGGCGACGAAAAATGGCGTACGTCTTTGCGGTCACGACGTCGGAGAGGGCGGCGCGATTCTTCGGGCGCAACGGCTTCACCCAGCACACGGCCGACGACGTACCGGCGGAGAAGTGGGTCGAGTACGATCCGGCTAGGCGCGCGCGCGCGCGGGTGTTCCGGCTCGACGTCGGCTGATCATCGGCGACCGATCCCGAGGATGGCGAGCAGCTTCGAGGCCATGCCGAGATCCCCGGCGATCTGCACCTTGCGGTTCATGAAGGCGAGCTGAAGCCGAAGCTCGCCGGTTGCGAGCGCGACGAAGTCGGAGCCTTCGAGGGTGAGGCTCATCGTCGGTTTCTGGTGAGCACCTCGTGCGACCTCGATGGTGCCGTCGTGGATGACCACATGATGCGTTCCCCCGTCGGGACCGCCGAGGTGAAACTGGACGACGACGTTCAGGCCGCGCGCGGCCTCGGCGTCGAACTGCTCGGGCATGTTCGACAGAATGTCTCCCGGGGTGGGCATGGCCTCGGTCTACCGGCCGGCTGGATTCTTGTCACCTGCCACATGGCCGCGCACGTGCCGTGCGCCTACCGTCTCCGGTGGATCCGAGTCCCGCCCGACCGGGCGTGTGGAGGTGAAATGGCACAGGACCGAGCGCGTGGCGTCGCCGTATCGATCGAAGACGAGCAGTACCCCGGGCCCCTGCGCCACATCTTCGACCCGCCGGACGTCCTCTTCGTCGAAGGGTGCGGGGCATGGGGCGCTGGGCTCGGTGGGCTCGCGGTCGCGATCGTCGGTGCGCGCGATGCGACTGCGCAGGGCCTGGCGACGGCACGGAGCCTCGGTCGGGATCTGGCAGCAGCGGGTGTCGCGGTCGTGAGTGGCCTCGCCCTGGGCATCGACGGGGCCGCGCACGCGGGAGCGCTCGAGGCGGGGGGCGTGACCGTGGCCGTCGTCGGGGGTGGGACCGACGTCGTGTATCCACGGAGGAACCGCCGCATCCGAGAGGAGATTCTCGAGCGGGGCCTGATCGTGAGCGAATGGCCGCCGGGGATGGAGCCGCGTGCGTACCACTTCCCGCGGCGGAACCGGTTGATCAGCGGCCTCTCGCTAGGCGTCGTCGTGGTCGAGGCGACCGAACGAAGCGGCTCCCTCATCACCGCGCGGCAGGCTGCGGAGCAGGGACGCGAGGTCTTCGCCGTGCCCGGGCCGGCGGGGGCGCCCCGCTCAAAGGGTCCGCACTCCCTCCTAAAGGACGGGGCGCGGCTGGTCGAGGACGTCCACGACATCCTGGAGGAGCTGAGGCTCGATGCCTTCGAATCTTGTGCGGAGCCGGAAGAGGAAGCGGCTGGAGCCGCGGCTCTTCTGGCCGCGATCGGCGAAGGAGCGCTGACCGTGGACGAGATGGTCGTACGAGCGCACCGAAGCGTCGAGGAGATCTGGGCGGACCTACTGGATCTCGAGGTCCGGGGTCGCATCGTCCGCGGACCCGGTGGCCGGTTCGCGCAGGCAAGTGGGCCCAGGGCATGAGCGATGGGACGCCGCAGGATCTCCGCACCGAGTTCACCTGCGAGCGATGATCGTCCCTCATGATCCTGAAGTGGGGACGCAACGGCGCGGTGTGAGAAGCCCATGCACTTTGCGCTGGGGGAAGTTTGGAAAGTTCGTGGGCTGCACGGGGTATCCTACCTGCAAGGAGGTCCCGCCGGTGGATCCGCCGGAGCCGGTTGCCTGGCGGCCGTGCATTGGCGGCCCGGATCCGGGCCGAGTTTCCCCGCGCTGTCCGGCTGGCTAAGGTCCGGGCATGACGGAACGCGTCCAGATCGTTGGAGGGGGCCTCGCTGGTTGTGAAGCCGCGTGGCAGCTCGCCCGCCGTGGCATCGAGGTCGATCTCTTCGAGATGCGGCCGGTGCGGGGCACCGAGGCGCACACGAGCGATCGGCTCGCGGAGCTCGTCTGTTCGAACAGCTTTCGGAGCGCCGAGCAGACGACTGCAGTCGGGCTTCTGAAGGAGGAGATGCGTCGACTCGGCTCTCTGGTCATGGACGTGGCCGAGCGTAACCGGGTACCAGCCGGGGGATCGCTCGCCGTCGACCGCGACGGCTTTGCCGCGGACATGAGCGCCGCGATCGAGTCGTTGCCCGGCGTCCGGATCTGTCGGGAAGAGGTGGTCGATGTCCCGAGCGGTCTGACCATCATCGCGTCGGGTCCGCTGACCTCGAGCGCGCTCGCGGAAAAGCTGCGCGTCGCCTTCGGTCAGGACTACCTCTACTTCTACGATGCTATCGCGCCCATCGTTGCGGCGGACTCGATCGACATGGAGAAGTCGTTCCGTGCCTCGCGCTACGGCAAAGGGTCGGATGACTACATCAACTGCCCCCTGGACAAAGAGCAGTACGAGACCCTGGTGGCCGACGTCCTCGCGGCCGAGAAGGTGGAAACCCGCGACTTCGAGCGTTGCGTTCACTTCGAAGGTTGTCTCCCCATCGAGGAGATGGCTCGCCGCGGCGTGCAGACGCTGGCCTTCGGACCCTTGAAGCCAGTCGGTCTCACCGATCCGCGGACGGGTCGCCGTTCTCACGCGGTCGTGCAGCTCCGACAAGACGACCACCGCGCGAGCCTATTCAACATGGTGGGCTTTCAGACGAAGATGACCTACGGAGAGCAGCGACGGATCTTCCGGAAGATCCCTGGACTCGAGCAGGCGGAGTTCGTCAGGCTG
Organism: Candidatus Binatia bacterium; assembly: GCA_029243485.1. Classification (NCBI taxonomy): domain Bacteria; phylum Candidatus Binatota; class Binatia (SeqCode); species Binatia bacterium. Next base: position 68,660 of record JAQWRY010000001.1, on the reverse strand, counting down.
GGAAGCCTGCACCGAAACACGTTCATCGACTCGCCGCGGCTGTTGCTCCCGACGTTGCAGGCGCGGTCGCGCCCGGACTTGCTGCTGGCGGGGCAGCTCGTCGGAGTCGAAGGCTATCTCGAGTCGGCGAGCGCCGGTTACCTTGCGGGGCTGAACGCCGCGCGACTCGCCGTCGGTGCGGCGCCGATGGTGCCGCCCGCCACGACGACGCTCGGTTCGCTCGTTCGGTACGTCAGCGAGGAAGGCCGCAAAGAGTTCCAGCCCATGAACGCGAACTACGGTCTCTTCCCGGAGCTCGGCGGGCGCCGCATGAAGGGGCGCGACAAGAAGCTGGCGATGGCCGCCCGAGCCCTCGAGGATCTCGCGGCTTTCGAGCGCGAAGCGAACAGCGACGTTCAGCGAGCGGCCTGAGCCGGGCGCGACGGATCTCTCAGTAGGAAATCGGAGGACAACGTGGAGAAGGGTTCCTGGATTTGGATGGACGGCAGCTTCGTGCCTTGGGACGAGGCGAAGGTGCACGTCCTCACGCACACCCTGCATTACGGCCTCGGCGTCTTCGAGGGCATCCGTTGTTACGAGACTGAGGGGGGCGGGTCCGCCATTTTTCGGCTGGATGCGCACAACCGCCGCTTGTTTGATTCGGCGCGCATCCTCGGCATGAAGATCCCGTTCGAACCCGCGGACGTCGCCAACGCCTGCGTCGAGGCCGTGCGTCGCAACGGATTCCCGGAGTGTTATCTGCGGCCGCTGGTCTTCCTTGGCGACGGGGAGATGGGACTAGCTGCGCCGAATCCGGTTCGCGTGTCGGTCGCGGTATGGCCCTGGGGCGCGTACCTCGGCGAGGAGGGAGCGGAGCGCGGGATCACCGTGAAGACGGCCTCCTTCAGTCGCTTCCACAGCAATACGTTGATGTCGAAGGCGAAGTCCGTCGGCAACTACGTGAACTCGATCCTGGCGTCGCACGAGGCTCGCAACGCCGGATACGAAGAGGCGCTGCTTCTGGACACCGAAGGCTTCGTGGCCGAGGGCGGCGGCGAGAACATCTTCGTCATCCGTGAAGGCGTCGTGAAGACACCCGCCACCCATTCGATCCTGCCGGGGATTACGCGGTCGACCGTCCTGACGCTCCTCGAGGAGCTGGGCGTCAAGGCGAGCGAAGAGCGCCTGACGCGCGATGACATTTATGTCGCCGACGAAGCGTTCTTCACGGGGACGGCGGCTGAGATTGCACCGATCCGCGAACTCGACAATCGGGCGATCGGCGACGGGAAGCCGGGTGCGCTCACGCGGAAGATCCAGGCCCGCTACGCGGATGTGGTTCACGGTCGCGACGACGGCCACGGCAATTGGCTGACTTCGGTCTGACCGAGGAGACACGATGAACGTTCTGAATATCCTGAGCTCGACTGCTGTGACGGTTCTGCGCGGAGGCGCCGGCATGGCCGTCGGCCCCATCGGGAAGCGTCCGGAGAAGCGTCTACAGATCTACGAGTTCGAGGGCTGCCCCTTCTGCCGGAAGGCGCGGGAGGCGCTCTCTATTCTGGATCTCGAAGCGGACGTTCATCCGTGCCCGAAAGGTGGCGAGCGCTATCGCCCCGAGGTAGTCCGGCGCGGTGGGAAGGCCCAGTTTCCGTGGCTCGTCGATCCGAACACGGGCGTCGAAATGTACGAGTCCGACGACATCGTGAGGTACCTCTTCGACACGTACGGCGACGGCAACGTGCATTGGACGCTCGCCGTGCCGCCCCTCGCCACGCTGACCGCGATGCTCTCGTCGATCCCGCGTCCGGGGATCGGTGGGTTCGCCCGAGAGGCGCGTGCCCCCGAGCAGCCGCTGGAGCTCTGGAGTTTCGAGGCGTCTCCGTTCTGTCGCATCGTGCGTGAAGCGCTTTGCACGATGGAGATCCCCTACGTCTTGCACAACGTGGCGAAGGGGAGTCCGTCGCGCGACGCCTTCGTCGCGCGCTCGGGCAAGATGCAGGTGCCGTATCTTGTGGACCCGAACACGGACTCGGAGATGTTCGAGTCGGACGACATCCTCGTGTACCTCGAACGCACGTACGGTGCCGGGGCGGCCGCGAGGGCGGCCGTGGGCGCGTGAAGGCACGACTCGGTCGGCTCCTCGGGCGGGACGGGCGTTGCCTCGACGTCGCGATCGATCACGGCATCTTCAACACGCCGGGCTTTCTCGGTGGGATCGAAGACATGGGCGCGGCGGTCGACACGATCGTTGCGGCCGCTCCCGATGCGGTGCAACTCGCACCCGGGCAGGCGCATTTCCTGCAGAACCGTCCGGGGCGAGACAAGCCGGCGCTGGTCTACCGTGTGGACGTCGCCAACGTGTACGGCCCGACCCCCCCTCCCGAGCTGTTCTGTGAGTTGATCGCGGATCCCGTGGAGCAGGCGGTGGCCGCCGATGCGGCGTGTGTCGTCGTGTTCGTCCTCCTGGTCCCGGGGCATTCGGGCCTGCATCGGCAATGTGTGCGCAACCTGTGCGCGATCCGCCCTGCTTGCGAGCGCTACGGCATGCCGCTCATGGTCGAGCCGATCGCGATGAAGCCCGACGGGAAGGGCGGCTACGCGGTCGATGGTGATCCCGACACGATCAAGACCCTCGTTCGGCAGTCGGTCGAGTTGGGTGCGGACGTCCTGAAGGCCGACCCCTGTGACGACCTCTCAGAGTACGGCGGAGTGATCGAGGTCGCCGGCGGGAAGCCGCTGCTCGTTCGCGGTGGCGGGAAGGCCTCGGAGGAGGAGATCTTCCGACGCACCGTCGAAGTCATGCGCGTCGGTGCGTCGGGCATCGTGTACGGCCGGAACATCATTCAACATTCGGATCCGTCGGCGATCACGCGGGCGTTCATGGCCATCGTCCACGACGGTGCCGACGTGGAAGCCGCTCTCTCGATCCTTCGGGGCGAGTAGCGGCGCTCTCCCGACCTCTGCTAGAGCCGCACCCATGTCGTCGGGGCAAGACGTTCAGGTCGGGTTCGAGGCGGTCCGCTCTCGCGCAGCACTTTCGTTGCTCGACGACCGCGCGCTCCTGGTCGCGACGGGTGAAGACCGCTCGACGTTCCTTCAGGGAATGCTGAGCAACGAAATCGCCTCCCTTTCGGCCGGGGAGGGGACGCACGCACTCCTCCTGACCGAGCAAGGGCGCGTCGTGGCGGATCTCCGCGTGTATGCGCTCGAGAACGAGGCCTGGCTGGAGTGTCCGGCGTCCGCCCGGGGGGATGTGCGAGCGGGTCTCGAGCGCTTTATCGTTGCGGACGACGTCGAGTTGGACACCTCGGACGCAGTTGGAATCGCCGTGCGCGGCCCGGGGGCGGTAGACACTTTGGCCGCTGCGAGTGGTGAGGACCTGACGGCGTTTGCCGAAGGGCAGCATCGGACTCTTCAGGCGGCCGGCGCCGGTGCGCGGGTCGTACGTCTCTCTGACTTGGGGGTTGACGCGTTTCATTTGTGGCTTCCGGCCGGTGACCGGGACGCGGTGCTGGCGGCGTTGCGCGAACACGGCGCCGAAGACGTCTCTGACGAGGCGCTGGAAGTGCAGCGGGTGGTCGCCGGGATGGGTCGGTTGGGTACGGAGTACGGCCTCGACACGCTGGCCCCCGAGGTTCCGTCGCTCGACCGCGCGATTTCGTACAAGAAGGGCTGCTATCTGGGGCAGGAAGTCGTCGAGCGCATCGCTTCGCGCGGCAAGGTGAACTGGAAGATCGCGACGTTGCGTGCTGCCGAGCCGGTCGAGCCCGGCGACGCCATCAAGACCTCCGAGGGTGAGGTCGGGCGCGTGACGAGTGTCGTGCGGCGACCCGATGACGGGGTGGTCTGGGCACTCGCCCGAATTCGCACCAGGGCTTCGGAGCCGGGGACCGCGGTTACGATCGAGACCGGTGGCAAAGAGCAGGTGGCGGAAGTCGTGCCGCCGGCACCGCAAGCATGAAGGAGTAGATCCATGAGCAATACTTTGGGAAAGCGATACATCTGCGGGAAGTGCGGTACCGAAGCTCTGTGCAACAAGCCGGGCGACGGGAGCATCACCTGCTGCGACACCGAGATGGGTCTCAAGGAGGCGAAGCCGCTTCCCTCTTCGGACTGAGGGAAGTGGGGGACGTCCCCGTGCGGCTGGTCGTTGCCGGTCGTCCGCTTCTGCGGAGCTGCGGTGGTGCGCTCACCCTCGGAGAGCCGGTGCGTGTGTGCACCGAGGCCGGCAGGATCGCTTCGGTTGCCGACTGGGCGCGCGACGGGCACGAGGACCTCGGCCACCCCGATGCGGTCCTCGCCCCGGCGCTGAGCGACTCCCACGCGCACCTCGTCGCGGCAGCATCGGCGCGGACGGCGTTGGACCTCGCACAAGACGCGCCCCGGGACGTCGCGACTCTGCTTTCGCGGCTCCGGGAGTACACGGTGACGCGCCCGCCGGGGGAGTGGGTCCGGGTCCGAGGCTACGACGAGCACGCACTTCGGGAACATCGACACCCGACCGCGGGGGAACTCGATGAAGCCGTTCCGCAAAATCCGGTCCGGCTTCGGCACGCCACACTGCACGGTTCCTTGCTCAACGGGCTGGGAAGGCGTCGCGCGGGCTTGCCGGCCGCCGCCGGTTCGGATGCCCCGGCGCTGGTCGTCGGTCACGAAGAGGCGCTCGGTCTGCTGCGTGGCGATCGGGACGCAGCGTCGCTGAGGCTGCCGCTGGCAGAGTTGGGCGCCGAGCTCGCCGCCGCGGGAATTGCCTCCATCGACGACATCACCGCGAGCAACGATGCGGATCGGGTGCGCCTTCTCGCGGATGCGGTCGAACAGCGGTGGCTTCCACAGCGAGTTCGGGTGTGGCTCCGCGATGCGGGCGAGGAGATCGCCGCGCGCGATGTCGCCGCGGGCCGGGTCGAGATCGCCGGGGTGAAGTTGCTCCCGACCACCGAAGACGCGACGCGCACTGGTGCGTTCCACGCGGCGATCTGTCGCGCACGAGCGGCGGGATTGGCTATCGCCATCCACGCCGTGGAGCCCGACGTGATCGGGGGAGCCCTCGACGCTCTGGCTGCGGCACCCCCCAGGCGGCTCGGCGGGAGTCGCGCACCGGACCGCCTCGAGCACTGTTCGCTCTGTCCGCCGCATCTGGTCGAGCGGTTGGCGACGGCCGGCGTGGCGGTCGTGACGCAGCCGGGTTTTCTCGTTGCTCGTGGTCGGAAGTACGAGCGCGAGGTCGAGGAGCCGCTCTGGCCCTGGCTGTATCCCCTCCGCTCGCTGCGAGACGCCGGAGTCCTCGTCGCGGGGAGCAGTGATGCTCCCGTCATCTCCCCCGATCCTCGATTGGGGTTCGTTGGTGCGACCACACGTCGGTCCGCGGAGGGCGTATCGTTCGGTGAAGACGAGGTCGTCTCGGAAGCCGTTGCTTTGGAGATGTGCACGAGCGCGGCCGCGCGTGTCCGGGGTGATGCCGACGCGGATCTGCCCTGGCTTCGCGCGGGTAGCGCGGCGGACCTGGTCGTGCTCGAAACAGATCCAGTGAAAGACGGGCTCGCGAGTTGGCGTGCCGCCGAGACGGTCATCGGTGGTCGCAGGGCGGGGCTCGCGTCGTGAGGGCCAAACGGAATCCGGCGGTGCTCGTGTCGCGTGATCCGGTGGATCCTCGCGTTCTGAATTTGACGCTGAACCGTCCCCGCGTCTTGAACGCCTACGATCGCGACCTGCGGGATGCGCTCTTCGAAGGACTGGCTCTCGCCGCGGATGACGAGTCCGTCGCGGTCGTGGTCCTGCGCGGCGCCGGTCGGGCGTTCTCGAGCGGCGGTGACCTCGGCGAGTTCGGCACAGCCCCGTCCGCGGTCCGTGCGCGAGAGATTCGACAGGTGCGCGACGTCTGGCGCAGCTTGTCTACGGTTCCCGCGGTGACGCTGGCTTCGGTGCATGGGGTGGCGGCCGGCGGCGGTCTCGAGATGGCCCTGCTGTGTGATCTGATTCTGTGTGCGCAGGATGCGCGCCTGGGCCTCACCGAGACCGCGCTCGGGGCGATCCCCGGCGTCGGCGGCACCCAGACGCTCCCGCGGGCGGTGGGCGAGGGCCGCGCGGCCGAGATGCTGCTCGCGGGCCGGTGGATCGACGGTAGGGAGGCGGCGCGCACGGGCCTGGCCTCGAATGCCGTGCCCCACGAGCGCCTCGACGTGACCGCGAAGCGCTGGGCGCGTCGGATCGCGCGACTGGATCCTGTCGTGGCGCGTGCCTCGCTCGACGCGCTTCGGCGTGGTCGCGATTTACAGCTGGCGAACGGGCTCTCCCTTGAGAAACGGCTGGCGCGAAGGCTACCAGACCAGAGGTCATGAATACCTCGAATTTCCTCTCTTTGCCGGCTGCGATGTTCGAGGATCAGGAGATCCTGGTCTTCGGCGAGCATCGCGCCACCTACGCCGAGCTTCTCTCTCGTGTGCGTCGCCTTGCGAGTGCACTTTCCGCGCGCGGCGTGGCGAAGGGAGACCGGGTCGGTGTCCTCGCGACGAACTCGCATCAGTATGTGGAGTGCTACTACGCCGCGGCGATGGTCGGCGCGACGTTCGTGCCGCTGAATTATCGCGCCAAGATTCACGAGCTCGACCACATGATCAGCAGGGCCGAGCTGAAGATCCTGGTCTTCGAGGAACGGTACCGAGGGACGCTCGCCAAGCTCGAGGGAATTCCTGCCGGGATGCGTCGCGTAACGCTCGGGGGAGCCTCGGACGCCGACACCGAGTCGTTCGAAGCGTTGCTCGCATCGGGCACGGACGACTTCGAGGATATCGAGGTCGAAGAGACCGACACCTCAATCCTCATGTACACGAGCGGAACGACCTCGCTGCCGAAGGGCGTTCTCCTCACGTTCGGCGACTTTACCGCGTACGTCGTGGGCACCGTCGACATGGCTGATGGCGAGCCGCGTGGGGCAGCGCTGAGCTGCGTGCCGCTCTATCACATCGCTGGTGCGACCAACATCATGACGTCGTTGTGGACCGGGCGGAAGCTCGTGCTCTTGCCGCAGTTCGATCCGGCGGAGTGGATGGAGACGGTGCAGCGGGAGAAGATCACCCACGCGTTCGTCGTTCCGACCATGATGAAGAAGATTCTCGATCACCCGGAGTTCGCCTCGTTCGACCTGTCGAGTCTCACGAACCTCTCGTACGGCGGAGCTCCGATGCCGCTGCCGGTGATCCGGCGGGCGCTGGAGTCGTTTCCCTCGGGTTGCGGCTTCGTGAACGCGTTCGGCCAGACCGAGACCACCTCGACTCTGACCGTTCTCGGTCCGGACGACCACCGTCTCACGGGCGACGCCGAGAAGGACGAGCTGGTCCTGCGCCGCTTGAGTTCGATTGGCCGACCCTTGCCGGACGTCGAAGTGAAGGTGGTCGACGATGCGGGCAGGGAACTCGGACGCAACGAGACCGGCGAGATCCTCGTGCGCACGCCGCGCGTCATGAAGGGCTACGCCGGAAACGTCGAGGGGGGCGCGCGAACCGACGACGACGGGTACCTGCACACGCGCGACATGGGCTTCATCGACGAGGAGGGATATGTCTTCCTGATCGGTCGCGCCGATGACATGATCATCCGCGGCGGCGAGAATATCGCGCCGGCGGAGGTGGAGGGTGTGCTTCAGACGCATCCGGCGGTCGATGAAGTGGCGGTCCTCGGACTCGCGAATGAAGAGTGGGGCCAGATCGTCGCCGCCGCGGTCGTTCTGCGGCCCGGCCAGTCGGCTTCGCACGAAGAGCTCGGAGAGCATTGTCGCGCGCGGCTCGCGAGCTTCAAGAAGCCCGAGGTCGTGCAGATCATCGACGAGCTCCCACGGAATCCGCTCGGCAAGATCCTGCGCAACGACCTTCGCAAGCAGTTGGAAGGGGAGTAGGCGAGGGCGATGACTCGAGGTCGGTCTTCGGTCGACGTCGCGCGCAAGGCTGACGTCATCACGCTCACGCTTCGGCTTGGCTCGGGGCGGCTCGATCCAGACGTCCACGTCGCGCTCGCAGAAGCGTGCGGGATGATTGATCTCGACGATGACGTCCGCGCGGTGGTGGTGAAGAGCGCCGGTAAGGACTTCTGCGTTGGAGACGACGAAACGGTGACGGCCGACGCGCGCGATGGCATCGAGGCCATTGGTCGGCTTCGGGTTCCGTGTGTCGCGGTGTTGGCCGGGGACGCCCTTGGCGCCGGGCTGGAACTCGCTCTCGCCTGTGATCTCCGGATCGCCGCATCGGGCGCCAAGCTGGGCCTGCCGCAGACCGGTGCCATCCCGTTTCACGGAGGCACGCAGCGGCTGCCGCGGATCGTCGGCGCTGCACGGGCGGCTCGTATGCTCCTTCTGGGTGAAACCTGGAGCGCTCGACAGGCGAAGGAAGCCGGCCTCCTACAGATCGTATCGAAGCGCACCGATCTCGCGGCCGATCTCCGCAAGCTGGTCGCGACGCTGTCGGCGCGCGCTCCGATCGCCCAGCGCCTGGCCAAGGAAGCTCTGCGCTCGGCGGCTGACCTGCCTTTGGCTGAAGGCCTTCGACTCGAAGGCGATCTCTACGTACTACTCCACACGACCCGTGATCGGGACGAGGGCATTGCGAGCTTTCACCAGAAGCGGCAGCCGCGTTTCCAGGGTCGCTGAATCGAAAGGAATTGGATCCAATGGCGACGCAACTCGGAAAGATCTACCTGTGCGCGAAGTGCTCTTCGCAGTTCATCGTGACGAAGGCCGGCACCGGCGGGCTCACCTGCTGCGGGCAGCCGCTGGAGCAGAAGAAGTAGTCGGTTTCTAAGCGCCGGCCGTGCGCCGCGCTTCGGCGCGCCCGAGACGCGCGATCTCCACGGTGTCGGCGCTGGCATTCGGTGCGCCGCGGAGTCGATCGAGGTCGGCGGGCGTGTCGACGTCGAGCGCGGCACCAGCGCACTCGTGTATGACGGCCACGATCGCCTTGCGGCGCACTTGCTCGAGATGCCGCGCGAGGCTGCCCGGTCCGAACTCTGGCTCGAGGAGATCCGGCGGGCGCGCGACCACGAGATTTGTCCCGGTGCCATCGCTCGACGGTAGGAGGACGAGTCCGCGTTCCGGGAGACGCTCTACGGCTGCGCTGACGTCGTCCGGCCGAAGCAGGGGGAGGTCGCCCATGGCAATCACGACTCCGGTCGCGCCGCGGGCCGTGCAATGGGCGATCGCCTCGGCGACCGAGGCGTTCAGCCCGCCTCGTGCCTGCTCTGGGAGACCTTCGGCGGCGCTCGCCGCCGCGAGCTCGAGCGCCGCGGCGTCCCGGCTGATCACGACCGTGGCTTCTACGGCGGGGCACCCGCCGAGGGCGCGAAGTACGTCCGAAAGCATGGCCTTCGCGAGTCGTTCGCGCACGTCCTGCGCCAGGACCGGAGCGAGCCGCTCCTTGGCGGATTTGCCGAACTTGGCTGGTACGACGGCCCAGATCATCTCATCACGAGTTCCTTGCGCACCCGAGGTCCATCTGCAAAACGCTTCGCGTGCAGACCCGGAGCCCGGATCCATGCGCCTGATCGCCGGTGAGGCCAGGGGGCGACGTCTGAACGTCCCTCGCGGTCTACAGGTCCGGCCGAGCGGTGCTCGATTGCGTGAGTCGGCCTTTGGCATACTCGACCACCGAGATGCAATTTCGGGCGCCCGGGTGCTCGATCTGTTCGCCGGGATCGGGGCCCTGGGCCTTGAAGCACTCTCGCGGGGCGCGGCGCATCTGACCGCCGTGGAGAAGGAGCGTGACGTGGCACGGGTCCTGATGGAGAACGTTGCTCATTGTCGTTTCCAGGACCGGGTGCAGGTCCACGTGGAGCCGGCGCGTGCCGCGCTGGCGCGGATGGCCGGCAACCAGGCTCCGTTTGGTCTGGTCCTGGTCGATCCTCCGTACCGGCAGGGGTTGATCCCGGAGGCCCTCGACGATCTTTTGCGGTTCCATATGCTTGCCGACGGGGGGCGGGTTCTGATCGAACACGCACGGGACGAAACGGTCGAGACCCCGGCCGGTTATGACGTGGAACTCACGCGCCGCTGTGGAGACAGTCTGCTGAGCTTGTTGCGCCGCACACCCGCAGCAGAGTAGACGACGAGAGGATTTTCGAATGGCAGTCGCCAAGAAGAAAAAGCCGGTCCGCAAGAAGAAGCGTGTAGCTTCGGGAACCGGCCGGTCCTCGGTCCGGATGGCGAGTCCGCCAGAGGGCGACGACCGGATGGCGATCTATCCGGGCTCGTTCGATCCGATCACGAACGGGCACGTCGACATCATCCGTCGTGCCTGTCAGGTCTTCTCGAAAGTTACGGTTGCCGTGGCGTATAATCCGAACAAGGACGCCGCGATGTTCTCGCCGCAGGAGCGGATCAAGATGATTCACGACTCGCTTCCGGAGTTGAAGGGGCGAGTCAGCGCGGACTGCTTCACCGGTCTCCTGGTGGATTATGCTCGCTCCGTCGGGGCGGGGGTGTTGGTGCGCGGCCTCCGGGCCGTGTCCGACTTCGAGTACGAGTTCCAGATGACGATGATGAATCGCCATCTGTGTCCTGAGGTCGAGACCGTCTTCCTCATGGCGGGAGAGCAGCACTTCTACATCAGCTCACGCTTGGTGAAGGAGGTCGCGACGTTTGGCGGGGACGTGACGAGCTTCGTTCCGCCCGAGGTCCTGAAGCGCTTCCGCAAGCGCCTGAAGCAGCCGCGGACCTAACTGATCGGGGGCCTCGCGCGGGGCCCGAACGCACGAAAGGCGACTCCGGCCAGGGCCGGAAGTCGCCTTTTTCGTTCGTTCGCTGCCGTTCGCTCGAGAGCGGGGCTGCGGTAGGTCCGGACGGGACCTACTTGCGCATGTGCTTCTGGAAGATCGCTTCCGCCTTCGATGCGGCGGCTTCCGCCCGGTCGGCGGCCTGCGACGCGCGGGTTGCTGCGGCTTCGGCGCGTGAGGCGGCCTGCTCGGCCCGGTCGGCGGCGAGTTCTTCGGGGCTCGGGCCCTTCTTGGCGCAGCCCATTCCCAGTGTCGCTACGAGCGCCAGACTGAGCGCGGCACCGGTCACCTGATTCACCTTCTTCATCCAAACACCTCCTCTTCCTCTGCGTTCGGGGCGCGCCTCGCGGCCACGCAACGCCGTGCGCTGACAGGTATTCCCGTAATTTCGAAGGTTGCCATAGCCCCTGTGGCGAAACAAGCAGACCCGGCCGGGCGGGGGCGCGGCCGTCGTGCGTCGGTCATCGGAACCCGAAACCTTGTCTCTGGGAGCCCAACCTGTACCCTTGTGGATTCGCGAGCCGTGGGTCGAACGGACCCTCTGGGACGCCTTAAACCCTGACTGGACGGAGGTTTTGTCGCAATGGCGACGATGATCACCGACGAATGTATCAACTGCGGAGCTTGCGAGCCCGAGTGTCCGAACACGGCCATCTACCAAGGTGGAATCGAGTATGATTCCCTGGGCGGTGCGAAGGTCACGGCCATAAGCGACGAGATTTTCTACATCGTCCCTGACAAGTGTACCGAGTGCGTCGGTTTCTACGATGCAGAGGCCTGCGCCGCCGTGTGTCCGGTCGACTGCTGCATTCCGGACCCCAATATCCCCGAGTCCGAAGAGCTTCTTCTGAAGCGCGCGGGCGAGATCCATCCTGACAAGACCTTTGGTCCCGACTCCCCCTCGCGATTCAAAGAGGGAGCTGGTGGCGGCGATGAGGCTCCGGCCGATGGCGCGGCACCGGCACCGGCGGGTGCTGCAGCGCCTGCGGCCCTCGTGGCCGCGGGGCCGGCGCAGGTCATTCACCTTGGTAAGGTCGAAAAGAAAGTCGAACTCGCGGCACCGCCGGCGCGGACGGCCCCTTTTACCGGGGAGCTGCCGTCAACCTTCGAGGCCGCCCTGTCGGTCGTCGGACACGAGAGCGCCAGCGGTTCCGGTGGCACGCTCATTCGGACGGTCGTATCGCTCGCGCAGCCGCTTCTGGGCGCTCTGCCCGATTCCACCAAGCAGCGCCTCGAGACGACCTTCAACGACAAGCGCGTGTTCAGCGCGGCCGGGTCGACGGGTCTCAACATCCTCGCACATTGCGTGATCGTGCCGCTGATCGTTCTGGGCTTTGCGGTCGAGGTCGAGAACCTCAATCCGTACACCATGGAGGTCTGGCCCTGGTGGTTCTGGGCCATCATGGCGGTGACCGCAGAAGGCATCTGGCGTCTTCGTGATGCGGTGATCTACGCCAAGCCGACCGAAGAGGTGAAGTGGCGCGGCGCGATCTATGGCCCCGTTTTCATCCCGCTCGTCGCGCCGATCCTGTCGAGGGCGTCCTCGAGCCGCAAGGTCGGGACGGTGGGCTTCGAAGGCTACTACGAGACCGACGGCGCGTACGACGAGAAGACGGAGCGCGAGAGGCGCTACGGTGAGATATACACCTTCGACAAGAGGCCGTCGGGCTATCTTCTGCGGCTCGAACTGCCGCGGCAGATCCCGCCCTCGGGTGTGAAGGAGGAGCTCGGTCTCGGAGACGAAATGCCAGACTATGATCTGGATCTGTCGCTCGCGAGCGGCTGGTTCCAGGTGCATGGCAAGGTCGTCGACGAGCGGCTTCGCACGGTTGCCGCTACGGCGCCGGCGTTCCCCCCGGACTTCACGACTCGCATTCCTCTCGAGGAACGGTGCGTTGGTTTCTCTCATCGCGTGCGCAACAAGGTCTTGGAAGTCGTCCTGGTGAAAGCGTCGGCTGCGAGCCGCCTTCCCCGGATGGCGGATGCCGCCTGAAGCGAGGCTTTTGTCGCTGGGGACGCACCTGCCGGGTGCGGCCCTGGACAATGCCGCGTTGGCCGAGCGCCTCGGTGTGTCCGCGGACGCACTGCTCGAGTCGACTTGCGTCCGCGCGCGTCACTACGCTGGAGAGGGCGAGGGCCCGTCGGCCCTTGCCCAACATGCTGCCGAGCAGGCCCTTGCCGGAGCCGGTGTCACCGTCGACGACCTGTCGCTGATCGTGTTCGCGACGGCGACGCCCGACGTCACGTTCCCGGGCTCCGCCTGCTTCCTGCAGGACAAGCTCAGCGCCGGAACTGTGGGCGCGATCGACATTCGGGCACAGAGCGCGGGGTTCATTGCGGGCCTCGACCTCGCGATCGCGTTTTCGAGTGTGCCCGGCTCGGTGGCCGGCACCGGTGGTGGCCCGTCCCACGTCATGGTCGCGAGCGGAGAGGTGTTTTCGTCGGGACTCGACGAGTCTCCGCGTGGGCGAGAACTCACGTCGCGTCTCGCAGACGGTGCCGCGGTCGGAATCGTCGGACGCAGCGACGAGGGAGCACGCGTCGCGGCCTTGCGCTGGCACACCGACGGGTCGCTCGCCGAGCAGTTCTGGTGTGAGTACCCCGCGAGCGGTCGGTACCCGCTGCGGATCATGGCAGAGGACCTCGAAGCGGGTCTGCACTATCCGACCGCCGATCTGTCCGCTTTGGCGCCGGTGGTCCAGACGCGGCTCGGAGAGGTCGCCCGGGAAGTGCTGGATGAGGCGGGGTGGTCGGCGGACTCCCTCGAGGTCGCGATCATCGACTACATCGAACCGCGTGTCGCACGCGCGGCTGCGGCGGGTCTCGGGCTCGACGACGCTCGCATCGACGTCCCGACGGAGTCGTTCGGTCACGTGATGTCGGCCGGTCTCCCGCTTCGTCTCGCGGACTGGGAGTCGCGGCTCGCGCCGGGGGCGCGGGTCCTTCTGGCTGCCGCCGGTCCAGGTCTTGCCTGGGGCGCGGTCGCACTGGAGCTGGGGTGACGAACACGATGGTCGAGCGTACGCACATCCTCGGCGTCGGGCGCGCAGTGCCCGACAACGTCGTTACGAACGACGATCTGTCGAAGTTGATGGACACGTCCGACGAGTGGGTGCATCAGCGCACGGGCATCCGGCAGCGCCACCACATCGCGGCCGACTGCAGCGGGACCGACCTCGGCAAGATCGCCGCCGAGGAAGCACTGGCGGACGCCGGGCTCGGTATCGCGGATATCGATCTGATCGTGTTCGCGACGCTGTCGCCGGACATCGATTGGCCGGCTTCGGCTGGTCTGCTTGCCGCGAAGCTCGGCGCTTCGTCGATCCCCACGTTCGACGTGAGGAACCAGTGCTCGGGCTTCATCTACTCGCTGGCCAGCGCGGACGCGCTGATTCGTGCGGGCCGGGCGCGCCACGCACTGGTGGTCGGTGGAGAGATTCACTCGACCGGCATCGACCTGACCACCCGAGGGCGCGACGTTGCCGTGATCTTCGGCGACGGTGCCGGCGCTGTCGTTCTCGGTCCGTCGCCGGACGGCGAGCGCGGTCTTCTCTCGACCCACTTGCACGCCGACGGGAAGTACGCGGAGAAGCTGTGGCTCGAAGGTGCGGCCAGCCGGAGTAGGCCGCGCATCTCTCTGGAAGATCTCGGCGGCGAGGATCCCGTGGCGTTCCCGCGCATGCAGGGGCGCTACGTGTTCAAGCACGCGGTGACGCGGTTTCCGGAGGTCATCAATGAGGCTCTCGGCGCGAACGGACTCGCCATCGCCGACCTCGACGTCTTGATCCCGCATCAAGCGAATCTCCGGATCAACGAGTTCGTTGCCGCCGCGCTGGAACTCGAGGCGGACCAGGTCGTGAACAACATCGATCGCTACGGCAACACTACCGCGGCATCGATCCCGATCGCGCTGCATGAGGCAGTGAAGGACGCGCGCGTGTCCGAAGGAAAGCTCGTCTGCATGGCCGCCTTCGGAGCGGGGTTTACGTGGGCGTCGGCGCTGCTTCGTTGGTGAGCGCTTCGGACGCTTCGCGTGGTGTGTTCACGCTGCGTCCGATGGTCGAGGGGGACCTCGATCAAGTCGCCGCTATCGAGGCGGATTGGGCTCCGACGCCTTGGAGCGTCGCCACGTTTCGAAACGAGCTTTCGATACCGTTCTCCCTAGCGCGTGTGGCGTGTCCTCGTGGGTCGGATGCCGTCGCTGGCTATGTGGTCCGCTGGCTGGTTGCCGGTGAAGTGCATCTTCTCGCGCTCGCGGTGGATCGCGCCGAGCGAGGGCGTGGTCTGGGTGGATTGCTCCTTGACCAGTTGCTGTCGGAGGCGCACGATGAACGGATCGAGCTCGTAACGCTCGAAGTCGAAGCGACGAGTTCGATTGCATTACACCTGTACGCCTCTCGTGGCTTCGAGCAGGTCCGATGTCGTCCGAACTATTACGGGTCAGGGCGAGACGCGGTCGTGATGAATCGCCGGTTTGGATGCCGCGACGTGCCCTGAGGGCGGTTGCCCAAGCATCTGCTGCTGTACCCTCGGCGGGGATTTGGTCAGTTGCTTCAAAGCCAAATTTGCGCTATTTTATAAGGCTCACCGGGAGGTCCCAACGACATGTTTAAGGTTGGCGAGAAGGTCGTGTACCCCGCTCACGGAGTAGGGGTCATCGAAAGCGTTCAGAGCAAGACGATTGCGGGAACGGAGAAGAAGTTCTACATGCTCCGGTTCCTCGAGAACGACATGACCATCATGGTTCCGACCGAAAACGTCGATTCCGTGGGGCTCCGTCGGATCATCGGGAAGGACACCGTTTCCAAGGTCTACAAGATCCTTCGCGACAAGAAAGTCGAGATCGACCAGCAGACCTGGAACCGCCGCTACCGCGAGTACACCGACAAGATCAAGACCGGTTCGGTCCTCGAGATTGCCAAGGTGCTTCGAGATCTTTTCGTGCTCAAGGGCGACAAGGAGCTCTCTTTTGGAGAGCGCAAGATGCTCGATACCGCACGGAATCTCCTCGTGAAGGAGCTGGCGATCGCCCGGTCGCACTCCGAAGAGAAGATCATGGAGGAGCTGCGGACGATCTTCGCTCCGTAGTCGCCCGTCCTGCCGCGTACGCGCGGTGTGATTCGAGTCCGGCCCTGCTCAGCGCTTTGTCGTGGCGACGCCTTCATTGAGGCTGCCGCTGCGAAAACCCGCGAGATCCAGAACGACGCGCGTAAAGCCCGTGGCGCGGATGCGACCGACGAGTTCGTTTCGCACCCGGTCGTCTGAGCAGCGGTGAATCTCCGCCGTCGCGATTTCCAGGCGCGCCGTATCTTCTTCGAACCGCACGCGGAACTCGCGAAAGCCGAGGTCGTGCAAAACTTCTTCCGCTTGCTCGACGCGGCCCAGTCGTTCGTGCGTGATTGCGGTTCCGTACGGGAAGCGTGATGCGAGGCACGGCGAGGCCGGCTTGTCCCAGGTGGGCAAGCCGAGTGCGGCGCTGATCGCACGGATCTCGTCTTTGTGGAGGCCGACTTCGACGAGAGGGTGGCGCACCCTCTGTTCTTCGGCCGCATCGAGGCCCGGGCGGAAGTCGCCGAGGTCGTCGGAGTTGACGCCGTCCAGGATGACCTCGGCCCCGCGTCGGTCGGCGTGTTCGTGGCAGATACGGTAGAGGTTGTCCTTGCAGAAGTAGCACCGGTTGATCGGGTTCTTCGCGTAGTCGCCGACGACCATCTCGTCCGTCGGTACGACCTCATGCTCGGCACCGATCTCGGTGGCCAGGCGTTTGGCCTCTTCGAGCTCCCGCGCCGGCATCGATGCCGACGTCGTCGTGAGGGCCAAGGTTTCTACGCCGATCTCCTCGCGGGCGATGCGCAGGACGAACGTCGAATCGACGCCGCCGGAGAACGCGACGATCGCTTTAGGGATGCTTCGGAGGGCGCGGCGAAGCTGGTCCAGCTTCGCCGCCACCTCGGGAGTCAGGGCCGGTGCGTCCACGCTCATGTGCCTTCTCCTTCGCCGCGGAAGAGGTCGGTCGTCAGATAGCGCTCGCCGCTGTCGCAGAACAGGGTCAAGACAATCTTCCCCTCTCCGAGTTCGCGCGCAATCTCGATGGCGGCTGCGCAATTGGCTCCCGACGAGATGCCGGCGAGGATGCCCTCGCGGCGCGCGAGTGCGCGCGAGGTCTTGGTCGCGGTCTCGTCGTCGATCGGAAGGATGCGTTCATATGCGCTCGCGTGGAGGTTGGCCGGGACGAAGCCGGCGCCGATGCCCTGGATCCGGTGAAGGCCGGGCTCGCCGCCGGACACGACTGGGGATCGTTTGGGTTCGACCGCGACGACGAGGCAGCCGGGGCGCTCGGCATGGAGGGTCTGGCCGACGCCCGTCACAGTACCTCCGGTACCGACGCCCGCGACGAAGGCGTCGAGGTTCGGGAACTGCTCCAGGATTTCCGGTGCCGTCGTTTGGCGATGTGCCTCGGGGTTCGCGGGATTGCTGAACTGCTGCGGCATGAAGGAGTTCGGCTCGGCGGCGGCGATCTCTTCGGCCCGCGCGATGGCAGCACTCATGCCTTTGTTGTCCGGTGTGAGCTCGACCTCGGCACCGTACGCCATGAGGAGACTGCGGCGTTCTTGGCTCATCGTGTCGGGCATCGTGAGGATCAGCCGGTAGCCCTTCGTCGCGCAGACGAGAGCGAGCCCGATGCCCGTGTTGCCGCTGGTAGGTTCGACGACCACGTCACCGGGGCGGAGGCGGCCGGTCCGCTCGGCGTCTTCGATCATGCTGAGGCAGATCCGGTCTTTGACGGAGCCGCCGAGATTGGACAGTTCGAGCTTCGCCCAGACCTCAGCGTCGCCGGGCTCGGTCATACGGTTCAGGCGAACGGCCGGGGTGTTACCGATCAGATCGAGAGGCGATCGAGCAACGAGATTTGGGGCGGGCATCGGCTTGGATGCTAACGGAACCCCTGTGGAGATTGAAGACGGCTCCTCGGGTTCCCTCGTCCTCTTCCCGGGCGCTCTGGGCGATGCAGTGTGCGTCGAGCCGGCGGTCGCGTGGCTGGCCTCTCGGGGGCCTGTGACCTTTCAGGCGCGGGGTGCGGCCGCCGGGGTGGCCAAGCTGTTCCCGTCGCAACCGGAGACCGCCTCCCTCGACGCCGTCGAGGTGGCGCGCCTGTTTTCGCCGCTGGTGGGTGCGGATGGGAACGGGGATTGGCTGCGGCGGTATGAGCGCGTCGTGAGCTTCACGGGCTCCGCCAGTGCGGAGTTTACGGGTCGCTTGCGCGCGGCCGGCAACGCCCGGGTTTTCCCGTTTCCGAGTCGGGAGGGGCCCGGGCACGCCGTGGATGAGATGCTGGCGCAGGTGTCCGGCGGCCGGGCCCCGGGCGGCAGCGCCCCACGCCTGGGCCTTCCTGGGGGAGGCGCAGACTGCCCGGGCCGGCACCTGGTGATCCACCCCGGGAGCGGAGGGGCCGCAAAGAGGGCGCCCCGCGACTTGTTTCGAGAGGTGGGCAGCCGCTTCCGACGGGCCGCCGCGGGGCAGGTCTCGGTGCTTTTAGGGCCTGCGGAGTCGGGCGAGGACGATTGGTGGGCGGCCGAGGTCGGGGAGGTGCACCGTCCCCGTACTGTGCAAGAGCTGGCTCGTTGTCTGGTCGTGGCGCAGGTCTACGTCGGAAACGACTCCGGCCCGAGCCACGTCGCCGCGGCGCTCGACATCCGGAGCGTCGTCCTGTTGCGGGCCTCGGCCCCGGAGAGGTTCGCACCGCGGGGAGCCGGGGTTCGGTCGGTTCGGCTCGACGGGCCAGAGGACGGCGAGGCCGTCTGGGAGGCCGTGGAAGGCCCAGTTCCTTGACTTCCCCTGAGGGCGGCATTACCGAAATCGCATGGGAAACAGGCTGCGAACGAGAATTTTTCGCAGCCGTCACCGCGCCAGTTGCCGTCTTGCTCGCAGGGACGAGCACTTGTGAACAAAAGCCTCGCTCGTGCGTCCAAGGATCCGTCGGTCCCGCTGGCCCGCGCGCTCGATGCCGGTGCACAGAGCACAGAGGTCATCGATCCTAGTGTCGGGGTTGGTATGTTCCGGCAAGAGGCGTGGTGAGGAGCGGACGGGAGAGAGCATGAGCGGGGATCGGGACGATCGGGAAGAGGAAGGCTCGGAGCCTTCCTTCAAGGTCATCGACCGGAGGCGCTTTGCGTCCGACGGCAGTGAGCGGTCAGAAGAGGAACAAGCTGGTGTCGTGGAAACGGTGCGGGAGAGTCCGCCGCCGGTTTCGGAGGCACCGCCGCCGCCACCACCACCACAACCTCCCGAACCACCTGCTGCGTTGACTCCCGAGCCGGAGCCGGAGCTCGCGGCCCCACAGGGCGAGCCGTACGAGGGAACTGCCGCGGACGCGCAGCCATCGTTCGCGACACTCGTCCTGAGCTTGAGTACGCAGGCCCTGATGTGCCTTGGGGAGATCCCGGAAGCACCCGGAGCCGAACCGCGTCAGGAACTTGGCGCGGCCCGCAACATCATCGATCTGCTCGGTGTTCTCGAGCAGAAGACGAAAGGCAACCTGACCGAGGACGAGCACGCTCTCCTCGAGCGCATCCTGTACGATCTACGGATGCGCTTCGTTCAGCTGAGTGGCTCTGCGGAATGACGAGCCCGCTCGAGGAAACTGAAACTCATGCGTAGTGTCACGAAAGTTCTCGTCCTGCTGTTGGTGGGTTTCGCGGTGGGTGCGCTTGCGGCGCGCAACCGTGGTGAATCGCCGACGGTAGCGATCGCGGAGTCGGCGCCGGAGACGGTGGCGCCCACGCGGCTTGCCGCGGTTGGCGACGGCATGCTGTCCCAGGTCGCCGCCGGTGACTCCGAGGCGTGCCTGCGCTGCGCCCTGCCGGACTTCGCGACTCTCGCGGCGCGTACGCGGGATTCGGTCGTGAACATCTCGAGTGAGAACAAAGAGACCAGCAGTGGATCCCGTGGCTTTCACGGCGCGCCGGGTGGTCCCGGCGGACCGGGTGGCCCGGGCGGACCCGGTGGACCCGGTGGACCCAGTGGACCGGGCGGCCCGGGGGGCGGCGGCAACCCGCGCGAATTCTGGGAGCCGTTTGAGCGCTTCTTCGGCCCGATGCCCCGCCGGCAGCAGCCGCGCAAGAGTCTGGGATCCGGCTTCATCTTCGACAAGCAGGGCTACATCCTCACGAACAACCACGTCGTCGAGAACTCCGAATCGATCAGTGTGAAGACGACCGACGGTGACGAGTACGAGGCGGAGTTGATCGGTCGCGATCCGAAGACCGACATCGCGGTACTCAAGATTACCGGAGCCCACGAGTTCCCGGCGATCGCATTCGGCGACTCCGACCAGGTGAAGGTCGGGGAGTGGGTGATGGCGATCGGTAACCCGTTCGGACTCGAGTTCAGCGTCACCGCTGGCATCGTGAGCGCGAAGGGTCGCTTCATCGGCCAAGGCAACTATGACGACTTCATCCAGACCGATGCGCCGATCAATCCGGGCAACTCGGGTGGTCCGCTGCTCGACCTCGAGGGGCGCGTGGTCGGGATCAACACTTCGATTTTCAGCCGCAGCGGCGGCAACATCGGCATCGGCTTCGCTGTTCCCATCAACCTCGCGAAGGAGTTGATTCCTCAGCTCCGCGAGAAGGGGAAAGTTACCCGCGGTTGGATGGGTGTGATGATCCAGAAGGTCACGCCGGACATCGCGGACTCGCTCGAGATGGAAGACGCCCACGGCGCTCTCGTCGCGGACGTCGTGAAGGGTGGCCCGGCCGCCGAGGCGGGGATCAAGGTCGGTGACGTCATCGTGGAGTTTGACGGAGACACCGTTTCCGAGTCGACGCAGTTGCCGCTGATGGTGGCGCGTGAGCCCATCGGCAAGAGCGTCCCCGTCATGGTCATCCGCGACGGCGAGAAGAAGACGATCGATCTCGAGATCGGTGAGATGAAGGACGAGGACGTGCAGGTCGCCCAGGGCGAATCTGAAGCCTATGGCCTCACCGTTCAGAACCTGACGCCTGAGATTGCTGAATCGCTGGGGCTCGAGGCGGATGTCGCCGGTGTCCTGGTATCGAGCGTGCAGGCCGGTAGTCCGGCGGCCGACGCAGGCCTCCGACGCGGTGACGTGATCCTTGAGATCAACCGTGCGGCCGTCTCGACGGTCGACCAGTACATGGGCCAGGTGAAGAAGGCGGTGAAGGGCAAGAGCGTGCTGCTGCTGGTTCGCCGCGGCGGTAACACTGTGTTCTTGGCCCTCAAGCCGACCGACGACTGAGGGCCGGACCCGGCCTCTATTGAGAATGCGACGCGTACGGTCGCTGGCGATCGTTCTGCTGCTGTCCCTGATTCCACTCGGGGCAGCAGCAGGGCTCGCCGTGCTGCTGGGGTATCAGCATTACGCTGAGATCGTAGACGAGAAGTTCGCCGGTCGCCGGTGGGACTTTCCGTCGCGGATCTACAGCGACGAGTTTCTCCTGCATCCGGGGCTCGACATCGAGGCTTCGGGTGTCCCCAGAAGGCTCGAGCGGTTGCGGTACCGCGAGGTGGCCGAGGCACCGCATGCGGGTGGCGAGTTTCGCCGCTCTGCGGCGGCCCTAGAGGTCGCGCTCCGTCCCGGGGCGCGTGGCCGGCACGCCACGGAGCGCGTTCGTCTCGTCCTGGCAGGCGGGCGGGTGTCCGAAGTCGTGGATCTCGATACCGGCGAGGACCGAGGTGCGGTTTCGCTCGAGCCCGAGGAACTCACGGGCATCTATCAGGGCGAATACCAGAAGCGTCGGGCCGTGCGGGTGGTCGACGTGGCCCCGACCCTTATCCGCGCGATCCTCGCGACGGAGGATACGCGCTACTTCGAGCACCACGGAGTGGACGTCATCGGCGTCGGGCGTGCTCTCGTCGCGAACGTACGCGCCGGCGAGGTGCGGCAGGGCGGGAGTACGCTCACGCAGCAGCTCATGAAGAATTTCTTCTTGACGTCCGATCGCACCGTCGCGCGCAAGCTCGAAGAGATGGCGATGGCCCTCGTCGCCGAGCGTCGGTATTCGAAGATGCAGATCCTCGAGAACTACTTGAACGAGATCTATCTCGGGCAACGCGGCGCCCGAGGGATCTTCGGCGTCGCCGAGGCGTCGGACTTCTACTTCGGCAAGGACCCACGCGACCTGCTCACAGCCGAGGCGGCGTTGCTTGCGGGCCTCATCCGGGCGCCGAATGCCTACTCTCCATTCCGTTCACCGGAGAGGGCGAAGGCGCGCCGGGACGTCGTTCTCCGCCTTCTTCTCGAAGCCGGGGACATTGACGAGGAGACGTTCGAGGAGGCCGTCGCGAGTTCGTTGGGGGTCGTGGCGCCGCGCAATGAGAGCAAGGATGCCGCGTTCTTCGTGGACTACGTGAAGCGCGAGCTCGCGGACCGGTTCAGTGAGGTCGTGCTCACGACCGAAGGCCTGCACATCTACACCACGCTGGATCCGCTTCTGCAGGAGTATGCGACGGAGGCGGTGCGGTCCGGACTCGATGGCTTGGAGGCCGACCATGCGGGGTTGCGAGAGCGCGCGACCGAGGATCGGTTGGAGGCCGCTCTCGTCGCGATCGCCCCTCGTACCGGCGCCGTTCGCGCTCTCGTCGGTGGTCGCGACTACGTGCAGAGCCAGTTCGACCGGGTGACGCAGGCGCACAGGCAGCCGGGCTCCGCCTTCAAGCCGGTGGTCTATCTCGCCGGTGTGGCTGCGACGGATCCGGAGCGGCATATCACCGCGGCTACGTTGGTTGACGACACGCCGTTCACCTGGAGCTACGAAGAACAAGAATGGACGCCGCGGAACTATGGCGACCGCTACCTCGGCGAGATCACGGTTCGCACGGCATTGGAGAAGTCCTCCAATGCGGCGGCGGCTCGTGTCGCGGAGGTCGTGGGCTTGGGGGCGATCATTGATCTCGCGCAACGCATGGGGGTCGAGTCGAAGTTGCCCGCCGTTCCTTCGATCGTGCTCGGGTCGGCGGAGGTGACTCCGCTCGAGATGGTCTCGGCCTACGGCGTACTCGCGAGTGGTGGGATCCGTGCCGAGCCGTTCACCATCCGGCGCGTCGAGAGTCGGGAAGGGCAAGAGATCCTGGGCGAGGTTCCAGTTTTCACCCGCGTCGTGTCGCCGGCGGAAGCCTTCGTGGTCACGCACATGATGGAGGGTGTCCTCGATGTGGGCACGGCCCGCGGGGCTCGCAAGCTCGGCTTCGGTCGCCCGGCCGCCGGCAAGACCGGGACGACCAACGAATACCGTGACGCGTGGTTCATCGGGTTCACCCCCGATCTGCTCGCCGGCACTTGGGTCGGGTTCGACGGGGATGCGCTGCTGAACCTCTCCGGGGGCCGCGCGGCCCTGCCGATCTGGACCTCGTTCATGCAGAGCGCGACGGCGGCCTCGCCGGAGCGCCCGTTCCAGGCGCCGGCCGGGGTGACTCTCGTCGAAGTGGACCGACGCACGGGGCGACCGGCCGTGGACGATTCCGACGCGATGCTCGTCATCGAGGCGTTTCTCGCGGGGGAGGAGCCGATCTGGACGGATCCGCTCGCCGTGCCGGGCATGGTGCCCCCGGAGCATCCGCTGTCGCTCGACCCGGAACCAGACGCGCTGTCTCCCGCTAGGATGCCCGTCGCTTTTGCGGTTCCGCCGGCGAGGCGGTAGGCCAGTCTGGGCGCAACGCGTTCCTTTGCCATGCCGACCCCCGAACTTTCCTTTCGCCCGATGCCTTTGCTCGCAATCGCCGTGGCGCTCACTCTCGTGGTCACCGCTTGTGGCCCGTCGACTCCCACGCGGGGCCCGATCCCCCGGCGTCCGGCGCCGCCGGGGATGGTTACCACGGAGCCTCCGCCCAGGCCGCAGTACACCGCTGTCGGCCCGCGCCGCGTTTCTGCGAAGCCCGGCGTCGACATCACACGCGAACCGCTCACGGATCTGATCACGGTCGATACGGACGAAGACGAGGCCATGGCCCTTCGGCTCAGTGAGAGAGCGCGGCTGGAGCTCGACAAGGGTACGACCACCCACGCGTTCGAACTGCTCGACGACGCGGTCGATCGCGCCCCCGAGAGCGTTCCCCCGTACGTCATCCGGGCGCAGGCGCTGTTGTTCGAAGGATCCGGAACGCAGGCCCTCGAGGATTTGAAGCGCGCGGTCGATCTGGAGCCGGACACGCCATGGCTCGCGGAGGTCGTCGCGGTGAATGGGTCCATCCTCGAGTTGGAAGGAAACCGGGACGGTGCGATTGCGGCGTACCGACGCGCGCTTCAGATCTCTGCCGCGAACGTGACGGCACGACAGGCGCTCCGCCGTCTTTCTGCACCATGATCGTTCTGGGCATCGAGTCGTCTTGTGACGACACGGCGGCCGGCATCGTGGAGGACGGCCGCGAGCGTGCGAGCGTCGTGGCGTCCCAAGACGACGTCCACGGGCCCTACGGTGGTGTGGTTCCCGAGCTCGCGGCGCGCAATCACGTCGTGAACGTGGTGCCGGTCGTTCGGCGGGCCCTCGAGACGGCGGGCCTCGAGTTGGACGACATCGATGGAATCGCTGCAACGATGGGGCCGGGACTCGTGGGCTGCTTACTCGTAGGGCTGTCGACGGCCAAGGCCATCGCGCGGGCCCGTGGGCTTCCGTTCGTTGGCGTCAATCACATCGAGGGGCACCTTTTGTCGATCGAGCTCGATGAGGCGCTCGATCGTCCGTTCCTCGGCCTCGTCGTGTCGGGCGGCCACTCCGCGTTGTACTGGGCCGGCGAAGACGGCGGCTACGGTCTGCTCGGAAGCACGCGCGACGACGCCGCCGGTGAGGCCTTCGACAAGGCTGCGAAGCTGCTGGGGCTCGGTTACCCCGGAGGTCGCGAGATCGAGAAGCTGGCGCGCTTGGGAGATCCCAAGGCGTTCGCGTTTCCGCGCCCCCGAGTTCGTGGCGCCGAGCTGGACTTGAGCTTCAGCGGGCTGAAGACCGCATTGCGCCTCGCCGTCGAGCGGAATCCGGACGCGCCTCCAGCGGATGTGGCGGCGTCGTTTCAATGCGCGGTCGTCGACACTCTGGTCGGCGCGACGCGGCGAGCGATCCGGGAAACCGGCGCACGAGCGGTGGTCGTAACGGGCGGTGTGTCTGCGAACCAGGCGCTGAGGAGCGCGGTGGAGGAGATGGCGGCGGAGGAAGGTGCATCGCTCCGGGTGCCCCCTCTGCGTCGCTGCACGGACAATGGTGTCATGATCGCGTACGCGGGTTGGCGCCGGTTGGCGCGAGGAGAGACGGACCCGCTTTCGCTGAACGCGCGAGCGCACCTGCCGCTCGGTCCCCGCATGTCCATGGGTGCCTGAGGCCTCATGTCGCTGGGCGGCGAGCGCTCGGGCGCAGGTCGCAGGCGCGCTCTCGGGCAGAACTTTCTGATCGATCCGGAGATCGCGTTCCGGACCGTGCACGCAGCCGAGGTGCAGGCGGGCGATTCCGTTCTCGAGATCGGCCCAGGGCAGGGGATGCTCACGCGGCCCTTGCTCGCAGCGGGGGCCGAGGTCTTCGCCGTCGAGATCGACGAGCGGCTCGCCGCGAAGCTCGAGTCCGAAGACCACGAGGGGCTCACCGTCGAGCGGGCGAACTTCCTGCGCTTGGACCTGGAGCGCCTTCCGCCCGGGCCGATGCTCGTCGTCGCGAACCTTCCGTACTCCACCGGAACGGCCATCGTGGAGCGGCTGCTGACGGAGCCGGCTCGGTTCCCCAGAATCGTGGTGATGCTCCAGAAGGAAGTGGCCGATCGACTGGCGGCGAAGCCGGGATCGCGTGCCTACGGGAGCCTGACCGTGCTCACGGCGCTCTGGGCCAAGGCTGAGATCGTTCTCGACGTTCCGGCGGCCTGCTTCCGACCGCGACCGAAGGTGGAGTCTGCCGTCGTGCGGCTCGATGTCTCCGTGGAGCCGCGGATCGAGATCGCGGACCGAGAGCAGTTCCGAAAGGTGGTGCGCGCAGCGTTCGCGCAGAAGCGCAAGATGCTTCGGAACACGCTTCGCGCTGCGTTCGGTGACGAGGCGGGGGCGGCTCTCGAGCGAGCTGGCATCGACGGACGGCGCCGGGCGGAGACGCTGGCGCTCGAGGAGTTCGCGGTCCTCACACGAGAAGTGGGCGGCCTTGCCTGAACTCCCCGAGGTCGAGACCGTTTGTCGGACGCTGCGTCCGCACCTGGTCGGCCGCCGGATCGAGAACGTGGAGGTGCGGGAGCGGCGGCTGCGGCGCCCGATCGCTGCGGATCTCGAGGCGCGGCTCGTCGGTCGCACGATCCGCGGTGTTCGCCGGCGAGCGAAGTATGTACTGATCGATGTCGGGGACGACGAGGATTGGGTCGTTCACCTCGGGATGAGCGGCCGTCTGTGCGCGGGCAGCCCGCCCGCCGGCCTGACTCATGTGCACGTCGTCGTGGCTCTCTCGGGCGACGGTCTCCTGTACTATCGCGATCCGCGCCGATTCGGGCTCATGCTGCTCTCGCGCGGCGGGAGTGGGCTCGGCGAGCTCGGGGCAGAGCCACTCGAGCCGGAGTTCTGCGCGGACCTCCTGTGGCGTCTGCGGAAGCAGCACCGCAGGGTGACTGTGAAATCGCTTCTGATGGACTCCCGCAAGATCGTGGGGGTTGGCAACATCTACGCGAACGAGGCCCTGTTCGAGGCCGGGGTCCGGCCCGGGCGGCGTTTCGGCCGGGTCACCCGGGCCGAGATCGAGCGATTGGCCGAAGCCGTCCCGGCGGTGCTGGCGCGCGCGATCGAGAGCGGAGGCTCCTCGCTTCTGGACTATCGGGACGGCGAGGGGCGCCAAGGCGCTTTCCAGCGCTCCTTTCACGTCTATGGCCGAGAGGGGGAGCCGTGCCACGCCTGCGGGGCGCTCGTTCGTTCTCGGGTCCTGGGCGGTCGAGGCAGCTTCTATTGCCCGGGCTGCCAGGCGTGACCTCGGGGGCCGGCTCCAAAATCGTCGCCGCGTCGCGCGCCCCTCTAGTAACAACCACAAGTTCGCGTCACACTGACGTCCCCGATGGTCCGGGGCGAGTTGGCGCGTTGGTGCGCCTGGAGGGGTGGGGGATGTGGTGAGAGGTCGGTTGCACGGCGCAGCCGGTGTGGCGTTCGTTTCGCTCGCGGTCGTCGTACTCGCGTGGGCTCCGTTTGCGCTCGCCGCTTCCAACCCGTTTCCGCGGCCGTCTCTTCTCGAGCCAAACGTTTCGTTCTGGCGCGACATCTTCGCGAGGTACTCGCGCAACGAGACCGTCATTCACGACGACACGGATCTGGGCCGTGTTTACACCGTGCTTGATTTTCGGTCGTGGGCGAGCGGCAACGGCCGGCTCGACGCGAAGCACGAACGGATGCGCAAGGACCGAGTCCGCGAAGTGCGTAAGCACTATGTGTCGATCCTGCGGAAGCTGCATTTGCGCGGCGGGAGTCCGAAGGGGCTGTCCTCCGAAGAAGCGCGCGTGCGCGCGCTCTTCGCGGGGGTGAAGGACCCGAACAAGTACCAGGTCGCGGCGGAGCGCGTACGCGGGCAGTCGGGATTGAAGGAGAGTTTTCGAAGCGGAATCGCCCGCATGAAGGGCTACGAGCCTGCGATGGTCGAGATCTTTCGTGCCAAGGGGGTGCCGCCGGAGCTCACACGCATGTCGCTCGTCGAGTCGACATTCGATCTCGATGCCTATTCGCGCGTCGGGGCGGCGGGGGTCTGGCAGTTCATGCCGCGCACGGGGCGTCAGTATCTTCGAATCAATGCGGCGGTCGACGAGCGCCGTGACCCGCTGCGCGCAAGTTGGGCCGCCGCGGAGCACCTGCGCCGCGATCGCAAAGCTCTCGGGGCCTGGCCGCTCGCGATCACGGCGTACAATCATGGGCGCGGTGGCATCGCGCGGGCCGTGAAAACGGTCGGCTCCGAGGACATGGGAGAGATCGCGCGGCGGTACAAAGGGAAGAACTTCGGGTTCGCGTCACGGAATTTCTATGCGGAATTCCTGGCTGCGATCGATGTGACTGCGAACGAGAAGAAGTACTTCGGCGGCCCGATCCCGCCGCTGCCGGCCCCGCGCTCCCGAGAGATCAAACTTCGCAAGAACATGACGGTGCATCAGGCCGCCCGGCACGTCGGAGTCTCCTCTGAGACGCTGATCGCGATGAATCCGGCGTTTCTGTCGCGTGTGCTCGGCGGTCGATCCTCGATCCCGCGTGGGTATCGCCTCCGGGTGCCTCATCTCCCCGAGGATGGGCAGTTGGCACTCGCCCAGGCGGACGCCCGGCGGGTCGCCAGCGGTAAGCCGCGATACGTCTACCACGAGGTCCGGCGGGGCCAGACCTTGGGGAATATCGCCCACAAGTACGGGACAACTGTGGCGACCCTGCAAAGAGTCAACGGGATTCGGCGGCCGCGCTCGTTGCGCGCCGGCCAGACGCTGAAGATCCCGTCGACCTGAGCCCGGCCTCGGCCGGGCCGAAACCGGCGCGCATCCCCAAGCGTGGGCCGCTATGCTAGCTCAAACCGACCATGCGGTATCTGCCGGTCATGCTGGACCTCGCCGGACGGCTCGTTCTCGTCGTGGGTGGAGGCACCGTAGCTACGCGAAAGGTGTCCCGTCTGCTGGAGGCCGGCGCCCGGGTGCGTGTCGTCGCCATCGACGTGGCCGGTGCGCTGCGCTCTCTCGTGCAGGAAGACGGCCCGGTCGAACTTCATCAGCGGCCGTTCGACGCGGCGGATCTCGAGGGCGTATCGCTGGTGTTCAGCGCCACCGGCGACCTGGCCGTCGAGCAGGCCGTGTTCGACGAGGCGGAGCGCCGGGGGCTGTGGGTGAACGCCGCAGATGAGGTCGAGCGCTGCTCGTTTCTCATGCCCGCCGCCCTCGAACGGGGCCCCCTTCAGGTGGCGGTGAGCACTGGGGGTGCGAGTCCGACGCTGGCCACTCGGGTGCGCGACGAGATCGACGCGACCTTGGGTGAGGAGTACGTCGTCGCAGTCGAGCTGCTCGGGAGGCTGCGTGAAACTCTGCCTCCGGGGGCCGGGCGCGCTCGTGCGTTCGCCGATCTGCTGGACGGCGGGCTGCTCGAGGCGATTCGTCAGGGAGACGACGCGCGCGTCGAGCGGATGGCCGAGGGGGCTCGTCGCGGTCTTGCGCGAGCCGCGTCGCAAGGTGGGGAGGGGGAAGGCTGATGGAATCGCTGCTGCTGAAGTTCAGCCTGGTTACCTATCTATTGGCAACGCTCGTGGGCGGTTGGGGGATCCTCCGCCCCAGCAACATGGCTCGCTGGACGAGTACGACGGCGATGGCGTTCGCGTTCGTGTCGCAAGCCGCCGCTCTGATCGTTCGTTCGGCGCAAGTCGGGACCATCGCGATTACGACGTTCCCCGATCAGGTTTCGGTGTTCGCTCTGTTTCTGACGGGTGTCTACTTACTCACGCAGGTCCGCTTTCGTCTCGCGGTCCTCGCGGCCGTCGTCGGGCCGATCGGTTTCATTGGCGTGCTGGCGGCTCTCGTCGCGCACGGCGGTGCACCGGATCCGCCGCCGGAACTTCGCAGCCCGTGGCTGTTCATCCACGTCACGCTCGCATACCTCGGCAACGCGGCCTTTGCGCTCGCCTGCTTGGTGAGCCTCGTCTATCTGTGGGAAGAGCGGCAGCTGAAGGCGCACAGCGTCGGTCGCTTTCTCTGGCGGCTGCCCAGCCTCGAGCGCCTCGACACGGTCAATTTCAAGTTTCTCACATGGGGTTTTGTCCTCCTGACGCTGAGCATCGTGATCGGCGTGCTCTGGGCGGAGCTGTACTTCGGTCGCTTTTGGTCGTGGGAGCCCCGGACCATCTGGACGATGATCATCTGGGTGATCTACGCCGTGCTCCTGCAGGGGCGGTTTACCGTCGGTTGGGGCGGACGGCAGGCAGCAACTCTCACGATCGTGGGCTTCGGTGTGCTCTTTGTGGCTTTCATCGGCGTTAACGTCCTCGCACCCGGCCAACACGCGGATAGCTTCGGATGAGCGAGCGCGAGTCTGCCAAGGTGCGCCCGCTTCGAGCGGAGGAGTCGGCCGACCGAGACGTCGATCTGTGGGTCGTCGGACTGAACCACAAGACGGCGCCCGTGGAGTTGCGCGAAAAGCTCGCGATCGGCGAGCTGGCCCTAGGCCCCATGGCCGAGCGTGCGCTGGAGCGTTTGCCGCTGCGGGAAGCGGTGATCCTGTCGACCTGCAACCGAGTCGAGGTCGTCGGCGTCTCCCCACGCGGGTCGGACGTCGTCGACGACGTGATGAACTTCATCGCGGAAGATCGCGATCTCTCCGCCGCCGCCATCGCCGAGCATCGGTACGTACACCGCGGACGGCAGGCCGTGCGGCACCTCTTTCGCGTCGCGGCGAGTCTCGATTCGATGGTCGTGGGCGAGCCGCAGATCCTCGGGCAGCTGAAAGAGCAGTACCGTCTCGCGACCGAGAGCGGAGCAACGGCTCGCGTGCTCCGCCGGTGCTTCGATGCATCGTTCCGCGTGGCGAAGCGAGTTCGGACGGAGACCGGTGTGGCCGCGAAGTCGGTTTCCGTGAGCTCGGCCGCGGTCGATCTCGCGAAGCGGATCTTCGACGACCTCGGCGACAAGACGGCGATGTTGATCGGCGCGGGCAAGATGAGCGAGCTCGCAGCCCGCCATCTGCTTCGCGCGGGAATCGCAAGCGTCGTGGTGACGAACCGCTCCTTCGATCGTGCGGTCGAGCTCGCGCGGGACTTTGACGGGACGCCGGTTCCGTTCGATCGCTTCCCGCAGTACCTGCACCTTGCTGATGTCGTTCTGGGCTCCGTTTCGGTGAGCGGCCATGTCGTCAGCCCGTCGCATCTGCACGACGTGATGAAAGCTCGCCGTCGCCGCCCGATGTTCTTCATCGATCTCGGCGTGCCGCGGAACTTCGATCCGGCGTTGAACGATCTGCAGAACGTCTATCTGTACAACATCGACGACCTCGCGCGGGTGGCCGACGACCACAAGGCGGAGCGAGAACGCGAGGCCGAGCGCGCCGAAGAGATCGTCCGCTCCGAGGCCGAGGAGCTGTGGCGCGGACTTTCCGCTCGCGACGTGACGCCGACCATCGTCGCGCTGCGGAGCAAGCTCGACGTGATCCGTCAGACCGAGCTGGATCGCGCGCTCGCGTCGCTGGGTTCCGTCGGTGCCGGAGACCGCAAGGTCATCGAATCGATGACGCAGGCCATCGTGAACAAGATCCTCCATCCCCCGACGACGCTTCTGAAGGAGATCGCTCGCGAGGATGACGGTCGTGCGGCCGAGGCGGCTGAAGTACTGCAGCGGCTCTTCGGGCTGGAGCGGACGGAAGAGGAGGGAGGCGATGGCGAACGGTGACGGGGGGGAGGAGGGAGCAGCGGCGTCTGGGAAGCGACCGCTCCGGATCGGGACCCGCGGCAGCCCTCTGGCGCTCGCGCAATCGGGGCAGACGGCAGCGCGCCTGAAAGCCGCGGGCCACCCGGCTGAGCTGGTCGTGGTGCGGACGTCGGGGGATCGACTCGCGGATGTTTCCCTCGCGAAGGTGGGTGGGAAGGGACTGTTCATCAAGGAGCTCGAAGAGTCCCTCGCGCGGGGAGAGATCGATCTCGCGATCCACTCGATGAAGGACGTTCCGGCGGAGTTGCCAGCGGGTTTCGTTCTGGCGGCAGTGACGGAGCGGGCGGACGAGCGTGATGTTCTGGTTCTCCCCGAAGATGCGCGTGTGGGTGAGGTCGGGTTTCTGGATGGCGACGCTGCTCTGAGCGCGCTCCGCGCCGGCGCTCGGATCGGAACCGGAAGCCTGCGGCGTCGGGCGCAGATCGCGGCTCGGCGACCGGACGTCGCGACGGCGGCGATCCGCGGGAACGTCGACACGAGGTTGGACAAGCTCCGGCGGGGAGAGGTCGACGCCGTGGTCTTGGCCGCGGCGGGCGTGGCGCGGCTTGGTCTGGAGATCCGCACGCGGCCGTTGGACAGCAACGGCTTTCTTCCCTCGCCGGGCCAGGGGGCATTGGCCATCGAGTGTCGCGAGGACGATGCATCGACTCAGGCGTGCGTGGCCGTCTTGAACGATCCGGCAAGCGCGAGTGCGTGCATCGCCGAGCGCTCCTTCGTACGCGAGCTCGAAGCGAGCTGCGTCGTTCCCGTCGCGGGGCTCGCCCGAGCAACGACCGCAAACGAGGTTCGTCTCGATGGGTTGGTCGCGAGCCTGGACGGAAAGACGATTCTGCGTGCGCAGGCGACCGGGGCGGCGGGCGCCGTCGGTGTCGAGTTGGCGCAGCGCCTGATTGCTCAGGGCGCACGCGACGTGCTCGACGAAGTCGAGCGCCAGATGGCCGCCGAGACCTGAGCCGCGTTACCTGTCGATCCGTTCGAGGTCGTCGACGACCAGCACGCGGCTTCCCGCGCGCTCGTACACCCGCCCGTGAACGGCGACGTGCTCCGCGATCTGCTCCCGGGCGGCGGCGCTGGGATCGGTCGCGGGCTCGGAGCCGGCCAGGGGATACAGGACGCCGGTGCCGTCCTCGACGATACCGAGCTGACCGCCGTTCTTCAGGCACCTGAGTGCACAGGCTTTGTGCCCCTCGCCACGACTTCCGTCCCGCAGGTAGCAGCCGACCTCGACGACCTCGCCGCGCAGCTCGATCGGGTTGCCCGGGCGAACGCCTCGGGGAGTGTTCTCCGCGATTGTGGAGGGGGTCGCAGCGAAAGAAATGCCGAGGAAGACGCCGATCGTGAGCAGGAGGGTACGCACGGAGAAAACGCTATCCGCTGCCTGCGAGAGGTGCCAGTGCGCCGCCGTCGCCGTGTGGCGCGCTTGCGAGGCCTCCGGGGCAGGGATACCTGTTGCGCGGTGGGAGTTGGATTCGTCTATCTCGTCGGGGCAGGCCCCGGCGACCCCGGGTGCCTGACGCTTCGCGGGCGTGAGTGTCTCCGCCGTGCGGACGTCGTGGTCTACGACTACCTCGCCAACGCGCAGTTGCTCGCACATGCCCCTGCGGCGGCCGAGCGAGTGTTCGCAGGAAAGCACGGAGCCGGCCCGCACCTCCTCGAGCAGTCGGACATCAACGCGCTGCTGTTGGAGCACGCGGCGGCGGGTCGGACGGTGGTGCGTCTCAAGGGCGGAGATCCGTTCGTGTTCGGCCGCGGCGGAGAAGAGGCCGAGGCGTTAGCGGCGGCGGGGGTGACCTTCGAGATCGTTCCGGGCGTGACGTCCGCGCTTGCCGGACCGGCGTACGCGGGAATTCCGGTGACGCATCGCGACTGGGTTTCCGGGGTGACCGTTCTCACGGGGCACGAGGCCAACGGGAAGATGTCGTCGCGCGTCGATTGGAAAAACGTCGCGACCGCGGGCAACACGATTGTTCTTCTCATGGGCCTCACGCAGCTCCGAGCGAACCTCGCACGGCTGCTCGACGCCGGACTCTCGCCGAACACCCCGGCGGCAGCGCTCCGGTGGGCCTCGCGGCCCCAGCAGGTCGTCGTGGAGGGAACCGTGGGCAGCTTGGCGGAGCTCGCCGCGGCGGAAGGAATTCGCCCGCCGGCTACGATCGTGATCGGCGAGGTTGTGCGCCTCCGGGATCGCATGGCCTGGTTCGAGCGGCGTCCTTTGTTCGGTCGGCGGGTGCTCGTGACCCGGACCCGCGCACAGGCCGGACGGTTTCGAGAGCTTCTCGCGGAGCAGGGAGCCGAGGTCCTCGAATGTCCCGTGATCGAGATCCGTACGAACACCGCCGCGACCTCCGAGCTGGAGCGGGCGTTCTCGGCACTCGACGAGTACGACTGGCTGCTCTTCACGAGTGCGAACGGTGTGGACGTGTTCTTCGAGCAGCTGTTCGCGTCCGGTCGCGACCTGCGCGCGCTGCATCGGCTGCGGCTCGGTGTCATCGGGAGCGAGACCGGGCGGTCGCTCCAACGTCTTCACCTCGAGCCGGATCTCGTTCCGGACGACTTCAAGGCCGAAGGGTTGTTGGCCGCGCTCGAGGGGCACGACCTCCAGGGCAAGCGCGTTCTGCTGCCGCGCGCGGTGGGCGCGCGAACGATCCTTCCCGAGACGTTGCGAGCGCGCGGCGCGGTCGTCGACGAGATCGGGACGTACGAGAGCGTTCCTCCCACGGGCGGCGCCGCGCGGCTGAAGAACGTGCTCGCGGGCAGTCCGCCGGATTGTCTGACGTTTACCAGCTCGAGCACGGTGACGAGTTTCCTGATGCTGGTGGATGCGCACGACGGGCCGGGACGTCTCGCGATTTCCGGAGCGCGGATCGCCTGCATCGGTCCGATTACCGCCCAGACCGCGCGTGACGCGGGGCTCCAAGTAGAGATCGTGTCGGATCCATACACGGTCCCGGCACTGACGAACGCGATTCTGACGGCGTTCGCAAAGGAGGAGGGCTGATGCCCGGACACTTTCCTGCGGTACGGCCGCGCCGATTGAGGGCGACCGAGCGTCTTCGGGCCCTCGTTCGCGAAACCCGACTTCATCCTGCCTCGCTGGTCCTTCCGCTCTTCATCGTACCCGGCAAGGGGAAGGCGGAGGAGGTTTCCTCGATGCCCGGGGTGCGACGGTGGTCCGTCGATCGCGTGAGCGAAGAGGCGGGACGGGCCTTCGACGCCGGAGTTCGGAGCGTCATTCTCTTCGGGATTCCCGAAGAGAAGGATGCGACCGGTACCGAGGCGTGGAGCGACGAGGGCGTCGTGCAGCAGGCGCTCGCCGCGCTGCGGAAGGATCTGCCCGAGTTGACGCTCATCACCGACGTCTGTCTGTGCGAGTACACCGATCACGGACATTGCGGTGTGTTGCGCGACGAAGAGGTCTTGAACGACCCGACGCTCGAACTCCTGGCCCGTGAAGCGGTGTCCCATGCGCGCGCGGGTGCTGACATCGTCGCACCTTCGGACATGATGGACGGGCGGGTCGGCGCGATTCGCGGCAGGCTCGACGCTGCCGGATTCGAGCACCTGCCGATCCTCTCGTACGCGGTCAAGTACGCATCGGGGTTCTACGGGCCGTTTCGCGACGCGGCAGAGTCGGCCCCGAGCTCCGGCGATCGGCGGAGCTATCAGATGGACCCGGCCAACGGTCGCGAGGCGATGCGTGAGCTCGAACAGGATCTCGCGGAAGGCGCCGACATGGTCATGGTCAAGCCGGCTCTTCCCAACCTGGATGTCTTGGCTGCCGTTCGTGCCGCCTGCAACGTGCCCGTCGCGGCTTATCAGGTGAGCGGTGAGTACGCGATGATCAAGGCGGCCGGCGAGCGTGGGATGATCGACGAAGAACGCGTAGTCGACGAAACGCTTGGGTCGATCCACCGGGCGGGTGCGGACTTCATCCTGACGTACTTCGCGGAGTCCGCGGCCCGCCGCGCGGCGTGGAAGTGAGTCGCCGCGGCGATCGCCTCCTCAGTTGAAGCCGAAGCGCTCGATCCAACTCGCGCGCGCACCGGTCAGCGCGAGATCCGCGGGGAGGCCCTTCGGTCGCTCTTGGCGTTCGCCGATGCGCAGTGCCTCGGCGCGCGCTTCGCCGTCGAGTCGCACGCTCACCCGGAGGATCTCGACGTCTCCGGCGAGGACGACCGACAGCTCCTCCGGCTCGCCATTGGTGCGCAGGTCGAACTGCAGTAGCGAGGGGGTCGGCTGACGGATGCGCAAGCCGGCTTCCTCGAGTGAAACGTCCTTCAGGACGCCGGCCGGGGTGACGTGGAGTTCTCCTTGCACCTCGTGGGGGGTTCCATCCGACGTGATGCGTACGTGCAGGCGGCCGCCTTCGCTCCAGACGTAGCAGGCCGTCTCGTTCGACTGGATCTGGCCCGGGTTGCCGTACAGAAGTCGGAACGGAAGAACGTCCCCCGCCGGCGGCAGCTTGTCCGATGCTGCGGTCTGCGCCTGCGACCCCAGAGCGAGAAGGAGCAGGGCGAACGCGAGGACGAGTGGGATGCCGCTGTGGGTCTTCACGCGGCCCCCGTCCCGGGGAGTTCGCAAACCTCGCCGTCGTCGCCCAGAGCGGGGCGGTTCTCGAACGAGCGACTGACGGTCCATGTGAGGCCGAAGGTGCAGAAGTACAGGGCGTGATGCCCGGACTCGCCGCCGGCAACCGCAATCAGGAACTGATCGGGCCGGGCGGCAAGTGGTACGGTGCCGTCGCTTTCGATGTAGCCGCGCTCCTCGAGGGTCGGCCAATAGGCTTTGGGCCAACGCTCCACGGGAGTCCGCGTCTTGTCGAACAGGATCTGCTGGACGTCCGGGATGGAGAGCCCGTCTCGTGCGATCTTGTGCGCGAAGTCCGGGCAGAGGAGCAGCAACATGTCGCCGCGATCCTGCGGCACCAACACCTTGTTGTTGCCTATCCAGTCGATTCCGTGCGCGAGAACCTCGACGAGGTCCGCGCCGCTGTTGGCCCAGACGTCGGCCACGTCCTGCGTGCCCGTTGCGCAGGTGACGGTGATGACGCTCTGTTTCGCGTCGAACCCGCGACGCACGTGGAACGGTTCCCACGGACTGCGTTCCTCCCATTCTCCGAAGCACAGGGAGATCCGGCCCGGCTGCCCGAAACAAGACTTGCTGACCGCACCCGGAATGGAACCGCCGACGTTGCGCATGACGAGACGCAACGCGCGCCCGATGGTCGCGTTGGCCCTGCCGTTGTGGCCGAGGCAGGAGTAGCCGCACTCGATACCGAGCTCGCGCCGGGCGGGGCCGTTGATCATCACCGCCGGAGTCGCGGAGCAGGTCGTCGTGTTGAGCGCGTAGAGGTTGAACTCGGACTGGGCCACGGCCTCGACCGCTGCGAGGACCGCGGGGAAGGTCTCCGGTGCGCAGCCGGCCAGAACGGCGTTGACCGCGATCTTCTCGACCGTTGCGTCCCCTCGCCTGGGTTCGATCCGGGCGACTGACTCCGAGGGGGCGCGCGGGGTGGCGTCGAGCATCGCCTGGACGCGGGCCTCGGTCGGCGGCAGGACGGGCAGGCCATCGCCCCACCCCTGGCTCTCGACGAACCGGAAAAGAGCGTCGGGATCCTCGGGGAGCGTCCATCGCTCCGACACCAGAGTTCCGCGGGCCACGCCGGGAGGATCCAGAAGGGCAGCGTCGCCGTCAAGCCGGGGCGACGAGAAGTCCGACGATCTCGTCGAAGCGAGCGCGAGCGAGCTCGACGATCTCCCCTCTGGGCCGGGTCTCCATCGGGTGGGGGAGGACCAGTTGGCGGATCTCGGTGAAGCCGCGAGCCCGGGCGGCGGTGGCTCCGAGGTTCTCGAAGACCTCGGTCAGAACGACGACGGCCGGTACGCCCGCCTTCTCACAGATCAGGGTGTCGTGGACACTCCACGACGTGCACGATCCTCAAGTGCCAAGGCCGACGATCGCGGCATCCACCTCCCGCGCAAAGGCCTCGACCCGCGCGCTCTCGTGTTCCGGCGTTCCTATTCTCGCCTCCGGATCGAACGTGACGACTTCGGCGACACCGAGTCGGGCTCGCGCCAGACGGCCGAGTTCGTCGGCAAAGATCTCGAACGACTGCCACGTACTGTCGCGGCGGATCCCGAGACGCTTGCCCGCAAGCGAGGTCACGCCGGGGGCCAGTTCGACCGCTTCGGACGGTCCGAGCGCCACTGGGGACAGGATCTCGATGTCAGCCACGTCGCCTTCCTTCCGTGTCTCGCACGGGCCTCACCCGGCCGGATCCGGTGGCGCTCCGGCGGCGATCCACTGGCGCACCATTCCGACCAGGGCGTCGGGGTTGGTTGGCGTGGTGGGACCGGTCGAATCGGGGGGAGGGTCGGTCTCGGACGCCCCCGCAGCGATCCATTCCTCGATCATCGCGATCTGGTCTGGGGGGAGGGCGGAGCTAAGGAGTGGCATCTGCGGGCCCTCGTCACTGGTGAGCTCGCCTGTGAGCTTCGACACGAGGTAGCTGGTCGCCACGGAGTTCGGCAGGACCCGAAGCAGCCCGGCGTCGCGGGCGGCGCTGTTCTCGGGCTCGATGTCGATCAGCTGGTCGTACGATTCGCCGGCCGCGAGGGAGAGGTTCCCGGCGCGGGTGACGGAGTTGTGGCAGGCCCCGGAGAGGCAACTCTGGTCGAAGACCTCGGTCTGGATCTGGCCCAACCAGGTCTCCTCTTCGACCCCGGGGGGGCCCTCTCCGGCACAGCCGATGGCTAAAAGGGCGGCAAGAGCTCCGGCGGCTCGTATCGACGGGCGATTCTGCATCCGTCTTGGCTATTCGAGTCAGGGGAAACGAGCAATCAGAAGCAGCTGAACGGCCCCTGAGGGCGCTTGGGCCGACCTTGACATCCTTTCATCAATTAGAGAGGAAGGGCCGGAGAAAGTCACCCAGGGCCGCTCGAGGGCCCTTCTTCATCTGGGTGGCCGCAGGATCGATCGAGGAGGCGTCGCAGGGCGACGTGGTCGGTCCCGCCTGAGGGGGGGAATGATGGGACACCTGCATACACGCGACAGCCTCGTCGTAACCTGCG
This sequence comes from Candidatus Binatia bacterium, assembly GCA_029243485.1. Classification (NCBI taxonomy): domain Bacteria; phylum Candidatus Binatota; class Binatia (SeqCode); species Binatia bacterium. The sequence continues at coordinate 30,465 of JAQWRY010000001.1, read as the reverse complement.
CCCTTGTTGCGGTCGGGTGCGGCCTGGCTCCGCTTCAGAGACCGGCGGTTCCCCCCGCGGCGACGGAGATCGGTCCTGTGGCGGCAGCGGCCGTGGTGGATCTCTCGACGCCTCGCGTCGGAGCCGAGGGCCTCCGCACGCTTCAGGGGCACCCCACCGTCTCTCAAAGGGTGGAACACATGCTTGGACGCGGGCGGATTACCCTGCGGACCTCCCTCAAGCGAAGCGTGGCCTACGTCCCGATGATCGAGGAACAGTTGGGTGAGCACGGCGTTCCCGCGGAGTTGGCTTATCTCCCGATGGTCGAGAGCCGGTTCCGCCCTAATGCGGTCGGACGCAGAGCCGTTGGGATGTGGCAGTTCACGCGTTCGACGGCGCGTCTGTACGGACTCACGGTCAATCGCAAGGTGGATGAGCGCCGAGATCCCGAGAAGTCCTCCCGGGCCGCGGCGCGCTATCTGCGCGATCTCTACGATCAGTTCGAGAGCTGGGACCTGGCTCTCGCGGCGTACAACGCGGGACCGGGAAGGGTACGTCGCGCGTTGAAGAAGCGGCCCGAGGCGAACTTCTTCGAGCTTGCCGACCGCCGGTTGCTGCCGCGCATCACGCGGGGCTACGTCCCCAAGGTTCTGGCGATCTCATTGATCGGACCGCAGCCGGGAACGTACGGCCTGGAAGTTCCGGTGGCTAGGGCGGCCGCGCGGCGCACCGATGTGGGCGCGAACTCCTAGCGGACGCAACGTTCGTCCCCGTGAATCAGTGCAGTGTTTGAACGGGACCCTCGACCACACCGAGGACTGTGAGCGCGCTGTCGCCCTCGTCGATGTGATAGAGGATGTAGTACTCGGCGATCTGGAGGTAGAGACAGCCTCCCTGTCCTTCGAGTACGGCAGACCCGGCAGGAAGCGGGTCTTCGGCGAGCGACAAGATGGCCTCTCCGATTTCCTGCAGTGGGGGTCCGGGGATCTGCTCCATCTCGCGGTATGCGCTATACGTTAGGCTGAGCTTCATTAGATCGGCGCTCCAAGTGGTCATTAATTCGGCCTACGCTGCGCGCGACTTTAGAGGAATCGAGGGGTCCACCGGGGACGATGTCCGTGAGAAACACCGCAGATCCAGGCACAATCCCGAACGACGCGGCAAGTCTCGTACTGCCTCACGTCGCCGCAATGGGGGGCTACGTCCCGGGAGAACAGCCGGGGGACGGCAGGTTCGTGAAGCTCAACACGAACGAGAATCCGTACCCGCCCTCGGCGCGCGTGCGCGAAGCGATCGCAGCCGCCTGCGAGAACCTCGCGCTTTATCCGGACCCGTCGGCACGAGAGGTGCGCGAGTGCGCCTCCGAGATCTACGGCGTCGATGCGGACGGCGTACTGATCGGGAACGGTTCGGACGAACTGCTTTCGATCCTGGTGCGTGCGACCACCGCACCCGGCCAGAGCATCGCGTACCCCGTGCCTACGTACTCTCTGTACGACACGTTGGTGGAGTTGCAGGGTGCACGCAGCATTCACGTCCCGTTCGAGGACGACCGCGCGCTTCCGGCGGGCCTCGCGACGGCCGATGCCCGGCTGATCTTCGTCTGCAATCCGAATGCGCCGTCCGGAACGCTCATTCCGGTTTCCGCACTGGACGAGTTGGCCCGACGTCGCAGTGACGCAGTGGTGGTGATCGACGAGGCCTATGTCGACTTCGCCGATGAGACGGCTCTACCATTGGTGGGGCGGGTGCCGAACGTGGTGGTCCTCCGCACGTTGTCGAAGTCGTATTCGCTTGCCGGCTTGCGGATTGGGATCGCGCTGACCTCCGTCCCGCTCGCGAGGCAGCTGCACAAGGTCCGCGACTCGTACAACGTGAGCCGGATTGCGCAGGCCGGGGCGCTCGCGGCTCTGCAGGATCAAGCCGGGATGCGGGCGCATGTAGAGCGGGTACGCGCCACGCGGACTCGGCTGACGGACGCGCTCCGCCGCCTGGGGTTCACCGTCGCGCCTTCGCACACGAACTTCGTGTTCGCGGTGCGGCCGGGCGAAGACCTCGCTCCGCTGGCAGCGGCGCTGCGTGACCGGCGCGTCCTCGTCCGCCACTTCACCGACCTGCCCGACGGGCTCCGCATCACGGTCGGTACGGAAGATCAGATCGACGCGCTTCTCGCCGCCCTAGCCGATATTGGCGCTACGGGCTGACAGCGCTACGGGCCGATGGCGGGAGGGCTGGCCGCGGGAGGGGATCCGGCGGTGAGGTCGGCGGATCGCTTGGCGATTCTGGTGAAGACGTAGTCGCGCAACGTGTAGACGGAGTCGCCGTCTCGAGTGGCGGCATGGTACATCGGGCCATTCTCGCCTGGAGTCCGGCCGGCGACCAGGGTGCCAATCTCTGTACCCGCGGCATCGACGATCGTGACTTCCACGTCCGGCGTGTCGAGGCCCACGGTCTCGAGGGTGGTATCACTCGCCAGGATCTCATCGCCTTCGAGCGCGAGGACGTCGTCGACGAACCGCTGGGCGATGAGCGGCTGGACCGCATCGGCGGCGTCACCCGCAAAGGCCCACGCGTCCCCGTCGCGCACGAGTGCGAAGGACTCGCCATCGGCGTGCCGAACGCGGAGTTCGGTCACGTCGTCCCCCGCGCCCGCGAGCAGCGTCTTGTCCTGCAGGTCCGCGGCGGTCTTGCCGAGACTGCCGGGGACGTGCGTTGCCACGTAGTAGATCTGGTCGTCTCCCTGGATCATGGCCGCGACGAGGGCCTTGTCGCCGAGATCGACCTCGTCGCCGATTCGTAGAACGACCGGCGCACTGGTGCTCGTTTCGATCGTCACCTCGAGGGCGGGAGGGGTGAGGCCGCGCCGGTTCTCGGCGGCGTCTCCCCGGTCCGTTGCGAACTCGACCGCGCGCAGTGCCTGAAGGGCCGCCAAAAGGTTCGTCACCGCTGCCTGTGCGGCGGGAGCTTCGATCGGGGCGGTAAGTCGCCAGCCGTCCTGCATCCGTTCGAGCCGGACGGCAGCGCCGGCGCGCGGGGTCAGGAGGAGAGCGGCGACGTCGCCCTCGGACACGTGTAGGATCGTCTTGTCGCGAAGATCGGCGAGCTGCTTCATCAGCGCGGCGCGGACGGTCCCGGCCGTGAGAACGACGTCGCCATCGTCTCCGCTCCGAGCGTAGGCGTTGAAGCCGATCGGTGTGCCCTTGCCGATGTGGAGCGCGGGGAGGGCTCGGTCGCCGGCGAACAGCCGCAGGGTCGCGTCGGGCTCCTCGAGGCCGAACGAGGCGAGGTTCGAGCCATCGCCGACGGTGCGCTTCTGCTCGGCTGCGGCTGTGGTGCGCAGGATCGTATCCACGGCCCTTGTGTCGGCAGGACCTTCGATGGGCGCCGTGAGCATCCAGGTCTGGCCCGTCTTCTCGGCGCGAATCGTCTCGGTCGGTGTTTGCAGTTCGAGGCGGGTGACGTCTTCCGGCGACACGTCGAGGAGTCGCGCGGTTCGTCCTTCCTTCTCGATCGCCGGTCGTTCGACCCAGTAGACGTAGGCGCCGAGGAGCGCGACGAGGAGCGCGAGGATTCCCGTGTTGCGGAAGCTCATGGCTCAGAGCGCCGAGCGTCGCCACCAAACGGCGAGTCCCAGCACCATCAGGAGCTCGGGGACGATCAGGACGGAGAGGTAGAAGATGGTGCTCGCCTCTTCGCGGCTGAACTGGACACGCGAGCTGCGCACCGTGCGTGGGCGGATCGCGACGAGTTCCTCTTGGCCCCCCAGCCAACCGAAGGAGTTCAGCACGAGGTCGCGATTGAAGAGCATGTTGATGTGTTGGTTGTCGGCGACGGCGGCGGTGCCGTACACGACGAGTCGTGTTTGGCCCTCGCCGCTGCCGAGGGCCTTCCGGTCGGCGGTCGCGGCGACGCCGATGGAGATCGGTCCGGCGATGTCGGCCTCGTCGAGACTGGCCTGACTCTGCTCGAAGAGGGTATCGAGATCGGATTCGGCCCAGCTCGAAGGACTGGTCTTCGCGATCGAGGTGACCGTCAGGCCTTCGGGCGTTTCGGTCGGCGTCACGCTGCGGGTCAGGGGGAAGATCGTCCGTTCGCGGATGTCCTGGGTGATGGGGTGGGGGCCGTAGGTTTCCACCATCGGGTTCAACCCGAGAGTGGGCCCCTGGAAGACTCGTACGACCTGATCCACGACGACGTCGTCGCCGAGTTCGATGCCGTAGTCGGTGAGCAGCGGGCCCAGGGCCGATCCCGTCTGCGGCGGGAGTAGGAAGACCGCGTGGCCGCCGCCGTCGAGGTACGCGCGAATCGCTTCCACCTCGTGGTCGAGGAGGGGGCGAAGGGGCGCGGCGATCGCGAGTACGTCGCAGTCGTCCGGGACGGCGGATTCCTGGAGAAGGACCAGCGGTTCGACCTGGTACTGCTCGTTTTGCAAATCGGCCTTGAGCTGTCCGTAGCCGTCCGCATTTTCTACGTCGTCGATGTTGGGCTCGCCTTCGCCCTGGACGAAGTAGACGACCTGGGTTTTGGCCCGGGTCACCTTGATGAGGGCGTTGGTCAGCGCCTCTTCGGTCGGTTGCTCGACGGTGGTTGCTTGTTCTCCGTACTGAACCCGTACGGAACCGTAGGTTCGTACCCCATACTTCTGGGTTAGCTCGGGTTGCTGATCCGGGTCGATCAACTTGACGACGACCAGCGGTGACACGGTGGAGAAGCTGCGCATCGTGTTCTCGACGGCTGGGTTCCTTCCGCCCTCGAGGAACGCCTGGAATTCGAGCTCGCGATCGATGCTCTCGAGTACCGTGCGCGCCTGGGGCGAGAGAGTGAAGACGCCTTCCTCCGTCAGGTCGATTCGCTGGTTGTATCGTACGCCGAGCCAATTGATGCCCGCGAGCAGCGCGATGAAGAGGACCGAATACACCACCATGTTGGCGCCGTATCGGGTCGACCTCGCGCTGAGGAGCGCACCCAGGTCTCGAAAGCTGGACACCAGGTAGATCAGGAGAAGGACGGCGCCGATCGCGAGGTGTGCGATCGAGTAGGCCTCGAGTTCGCCGACGAGGAAGTACGACGTCACCCCGAAGAAGAGCGCGAGGGCGCCGACGAGACCGAGAAGAGAGCTGGAAGGGCGCATCGAAGACTTCCTCAGCGCCAGCGGATCGATTCGACGGATCGCTGGGTGAGGAAGATCCACCCGATGACCATCGAGGCAAAGTAGATGAGGCTCTTCGTGTCGATGACCCCCTGGACCATCTCCCCGAAGTGCTCCGTCACGGCGATGTAGCGCAGGATCGAGCCGAGCGGCTCGCCCGCGGACTCTGCCGGCCAGGCGATGACGAAGAGCAGCAAGAGCATCACGAGTCCCGTGACGGCTGCGATGATCTGGTTCTCGGTCACCGACGACGCGAAGAGCCCGACCGCGACGAACGAGAGAGCGAGAAGGAGCAGGCCTAGATAGCCCGACAGCATCACGCCGATCTCAGGGTTTCCGTACGCGGCGAGTATGAACCCGTAGATGCTCGTGAGGCCGACCATGATCGTGATGAAGCCGGCGACGCCGAGGAACTTCCCGACCACGATCTGTCCGGTCCCGACCGGCGATGTGAGGAGAAGCTCGTAGGTGCCGGTGCGCTTCTCCTCCGCGAAGCTTCGCATCGTGATCATCGGCACGAGGATGACCAGGATCACCGCAAGATTCTGGAGGAGCGGTGCGACGACGAACTCGTTCAGGTTCATATCGGCCGCGGAGTCGCCCATCTGCTGGAAGCTCGAGTACAGCGAGATTAGCAGATTGAAGCGCGCGACGAGGTTGAAGAAGAACCATCCCCCTAGGAGGAGGAACCCGGTCAGGACCACGTACGCGATCGGTGAGGTGAAAATGGATCGGAATTCGCGTCCGGCGATGGTGAGCACGTTTCGCATGACGTCGACTCAGGCCTCGACTGGCGCGGGCGCGGGCGCGCCGTCATCGGATTCGCGTCGCGCGGTGTCCGCGGTGATGAGCCGCAGGAAGACCTCTTCGAGCGTCGCGTCGCGCGTGAGATTCTCGCGCGAGTCCTCGCAGATGATCCGCCCTTCGTTGATCACGACCACTTTGTCACAGATCTGGGAGACCTCAGGCAGGATGTGCGTCGAGAGGATGACCGTCCGGTTGCCGGAGAGCCCGCGAATCAGACTCCGGATCTCGATGATCTGCCGTGGGTCGAGCCCGATCGTCGGTTCATCGAGTACCAGGACCTCCGGATCGTGGACGAGAGCCTGGGCCAGCCCGACTCGTTGCTTGAACCCCTTGGAGAGGTGGGCCAGGAGCCGACCGGACACCTCAGCGAGGCCCATCCTTTCGATGGCTTCGTCGCAGGCCCCGCGGACCCGGCCCCGCGCGACACCCTTCAGTCGAGCGACGAACGTGAGGTACGAACGGACAGTCATCTCGGGATACAGCGGTGGGTTCTCGGGGAGGTATCCGATCCGGCGACGGACGTCGTCGGACTGCTCGACGACATCGAAGCCGGCGACCACCGCGCTGCCGGCGGACGGCGGGAGGAAGCCCGTCAGCATCCGCATCGTCGTCGACTTTCCGGCGCCGTTCGGTCCGAGGAAGCCGAGGATTTCACCGCTCTTTGCGGTGAAGCTGATGCCGCTTACCGCGACGCGGTCGCCGTAGCGTTTCGTGAGCTCGTGGACTTCGATCATCTTGGAGAATCACACTGCGCCGGTTGCATGAGCGGCCGGGAAATTAGTGACGGCGCCTTTCGATGTCAAGCCGATTGCATGGACTTCGGTCGCGCGCGTTGATACCCCCTCCCGAATGTCAGCTGCGAGGGACCCGCTGTGCCTCGTCGATGGGAGCGGGATCTTGTTTCGAGCGTTTCACGCACTCCCGCCGCTCACGACGCGGCAGGGACTGCCGACGGGCGCCGTCTTCGGCGTGACGAGCATGCTCACGAAGCTCCGGCGCGAGCAACCGGACTCCCAGGTGATCGTCGTCTTCGACCTGCCGGGGAAGACGTTTCGGGACGAGGTCTTCGCCGAGTACAAGGCCGGCCGCTCCGAGACCCCGTCCGACCTGAAGCGGCAGATTCCCTACGTGAAGAAGATCGTCAGGGCGTTGGGCTTCCCCGTGCTCGAGGTCGAGGGGGTCGAGGCCGACGACGTGATCGGGACACTCACCACCACGGCCGTCGCTGACGGCCGCTCGGTCGACATCGTCACGAGCGACAAGGACATGATGCAGCTCGTCGGTCCGACGGTCCGGTTGATCGACACCATGAAGAACCGGGTGACCGAGGCTGAGGGTGTGCGGGAGAAATTCGGCGTCGGGCCCGAGAACGTCATCGAGGTCATGGGCCTCATGGGCGACGCGATCGACAACGTCCCCGGGGTGAAGGGGGTCGGCGAGAAGACCGCAAAGCGTCTGATGGAGCACTTCGGGACGATCGCGGCGATGTACGATCGGCTGGGTGAGATCGACGATCTGGGCCTTCGGGGCGCGGCCGGCATCAAGAAGAAGCTCGAGGCGGGGCGCAACGACGCCGAAACCAGCCGCTTCCTCGTTACGATCAAGTGCGACGTCGACCTCGGTGTTCCCGAGGACTCTCTGCGCTTGCGCGCACCCGATCTCGAGACCCTGAGCGATCTCTCTCGCGAGCTCGAGCTCCATTCGCTGCTGAAGGGGTATTTGGCGGACGAGCCGCCGGAGCCCGCAACTCCGGTGCGAGAGACGCGGCACGCGGAACCGGAAGAAGTCACGAGGCTCCTCGCTGCCGGCGGCGTGGCCCTGGGGGTCGCGAGCGGGGACACGGCACGGGTCGGTGCGCGTCGTCAGGTCGTCGCCACGGCGGTTGGTGCGCCCGGCAGCGAGGAAATTCTCGTGTGCGACGGGATGCCCGAAGGCCTCGCAGACGCGCTCGCGGGTCGCGCCGCCCACGAAGTCTGCGTAGGCGACCTGAAGGCGGCCCTGCATGCGTGCGGACTCGACGGCGAGGGCGCAGACGCCGGTGACGGCGCGATTGCCGACACCTTGCTGCTGTCCTACGTCCTCGACCCGTCGCGGCGTGGGCACGGGATCGACGCGTTGGCCAAGGAACGGCTCGGCCAGGAGTTGCCGGCCGACGGAGCCGGGGAGGGCGAGCCCGCGGCACGCGCCGCAGCCGTCGCGAACGCGGTTCTCGAGCTGGCACCGGGGCTGGAGGACGAGGTTCAGGCTCTCGGGCTGCACGGTCTATATGCCGACATGGAGCTGCCGGTCGCCCGGGTTCTCGCGACGATGGAGCAGCGGGGAATCCGCGTTGATGCGGCGGTTCTGGAGCGCGCCGCCGACGAATTCTCGGCGACCGCCGCGCGGCTCGAGAAGGAGATTCACGACCTCGCCGGGGGGCCCTTCAAGATCAACTCGACGCTGCAGCTGCGCAAGGTGCTGTTCGAGAGGCTGGAGCTTCCGACCAAGGGCGTGAAGAAGGGCAAGACCGGGCTGTCGGTCAATGCCGACGTGTTGGCGATGCTGGCGGACAAGCATCCGTTGCCGGCGAAGGTGGTCGAACACCGTGGCCTAACGAAGCTCCTCTCGACCTACGTCACCGGGCTCTTGCCGTTGATCGATCCCGAGACGGGCCGGGTCCATACGTCGTTCAACCAGGCCGTCGCGGCCACGGGCCGCTTGTCGTCGAGCGATCCGAACCTTCAGAACATTCCCGTTCGAACCGCTGAGGGGCGCCGCATCCGGGAGGCCTTCGTGCCGGCGGACGGGCATCTCTTCCTGGCCGCGGATTACTCCCAGATCGAACTCCGCGTGCTCGCTCACCTGACGGAGGATCCGGTCCTCCTCGCGGCTTTCCGCGGGGGAGAGGACATCCACCGACGGACGGCGTCCGAGGTCTTCGACGTCGGTGGGGCGGATGTGACTCCCGAGATGCGCAGCCGTGCGAAAGTCATCAACTTCGGCATCCTCTATGGCATGGGCGCACACCGGCTCTCGGGAGAGCTGGGGATCCCCATGGGTGAGGCCGCCGCGTACATCGAGCGGTACTTCGAGCGGTACGCGAAGGTGAAGGATTTCGTGGACCGGGTGGTGGCGAAGGGGCGCGAGGATGGGTACGTGGAGACCCTCGCCGGCCGGCGGCGGAACCTGCCGGACCTGACGTCACGGGAGCAGGGCAAGCGGCAGGCAGCCGAGAGGATGGCTTGGAACAGCCCGATTCAGGGCACCGCGGCCGATATCATCAAGCTGGCCATGCTGGCTGTCGATCAAAAGCTGACCGAGATCGAGTCGTCCGCGAAGATGCTGTTGCAGGTCCACGATGAGCTGTTGTTCGAGGTTCCCGAGGCGGAGATGAAGGCGATAGGCAAAATCGTGCAGGAATGCATGGAGTCGGTCGTAGAGTTTGCCGTGCCCTTGGTGGTGGATCTGAAATCCGGGTCGAACTGGGCCCTGCTCAAATGAATTTTCGTTCGTGGAGCACCGTCTAGTGCCTTCAGAGAATCGAGATTGGGAGCTCGTCCAGAAGGCGGCTGATGGAGATCAGGAGGCTTTCCGGGAGCTGGTTGAGAAATACCAGCGGAGGGTGCTCGGCGTGGTCACGGGGATGCTCCACGACCGCGAAGCCGCGCTCGAGGTAACCCAGGAGACGTTCATCAAGGCCTACCGTTCGATCGGAGGTTTCAAGGGCGATGCCAGCTTCTATACATGGATCTACCGAATCGCGGTCAACCTCGCGATCGACTATCAACGGCGCGAATGGCGCCGACCGATGGGCGACAGCGTCCGGCCCGGCTCCGGTGAAGATGGCGGCCCACCCGAAAGTATCCTCGATCGCCTCCGCGACGACCATCCAAGCGCGGACCCCTTCCAGGCGACGAAGGACGCGGAGCTCCGAGACCGTGTCCGGGAGGTCATCGGCGAGTTGACCCCGGATCACAGAGCCGTGATACTATTGAGGGAGGTGGAAAGTCTCTCCTATGAGGAGATCAGCCAGGTCATGCAGTGCTCCAAGGGAACGGTAATGAGCCGCCTGCACTACGCACGTAAGAAGCTGCAGGCGCAGCTCAAGGAGTTCGTGTGAACTGTCGCGAGACGGAGCGATTGCTCGACACGTTTTTCGACGGTGAGCTCGACGGTCGCCTCATGCGCGACGCGGCGCTCCACATCACTCGATGTCCGAGTTGCGAGCAGGGCCTCCAGGCGAAGGAGGCCGTGCGCAGTGCTCTCGCCGCAACGATTCAGCACGAGGTCGAGTCTGCCGATTTGAGCCCTATCTGGGCCGGAGTCGAAGGCGCGATTCAGGGCGAGCAGTCCGAAGTCTCAGCGGACGAGCCGGCGGCACCGGAAGAGTCGGCGTCCAGGCGCCTTTTCGGGGGCCGTGCCGGCGGGCGTCATGCGAATTCTTCGTCACGGTCGGCTCGCACGGGTAGCCGGCTTCGGGCGTCAGCAGCGGCCGGCATGGGCGCCGTCGCGGTGGGCCTCGTGGCCTTCCTGCTGTTCCCGGCCGAGAAGGCGCAGCTGTCCGACGAGAAGTACTCGGACGCGGCTTCACAGGAAGGCACCACCGACGGGGCCGAGACGCGCGTTGCGTCTCCCGCGAAGCGCGGGCCCACGGCGCAGCAGGTAGCGGCCGCGAAGGTGTCGAACCGCTCCGGCGTCGAGACGATCGCACTCGCGCCCGAGGCGAACGAAGAGCAACTGAGTTCGGAATGGACCCAGCAACTCCAGGTGGGCCCGGCCGAGTTTAACGATCACGCCATGTCACTCTGGCGCGACACAGCCGCTCGCTAACGGGCGGCTAGGAGGGGGGGCCGATGGAAGAGTTCTCTTTCGAAGCGCTGGTCGAGCAGGTGAACGAGTTCTGGTCTAGGCTGAGAGCTCAGTTTCCCAAAGACCTGATGTCTCGTGAGGCGGCGACCGAACTCGTCCGGATCACCCGCCCGGTCGACCCGTTCAACTACTCGGATCTGCTCGCGCCCGTCATCGGCCTGGCAGGTATGCTGCTCGGCCTGATTCTCTCGGGAGTCGCGCTCGCGTCCCTCGGGACGCTGCTGGTCAGCATGTTGGCCTTGGGCTTCCTGCTGACCGAAGTCTACGGCGTTACGCTGGAGGTGGACGGGGTCCGTCCACCTCCGTACGCGTAAAGCTCAGCTCGACATCGCTGCGCCGAGGATCTTCGAGGTCGACTCGCGCATGATGCGCGGATCGACCGGCTTTCCCTCGCGAAGCGCGGCGCGGACGTCCTTGCCCGAAATCGAAACGGGCTTCTCGTCCTTGTGGTGCTCGGTGAGATCGACCCGGCCCATCGACTCGTAGAAGGCTGCGAAGCCGACGTTGACGGTCGAGATCTTGAGATCTCCGCCGAGCGACTTGAAGATCTCCTGCGCGTCGAAATCTCCCCAGATGGCGCTGCCATCGGCGAACGGCGCATCGGCGTGCTTGCGGCCGATGATGATGTCGGTGAAGCCGAAGTTCTGGCGGTAGATGCCGTGCATCACCGCTTCCTTCGGGCCGCCGTAGAACATCTTGATGTCGAGGCCGAGGAGCATGACGCGCTGGGAGGCAGCCTCGCTGCGCGGGCCCCAGAGGTCCGGGTCGGAGTCGCCCTCGCCGATGCTCTTGTCTTCGATGAGCTTCTCGTACGTGCGCATGCGGGTGTCGGCGGGGACGTCATCGCCCTTGGTCTCGCCGATGAGCGGGTTCAGGCAGGCACCTGCGTTGTGCCCCGCGCGGATCAGGGTCTCGAGGCCGTACACCAGCGCGTATTCGTGGGCGCGGTGGAGCGGGTTGCGGGTCTGGAACGCCACGACGCGCTCCCAGCCCTTCGTAGCGAGCAGGGCACGGACCTCGTGAGGCGTGAGGACGGAGTTGCCGAACGCGGGATTCTTCGGCTGCGGGAGGACCTCGATGGTGCCACCGATGAGGTGGCTCTTGTCGGCATCGCCCTTCATGACCATGTCGGCACCCGGGTGATCCGTGCGGTCGGTGCCGTAAACGGACTTCAGGTAGCGGGCCTTGTCCCAGACGAAGACGTCGGTCAGGTCGAGGACGGCAACGACCTCGTCCTTGGAGTTCGTGAGCGCGACGCGGTCGCCCTTCGAGAGCGTTCCCGCCAACTCGCCCGTGACGGGTAGCGACAGCGGGATGGTCCACGCGTACTTCTTGCCGTTGTTCTCGATGTAGGCTTCGTCGAGGACGCGGTTGAAGGTGGCCTCGTCCATCGGGCCGGTGAGGGGGCTCAGGGCGCCATCACCGAAGCGGTAGACCGTCGAGAGGTCCGCGTCGGATACCGGGACCTTGGGAAGGCTGGCGGCGTCGGAGCGGAACGCGTCGACGCGGTCGGCGGCGACGGTGTGGGAAGCGGGTTCGGTGAGTCCACCGTGGGGCGCGATCAGATCAGCCATGTGCGAAAATCCTCGAGTTTTATTGGGGACCTGCGGGCGCAGGGGAATCCCCAACCTTAGCCTTGGGCCTCAGGGGCGGCAAGGACGCGAACACGCTGAGGTCGGCCCGAGCGCGTTCTCGGTCCAGGTTGGCGCGTTCCGGGCCAGTGTCATTCGTCTTGGGCCGGTCTCGGGCCCGATCTCGGCGAGCCAGAGAAGCGCCGCCAGGGCGGCGAGGGACCCGGCTTGTAGGGCGTCGAGGGCGGGCATGGGCTCCTGAGCGCGCTCGGGTGCACAGCAAGCGATGCATCCCGACCGCGACGGGACCAAATCGATGAAGCTTTGCGCCGGGCCCCCGTACACCGCGATCTCTCCGCGGCGCGCGTGGCCGGGGCCGGTGTCTACGGACAGGGCGCCCGGTGCGTCGAGCAGGACGTCGTAGCTCGCGAGGGCCGGCGTTGCGGCCCCGCCTGGTCGGACGTGCGGGTTTCGCGTCTCAATCGGCGCGAACGCGACGGGGGCGTCCGTCACGCTTCGCAGGAGGTCGACGACACCCACGCCGGCACCGACCAGGTATGTGGCGGCGGCCTCGAATGCCGGGCCGCTCCCGCGCAGAAGGCACCGTCCGTCAAGAAGCTTCTTCTGCCCGACGCCGCCGAGCTCCTGCAGGATGATCTGCCGGCTGTACAGGTCGATCTGGTCGTCGGTCAGCGCCACCGGTTGCCTCGGCGCGAGTGTCTCAGCCGTTCGCGCGAACGGGCGGACCGATGTCCGCCCAGCCGGCCCAGAGCGTTGTGCTCAGGTACTTCTCCCCGAAGTCGGGGAATACGGTGACGACTTCGCCCTGGTCGAGCTTGCTCGCGACCTCGAGTGCGGCCCAGCAGGCACCGCCGGCGGATTGGCCGACCAGGAGTCCGTCTTCCCGACCCAGTCGGTAGACCATGTCGTACGCTTCTTCGGTGCCGACGGGCACCTTTCCGTCAAGCTCGGCTTCTTTGTAGATGCCGGGCACGATCGAGCTCTCCATGTGCTTCAGGCCCTCGATCCCGTGGAAGGAATCGTCCGGCTCGACCGCGAGGATCTGGACCGCCTGGTTCTTCTCCTTCAGGAACCGTCCGGTGCCCATCACCGTTCCGCTGGTCCCGATTCCCGCCAGGAAATGCGTGATCTTTCCCTCGGTCTGCTCCCAGAGTTCAGGGCCGGTTGTTTCGTAGTGGGCCAGCGGGTTGGCGGGATTGAAGTACTGGTCGGGCTTGAAGTACCGGTCGGGGTCGCGGGCGATCACTTCGCGGCAATGCCGGATCGCGCCGTCGGAGCCCTCGAGCGGGTCGCTCTCGATCGCGACCGCGCCGTACGCCTCGATGATCTGCCTTCGCTCGACGCTCACGTTGCCCGGAATTACGAGGTGAACCGGGTAGCCCAGTGCGGCACCCATCATCGCGAGCGCGATGCCGGTGTTGCCCGAGGTGGAATCAATGACGACCTTGCCCGGGCGCAACGCTCCCGTGCGAAGTCCTTCTTGAAGCATCCGCAGCGCGGGGCGGTCTTTGACGGACCCACCCGGATTGAAGCCCTCCAGCTTTGCCCAGACGCGGACGTCCTTCGGAAGGTCGCGAGTCACGCCGGTAAGCTGGATCAGCGGCGTGCGGCCCACGAGCTCGGCCACGCTGTTCGCACGCAGACCGTCGGGCCTCGTCAGACCACCACTGGGTGGGTGAGGCCGGCTCAGAGGGCGCCCCCGGCGATCGCGGGAACGATCGAGATCTCGTCGCCATCCTTCACCGGGGTGTCGAGTTGCTGCAGGAAGCGGATGTCCTCGCCGTTGACGTACAGATTGACGAAGCGGCGAACCTTGCCTTGATCGTCGCATATCCGCTCGCGGATCCCGGGGTGGCGCTGCTCGAGGTCTTCGACGAGGGCGCCCATCGTGCCACCGTTGCCCTCGATGGACTCGGAGCCAGCGGTGAATTTTCGGAGCGGGGTGGGAACCTTGACGGTCACAGGCATGGTACGGAAACCTCCTCTTTCTGAATGGATATTGGCTACGGGGAAACGGGTTCGCAAGGGCGGTCCACTAGGTGCACCGCGGGCAGCTTGGATTGCGGCGAAGGGCGATCTGGCGCCATTTCAGAGCGGCGCCGTTCAGGATCGCGAGGCGATTCTCCAGCGGGGGCGAGCGATCTTCGAGCACCGCGTGGGCCTCCCGGGCGGCCGCCAGCCCGATGGCGCCGACCACCGGGCCGAGGATACCGGCCTGTTGGCAGCTCGGGATCTCGTCTTCGGGCGGGAGCTCGACGAACAGGCAACGGAGGCAGGCAGAGCGGCGTGGGACGATGGTCATGAGCTGACCATCGAGGCCCAGGACGCCGGCGTGAACCAGGGGCACACCCAGCTCGAGGGCCAGGTCGTTCAGCAGGACCTTTGCGGTCATGCCGTCGGTCGCGTCGACGATCACGTGGTGACCGCCAAGCAAGCCCGCGCCGTTGTCGCGACCGATCGTCGCCACGTGGGCTCGGACGTCGAGGCCGGTGTGCTCAGCTCGGAGTCGCCTGGCGCAGCATTCCGCCTTCTCTTCACCGAGATCCGCCTCGCCGAACGCAGGCTGGCGGGGGAGATTCGAGAGTTCGACCCGGTCGGGATCGAAGAGCGACAGCGCCGCGCCGACGTGAGCAAGGGCGACCGCGGCTGGTGCGCCAAGGCCCCCGACGCCGACGATCGCGGCTCGGAGGTTCACGCTCCTTCGTCTTCGCTGTCGGGTGGGGGAAGGGTTTGCAGGTGGGCGCGAAGAGCGAGAAGGGCCGGCCCCGGGGAGCGTCGCGCGCCGGGTGCGCCGTCCTCTTCGCGGTCGGCTTCTTCGAGTTCCGCTGCGGCAGCCGTGGCGAGTTTTGCGGTTTCCTCATCGCCGACGTCGGACGCGGCGGAGGCGAGACGCTCGGCGGCAAGGGCGGCCGTCGTCGTTTCCGGGAAAAGGGCCAGGACCGTGGCCGTGCGAACCCATCCGGCGGGATAGTGGTCGCGGTCGAAGTAGTACTCGGCGATGTAGAGTTCTCGACCCGCGAGGTGCTCGCGCACGTAGTGGAGCTGGTCGATCGCATCCTTGTTGAACTCGGAGTTGGGATACCGGGCGAGGATGCTCTGGAGCCGCGCGTGCGCATTCCGGGCCGCCCCGAGGTCGCGATCAATCGAGTCGATCTGCTCCACGTAGGCCTGGCCGATCCGGTACTCGACCTCGGGTACATGTGGGCTCGTCGGGTGCATGCGCTGGAAGTCGCTGAAGGCGGCGATCGCTTCCGGGTGGGATTCGTTTGCCAGGTGGGCATGCGCGATCCGGAGTTCGATCTCCTGGGCTCGAGGGTCGAGCGGGTAGTGGTCGAGCAGCTGCCGGTACTTCTGGACGGCGATATCGTAGTCCTCGTCGGCGTGTTCGGACACGGCCTCCTGGTAGAGCGCGTCGGGGGACTCCACCTGCATGGCGCTCTTGCCGCAGGCCGAGGACGTCACGACGACGAGGCCTGCGAGCAAAAAACGGAGAGCGACTCTCCCGGACGAACACGGAAACGACATATAATGGCAACGGTAAACGACCGGGTTTGCGGGGGCAAACAATCGGCCGGATTCGCGCTGTCGCCCCGGGGCCTCCTCTCTTGACACTCCTCGGAGAGGTTCCGTACCTACGGGGCAGTGCTTTTCCCGGTCATGGTGCAGGCTCGAGTGGGGGGTGCGGTATGACCCGCGCGT
Organism: Candidatus Binatia bacterium; assembly: GCA_029243485.1. Lineage (NCBI taxonomy): Bacteria > Candidatus Binatota > Binatia (SeqCode) > Binatia bacterium. The sequence continues at coordinate 14,391 of JAQWRY010000001.1, read as the reverse complement.
TGCGACCGGCCCGCAGAGTGGCCATCACGGGCCTGGGCGTCGTGAGTCCTTTGGGGCTCGGCGTCGACGCGAACTGGGCCGGGCTTTGTGCGGGAAAGTCGGGCATCCGCCGGATCACCAAGTTCGAGTGTGAGGACTATCCGGCGAGGATCGCCGGTGAGGTCGACTTCGAGCCGCTCGACTACCTCGAGAAGAAAGATTTGCGTCGGATGGATGCCTTCATCCAGTACGCGATGGCAGCAGCGACGATGGCGATGGAGGACTCCAAGCTCACCATCGACGATTCCAATGCCGCGCGCGTAGGCTGCATTGTCGGCGTCGGGATCGGCGGTCTTCAGACCATCGAGGACACGCACAACGCGTACATCGAGTCCCGCCTCAAAAGGCTCTCGCCGTTCTTCATTCCCAAGCTGATCGGGAACCTTGCGCCGGGGCACATCTCGATGCGTTTCGGTGCGCGCGGGATCAACTACGCGCCGACGAGCGCGTGCGCCTCGGGCGCACACGGCGTCGGTGACGGATTCCGCCAGATCCGCGACGGGTATCTCGATGCGGCGATCTGCGGCGGCGCGGAAGCCGCGATCACCGCTCTGGGCGTTGCGGGCTTCGGCATCATGCGTGCGCTCTCCACGCGCAACGACGAGCCCGAGCGCGCGAGCCGCCCCTTTGATCTCGGGAGAGACGGCTTCGTGATGGGCGAGGGCGCGGGAATCCTGATCCTCGAAGAATGGGAAGCGGCCAAGGCGCGTGGTGCTCACATCCAGGGGGAAGTGATCGGCTACGGCGCTAGCGGCGACGCGTATCACATCACGAAGCCAGCGCCGGAGGGCCGGGGCGCGGCCGAGTGTATGCGTCTCGCGCTCGACGACGCCGACATCGCGCCGTCCGACGTCGACTACATCAACGCGCACGGCACCTCGACGCAGTTCAACGATTCGAACGAGACCTTGGCCATCAAGGACGTCTTCGGTGAGCACGCGAAGAAGCTGGCCGTGAGTTCCACGAAGTCGATGACGGGCCATCTGCTCGGGGCGGCGGGAGGCGTGGAGTCCGTTTTCACGACGCTGGCTCTTCGCGAGCAGACCTTGCCGCCGACGATCAATCAGGAAGAGTCCGACCCCGCATGCGATCTCGACTACGTGCCCAACGAGGCGCGCGCCGTCGATGTGAAGATCGCGATCTCGAATTCGTTCGGGTTCGGTGGAACGAACGCGTGCCTGGTGTTCCAGCGGGCGGACCGGAACGGGGCCGAAGCGGGAGCTCTGTGAGCCTCTCGGCGCTTCTCGCCCGTCGCTTGCTCTTCACCGTCGGGAAGGGAGGCGTCGGTCGCACGACCGTGACGCTCGCGTTGGCGTTGGAGGCGGCACGACGCGGGAAGCGCGTCCTGGTGGTGGAGTTGGAAGGGGCGCGGGGATTGGAGCATGCGCTGGGCGGGCTGCGCCGCGCCGCGGATCCGGCTTCGGGCCTCGAGCGGATTTCGTACCTCGCGGTCGACGGCCGAGCGGCGCTCGAAGAGTACCTCGCGATGGTCATCCCCGTGCGGAGATTGCTGAGCACGATCTTCGAAAGCGCGATCTACCAATACTTCGTCGCGGCCGCTCCCGGACTCAAGGAGCTCATGACCGTCGGCAAGATCTGGTTCGAGGCCAATCGATCCGAATCGGGTGCCGAGGATGCACCCGAGATCGTCCTCGTCGACGCGCCGGCCACGGGGCATAGCCTCCAGTACTTGCGCATGCCGGCCGCGGCGCTCGAGGCGTTTCCGGTCGGGCTCGTGCACCGTGAGGCCGAGCGTGTACTCGGGCTGCTGCGTGACCCGCTCGCGACTGCGGTGGTGGTGGTCTCGACCGCGGAGGAGATGCCCGCGAACGAGACGCTGGAGATCTTCTCCGGACTCGGAGAGATCGGTCTCTCCATCGCCGCTCTCGTCTTGAACCAGGTGCACAGCGCCCCGTGCGACCCGTCGGTACTCGAGCGGCTCGGTCGTGCCGTGTCGGACGAGGAGCGGCGCAGCGATGATCTTCTGTTCGCGGAGGCAGTGAGACGCGCAGAAGAAGAGGCGGGCTGGGCGCGCCTCAATGCACGGCAGGTGGAAAGGCTGCGCGAGGCCACCGGGACGACGACGACCGTGTTTCCCTATCTCTTCCGAGAAGAGTTTGGCGCGACCGAGGTGCTCGCCCTGGCCGGGATCCTGCGTTCCGAAGGCGGAGGGGACCCGTCATGACCGCCGTCGGTTCGTCTCAGCTGGCCGAGATCGTCGACGGCCACCGCATCGTGGTGTGCGTCGGTTCCGGTGGCGTCGGCAAGACGACGACCGCTGCAACCCTTGCGCTTTGGGGTGCGCTCCACGGTCGCCGCGCGATCGTGCTGACGATCGACCCTGCCCGGCGGCTCGCCGATTCCCTCGGCGTGGGTCCGATCGGGAACACGCCGTGTGACGTGGCACCCGAGTCCCTGGAATCGCTCGGGCCCGACCGCGTGGGCTCTCTCACGGCGATGATGCTCGACCAGAAAGGCAGCTGGGACGAGCTCGTTTCGCGCCACGCGCCTTCGGACGAGGTGCGCGACAAGATCCTCGAGAACACGTTCTACCGCCAGCTCTCGGAGAGCTTTGCGGGCTCGCAGGAGTACATGGCGGTCGAGCAGCTCGGCGAGCTCGATGCCTGCGGACGATACGATTTGATCATCGTCGACACGCCACCGACGCAACACGCTCTCGACTTTCTGGAAGCGCCGGAGCGACTGCTCGCTTTCCTGGACAAGAAGATCGTCCGTTGGTTCATGCCCGGCTTCTCGGCCGGGTGGTCGACGCTGCAGACGATGAACAAGACCGTCAGCTTCTTGCTGAAGAAGGTCGAGGACGCGACCGGCGTTGCCGCGCTCGGCCAGGTGACCGACTTCTTCGGCTCGATGGGAGAGCTCTTCGACGGCTTTGAAGTGCGCGTTGCACGGGTCACCGCGCTGTTGCGCGCGCGGGAAACCGCGTTCGTGCTCGTGGCGGGGCCGGACGAGCAGGTGCTCGGGCAGGTCGAGTATCTCGCAAGTCAGATGGCGGAACGAGGGATGCCTCTCAAGGGCGTCGTGATGAACCGGATGCACGCTCTGTTGCCGGCCATTGAGGCGGATGAGCGATCCGCCGATGCCGTTGCGACAGCGATCGCGCCGCGGGTGCGCGACGCGCTCGGCGCGGCCGAAGGAGGCGCCTCTGCCGACGAGGTGTCGTCGCGGCTCGCTGAAAACCTCGTCGCGTGGCAGGCGCGCGCGCGCGGCGACGTGTTGCGAACCGAACTCTTCCGCCGTGGGTTGCCCGAAGGAGTGCCGCTGGTTCAGGTCCCCGACCTGCCGAGCGACATCCACGACCTAGCTGGGCTCGCGTCCCTTCACGGCTTCCTGTTCAGCGCCGTTGACTGACCAGTCGTACGTACCGTAGGCTCCGCATTCGCAGGAGGGTATCCACTCTCGGTTGGTTCGTCCGCAGCTCTGGCACGCGTAGGAGAAGGGGGTGCGTCGCGCCGTCGCCGCCCGCAGGAGCAATTTGGCCGCCTCTCGGTCGTTGCCGCGGGACAGCGCCAGTTCGCCGGAGACGAGATCGCGCTCGGCGGCGATATCCGCGCCGGCGCGGCCCTTGGCCGTGCTCTCGCGCGACAGGTCGGCCAGGGCCTCTTCGGCCGCCTCGAGCTTGCCCGCTGCGACCAGGGTCCGCGCGAGTAGAAGCCGGGGGCCGGGTAGGGCGGTCTTCCCGGACGCATCCCGCAGGGGGCCGAGCGCGCGCGCGGGTTCGCCGGCACCGGTGTGCAGAGACTGGAACCGGTCGAGCACGGCACCGCTGGGCTGGCGGCGGAGCGAGTCACGGTAGAGCCGGTCGGCGCCGCGGACGTCGCCGTCCGCGCGAGCACGTGCGGCCAACTCCATGAGTGGCGGGAGGAACGTCGGTTCTTCCGAGGCGAGGCGCTTGAGCTCTTCGTTCGCCTTCTTCGGATCGTTCTGCGCGACGGCGGCGCGGTAGCGGACACCAAGCCAGTCGCGCTTGGCCTGCTCGCGACGAATGGAATGGCGCTCGAGCGTGAGTCGTCGGCGCGCGGCATCGACGGCATCTTCGTAGTGGCCCTCGGCGGCGAGCGCGGCCATCAGCTCGGCGAGAAGGCGCGGGCTCTCCGGTTGCGTGGCCGCGGCTTCGCGAAACGCATCGATCGCGGCGCCGCTATTGCCGCGGGCCATCGCGAGGTTGCCGAGTCTGGATAGGAGTCGGGGGTGGGGACCGTGCTGTGCGCGTGCGGCCTCGAGGATCTTCTGTGCCGCTTCGAGTTCGCCGAGCTCCTGCTGCGAGCGCGCCAAGGCGAGATGGGTTTCGAGATCTTGAGGTTCTTTCTCCGCCGCGCGTGCGAGCTTCTTACCGGCGCTGTGGAAGTCGCCGGCCCAGAGTCGGTGACGACCTTCCTGTCGAATCTTGTCGACGGCGGCCGCCTTCTTCTGCCGGCGGCGCTCGCGCCAGCGACCGAAGCTTCCCGAGATCGAGCGGAGCAGTCCCGCAAAGACGACGAGTCCCGCTCCGAGGCTGAGAGCGATCAACAGGTGAGCAGCCGTCGGCAGCTCGATCGAACTTTTCTCCCCGACGTGGACCGTCGTCGGGTGTCCGTTGAAGTGGAAGAGAACGGCGACACCGCCTCCGACGAGCAGGACGAGAAGGATGATCGCGATTCGACGCAGCACGTCCTACCTCGTTGGGGGCAGGGCCGGCGCATCGCCGGACGTGGGGGGATGCAGGAGGGCGGTCGGAATCTCGCAGCGAGGAGCCCGCGCCCACAGTCGTTCCAGATCGTAGAACTTTCGCACCGGCTCGTAGAAGACGTGAACGACGAAGTCTCCGAAGTCGAGCAGGGCCCACTGCCCGTTCTGGCTCCCCTCGAGGGACAGAACGCGAGCACCCGCGAGCTTACACCGCTGTTCGATCTCGTTGGCGATCGCGCGGACCTGGGTGTCGGATCGTGCGGAGAGCAGGACGAAGTAGTCGCCGATCTGACTGGCCTCGCGCAGATCGAGGACGACCGGGTCCGAGGCCTTCTTGTCCACGGCGGCTTCGAGGCTCTCCACCACTCGCGACCAGATCGCGTCGTCTTTCTGTTCTGCGGAAGTTTCGTGTGTCACAGGGAATGATCCGGCTTCAGAGCGCGGCGCGATAGAGGCCGCGTTCGAGGATGTAGGATTGGACGGAATCGGGCACCAGGAAGCTGATCGAGGCGCCGCGGGCGACGTCGGCCCGAACGGTCGAGGCCGAGATATCGAGCGACGTCACCGAGAGAAACTCCAAGCGGTGGCCGCTCTCATGAGCGTAACACCCAATATTTTTGTCGTACCAAAACCCCTGCGTGACGGCAATTGGCAATTTTCCGAACTGGGCGGGGTTTGCCCCGTGCGAGACGGGGTAGGGCGGGCGGGTGGTGACGATGAGATCGGTCTCGGCAACCATAGTCTCGTACTGGTGCCAGGTATGGAGCTCCCGGAAGGCGTCGAAGCCGAGGATCAGTGCGAACTCCACGCCCGCGTGGCGCTCTCGGAGGAGCCGAAGAGTGTCGATCGAGTACGACGGACCGGTCCGCTCGAGCTCGATCGGTTCGACTCGGAGCTCCGGGACGCCTTCGAGAGCCGCTTGCAGCATGGCGAGTCGGTCGGCGGCTGGGGCCATGCCTTCGGGGCCCTTGTGCGGCGGCTCGTGAGCCGGAATCATCCACACGGCCTCGAGCCGGGCGGCGGCTCGCACTTCGATCGCGGTTCGGAGATGTCCGAGATGGATGGGGTTGAAGCTGCCCCCGTACAGGCCGATGCGGCGCATCACCGCTTCTTCTTCTTTGGGTCGACGGGGGCGTCGCCGTCGAGAAGAACGAGGTCATTGCGGTGGACCAGCTCTGCGCCGAGCTCGTAGCCGAGGATGCCGCCGACCTGCTGACTCCGCTTGCCGGCGATGAGTGAGGCCTCTTCTGCACCGTACACGGCGAGCCCGCGCGCGAACTCGTCGCCGGCGGCGTCGACGAGCGAGATGCAGTCGCCGCGACGGAATTTTCCCTCTACGGCAGTGACCCCGGACGGGAGCAGGCTGCGACCGCGACGACGGACGGCAGTCGTCGCGCCTTCGTCGCACTGCAGGGAGCCCCGCGGTTTCATCGAGAAAGCGATCCAGTGCTTTCGTCGCGCGACGGGATCCGCGCTCGGAAGGATGAGTGTGCCTTCGTTCTGGCCCGGGTCGAGGACGCGGGCCAGCGTGCCCGCCTCGCGCCCGTCGGCGATCACGCTCGCGATCCCTGCGTGCGCCGCTTTCTTCGCGGCGAGAAGCTTCGAGCGCATGCCGCCGGTGCCCAGCGGGTTCGAGCCGTCGCCGGCGTGTGCGAGGACCTTGTTGTCGATCCGATGCAGGGCCGAGATGAGCGCGGCTTCGGGGTCGATTCTGGGATCGGACTCGAACAGACCGGGGACGTCGCTCAAGAGGACGAGCAGGTCCGCTCCGACCAGGGTCGCAACGAGTGCGGAGAGGTTGTCGTTGTCGCCGAACTTCAGCTCGTCGACGGCGACCGTGTCGTTCTCGTTCACGATCGGGAGAACGCCACCGCGGTGGAGCGCGGAGATCGCGTGCTCCGCGTTCAGGTAGCGGTGTCGGCTCGCGAGGTCCTCGGCATCGAGAAGAATCTGCGCGACGGTGATGCCCTGCGCGGAGAAGGCGCGATCCCATTCGGCCATGAGGCGGATCTGGCCCACGCTCGCCGCAGCCTGACGCTGCGGGATCGTCCGGGGGCGCCCGCCGCCGAGCACGGTGCGTCCCGCGGCGATGGCTCCCGAGGAGACGACCGTGACCGACAAGCCGCTCTCTTTCAGCGCGCCGATCTCGCCGGCGAGCCGGGAGAGTTCAGAGGCGGCGAGGCCCGACTCGTTTGCAAGTACCGACGAGCCGATTTTCACTACGACCCGACGGATGCGACCCAGCGCGGCGATTTCGGCACGACGCTCAGCCATCGTGGTCCTCCGGTTCGCCTGGGCCGGCGTCTTCGTCCGAGCCGCCCTCAGCGGCGGCGTTGATTGCCGCTGCGCGCTCGGCGAGATCGACTGCGCGCTCCCGTTCCGCCGCAGCGAGATCCTCCTGGCGCTCTTGGTCTGCGAGGAGTCGGGCAATCCGACCGGCGAGTTCCTGGAGTCCGTCGCCCGTGGCGGCGGAGATCCCGAAGATGTCGATCCCGCGAGAGGCGAGTTCATCCCGGAGGAGTTCCAGCGTGTCGTCCGAACCAGTCAGGTCGAGTTTGTTGCCGACGACGATCTGCGGCTTCGCCGCGAGCGCGGGGTCGGCCTCGGCGAGCTCGTGCTGGAGCTTGTCGAAATCGACGAGCGGATCTCTTCCGTCGGGCGCAGAGAGATCGATCACGTGGACCAGAACCGCCGTGCGCGAGAGGTGCTTTAGAAATCGGATCCCGAGCCCGGCGCCAGTGTGCGCACCTTCGATGATGCCGGGAACGTCGGCGAGGACGAACGAGGTCCCCTCGTCGATCCGCACGACGCCCAGGTTCGGGACGAGCGTCGTAAATGGATAGTCGGCCACCCGCGGACGTGCCGCAGAGAGTCGCGTGATGATCGAGGACTTCCCGACATTGGGGAACCCGAGGAGCCCAGCGTCGGCCAGCAGGCGCAGTTCGAGGCGGAGCGTTCGTTCCTCTCCGTCTTCGCCCGGCGTAGCGATTCGGGGCGCCTGCCGCGTCGAGCTCGTGAAGTGGATGTTCCCGAGCCCGCCGGCGCCGCCCTGAGCGACGATCACGCTCATGCCTTCTTTGTCGAGGTCGGCGAGGACGTCGCCGGTCTCCTCGTCCTTGATGATCGTTCCGACCGGGACCGAGACGATCATGTCGTCGCCGCGCCGGCCGTACTGATCCTTACCGCGACCGTGCTGGCCGCGCTTCGCTTTGAGGCGGGGCTTGTAGCGCAGGTCGAGCAGGGTGCCGAGGCGCCGATCGGTCTGGAGCAGGACGTGACCGCCGCGGCCACCGTCTCCGCCGGAGGGCCCCCCGCGTGGGACGTACTTCTCGCGTCGGAACGCGACGCAGCCGTTGCCGCCAGCACCGCCGATGGCCACGATCTTGACCTCGTCGATGAATCTCATCGGGAGGCCGTTCTTACCGCCGGCCTCAGGCCGACGCGGCCGGAGAACTCTCGAGCGAGGACGGAAGGACGCTCACTCGCTTGCGGTCCTTGCCCATGCGCTCGTAGGTGACGACGCCGTCGATCTTCGCAAACAGGGTGTAGTCGCGACCCATCCCGACGTTCCGTCCGGGATGAACGCGCGTGCCAAGCTGGCGGATGATGATGCTGCCCGCTCGAGCTTCCTGCCCGTCGTAAATCTTCACTCCACGGCGTTGTCCGCGACTGTCGCGGCCGTTCCGAGTGCTGCCCTGACCTTTTTTGTGAGCCATGGTTCGCCCCTAATCGACCGCGACGACGCGTACGGCCGTCACGTTTTGCCGGTGTCCCTGCAGACGTCGGTAGTTCTTCCGGCGCCGCTTCTTGTAGACGAGGATCTTCGCTTCTTTTTCGTGGCTCACGATGACGCCCGAGACCTTCGCGTCCGACACGAGTGGCTCGCCGACCGTGAGACCAGCATCGGTCTGACGTAGGAGCACTTCAGGGAAGGCGATGTCGGCACCGACATCTCCGGGAAGCGACTCGACACGAATGACGTCGCCTGGCTCGACGCGGTATTGCTTACCGCCGGTTCGAATTATCGCGTATGACATTTAAAGATCCCTTGGAAAAGGTAACCCTCTCGGCTACCGAACGAGTGTGCGCGAGTCAACTGAGCCGGCCCGTCGGGTGGTCGTCTTCAGCCGGCACGACTGCTGCCTCTGCGACGAGGCTCTGGCTGAAATCCGTAGCGCCCAGGCGGCTTTTCCGTTTGATCTGGAGGTTGTGGACGTCGATACCATGCCGGAGCTCGCGGCGCGCTACGGCGAGGAGGTCCCGGTGATCGAGATCGACGGGAGGAAGGCCTTCAAGTACAGAGTGACCCGCACGGAGTTGCTCCGGAAGCTGGGTAGACCGCGCTGGCGTTTGCCGCGTTTGGGCAGGTGAGCGGCAGGACCGCTCGCCGGGGTTGAGGGAGAGGCGGAGGCCGGAATGCCGCGAATCGTCGTGGACGCCATGGGGGGCGATTTCGCCCCGGAAAAGACCGTTCGGGCCGTCGCTCGGGTTTCGCTCGAGTCTGACATCCAGATGGTGCTCGTGGGCGACCAGGCCCGGATCCAGGAACTGCTCGATGCAGGGGAGTACGATCCCGAGCTGATCTCCGTTCGCCACTGCTCGGCGGTCATCGGAATGTCGGAGGACCCGCGCGCGGGACTGCGGGGGAAGAAGGATGCCTCGATCAGTGTCGCCGCGCGGATGGTCGCCGCGGGCGAGGCCGATGCGATGGTCTCGGCTGGCAATACCGGCGCGTGCGTTTTGGCGGCGGCGAAGCACTGGAAACTCCTTCCCGGGATCAAGAAGGCGGCTCTCGCGAGCGTGTTTCCGCGCCAGCCCGAGTATGAGGGGCAGGATCACCTCGGGCTTCTGCTCGACGTCGGCGCCACGATCCGCTGCGAAGCCGTGGAACTCGCACAGTTCGGCGTGATGGGCAGTGCCTACGCCCGATGTGTCTCGAAGGTGACCGAGCCCCGCGTCGGCCTCCTCAACATGGGCGCCGAAGAGAACAAAGGGGGTGAAGTCCTCGTGGCAGCGCACCGGCTGTTGTCCGACCTGCCCGGCGTAGGGTTCATCGGGAACATCGAAGGCCATGACATCACGACCGGCCGCGCCGACGTGGTGGTGGCGGAGGGCCTGCTCGGCAACGTAGTCCTGAAGCTTCTGGAGGGCGTCGCCGGAGTCGCGTCGAGCCTCGCGACGAATGCGGCGCACGAGAAGTGGAGGTGGAGAGTCGGGATGGCGATGTTGTCGTCGGGCATAGAGCGCATTCGGACGCTCGGAGATTTCCAAACTTACGGCGGCGCGCCGATCCTGGGTTTCGAGCACGTGTGCATCAAGGCGCACGGCAGGTCCGGGTCCGGTGCGATCGGAAATGCGATCAAGGTGGCGGCAAAGGCAGTGCGAGACGGAATCATTCCGGACATCGCCGAGAAGATTGTGGAGATTCGGTGAGCGGGGTGTCGGTTGCCGCCCGGGTCGACGCGGGCGCCGTCACGTTCCGCTGGGACCTGGACAAGACTTACCTTCGCACCGAGTTCGAGAGCCTGCGGAAGATGGTCCGCATCCCGTTCGAGGGCGGCGCGGACAAGGTCCATCTCCCCGCGGTGCCGGAGCTGATCCAGGCGCTGCGCCGCTGCGCGGAGAGGCAGGCGCGCACGCCTTACGTGTTCTTCCTCTCGGCGAGTCCTCCGCAGATCGGCGGTGCGATTCGGGAGAAGCTCGAGCTCGACGGCGTCGAGTACGACGGCATCACCTTCAAGGACCAATTGAAGCATCTCGTCCGCGGACGCTGGGGCAGCCTCCGGGAGCAGGTGGGTTACAAGCTCGGCGAGTTGCTCCGGGCGCGAATCGCCGGACCCGCCGCCGCGTGCGAGTACCTTTTCGGGGACGATTGGGAAAGCGATCCCGTCATCTACTCGCTCTACGCGGATATCCTCGCCGGCGGCATCGACATGGACACGCTCAAGCGCGTCCTCCTCGCGGTGGAGGTCGGCCGGGCGCCGGTTCAGCGCATCCTGGACGCGGCCGAGGTTCTTGCCGGCAGCGCCCCGGATGCTGTGGGGCACATCTACATCAACCTCGAGCGCCGAACACCGCCGTCTCGCTTCCGGCCGTACGGTCCTCGAGTGGTGCCCACCTTCAACACTCTGCAGGCGGGAGCCTCGCTGTTTCAGGCGGGGAGGCTCGATCTCGACGCGGTCATGGACATCGCGCGCGCTCTGGCGGAGGGAGGTGGCTACGGCGGTCATCGCCTTCGCAACTCGATCGACGACCTCACGCGGCGCGGGCATCTGCGGCTCGAGACCCGCGATCGGCTGGTTCGGCGGCTCGCGCGGGCCGAGTTGGCGCCGCTGGCAAAGAGCGAGGATGCGCTCCGGGCGCGGCTTCGCGAGGCGCTCGCGCGGTTCCGGCGTCGAAAGCGGCTGCCGAAACTCGCAGGTGCCGACTACCCTGCGCTTCTGGCGGACTGGGAGGCCGATTAGGGGTCGGAGTTGTCCGTCTCGGCAGGTGAGTGGATTGCAGTGATTCTCTGTGGCGCGGTGCCTGGGATATCCTCGGGTCGAATGGAACGCGTACGAGTTCCGGTAGTTCACACCCTTGGCCGGGAGCGCTCCGTCGTCCAATGGGTTGAGAGCCTGTGCCTGCTGTGCGCCTTCCGCGGGGATCGAGAACCTGCCGGGGTCGAAGCTGAAGCACGTGAACGAGTCTCGTCGATTTCCTTGATACAGGATCCCGAACCGCAGGCGTCGAGGTCTTTGTGTGCGCAGCTCACCCCGGGGGCTTCTCCACCAAGGCACGTTCATTCGCCGAACTCCGGGAACGGCAAGCGCGTCCAACGCCACCCCGAAGAGTGGGCCCGAGCGCTGCGCGCGATCGCGGCCAAGAACCCTGAGATGCTGCTGCCGGGCCACGGCGAGGCGATCACCGACCCCGCCTTGATTCAGAAAGGGGCTCCTTCAGCTCGCCGATGCCCTCTACTACATCACGGGGGTGACGATCGACGGCCTGAACACGGGCCTCCGCCAGGACGAGATTCCCGACACCATCGAACTGCCACCCGAGCTGGCAGACCAACACAGCCTGCGGGAGCAGTACGTCTCCAAGATGATCATCAGGCAATACATCGGCTGGTGGGACGACATTCCTTCGCATTGGACCCCGGCACCGATGGACGCGCAGGCGCGCGAGATCGTCGCACTCGCAGGTGGAGCGCCGAAGCTGGTCGCGCGTGCCCGAGACGCGATGAGGGAACCTGGACTAACGCCCAGGCCGTAGGCCTGCGAAGTAGAGAATCGCGAGATCGTTCAGCACATCCGCCCGCTCCCATTGCAGGAAATGACCACACTCGGGGACGACGAGCGGGCCGGTCCGATTCGGGAATGCGAGTTCACAGAGTTTCGGGAAGTCCTTCGGCACGATCTGATCGTCGGGCCCGTGTAGGATCATCGTCGGTGTCTGGGTCTTCTGCATCATCATTGGGATCTCGCTCATCGGCCGCCCGTACTCGAGTTGGTACGGTGCCCAGGCGGCCGCGAGGCGATTGATGTCCCCGAAGGGCTCGACCATGAAGTCGAAGTCGGTTTCTTCGAAAGAGCCTTGCGACGCCAGCAGGCGGTGCTCATAAAAATCGCGGACGTACTGGCGGCAACGTGCAGGCGTGTCGAGGTCTGCACGTAGCTTTTCCGGATCGCGCCCCTGCCGGATTCGGTAGTCTCCGGTGGGGCCATGCTCGAGAGGGTTCATCGAGAGGCTTCGCTCTGCGTACCACTCGGGTTCCTCGTAGATGACCGGCGCGACCGTATTGAAGAAGATCATCCGATCGGCATGCTCGGGGTGACGATTCGCCATGTCGACGATCACTGCGCCGCCCACGTCGCCGGCGATCAGGCCGAACTTCTCGTGACCGAGAACGTCGTGGACCAAAGCGAAGAGGTCCTTCGAGTAGAGCACGATGTCGTACTCGTCTTTCTCGGATAGATCCGAGTCGCCGTAGCCGCGAAGGTCCGGCACGATGACCTCGAATCCGGCCTCTGCGAGCGGAAGAATGTTCCGCCACCACACCCGCTTCGTCTCAGGATAGCCGTGAACGAGGAGCAGGGGATAGCCCCCGACGCCCTCACGGACATACGCGAGGTTCATCCCTTCGGCGACGCGCGCGCGATGGATCTCGAAGGCGTCGGCGGGAGGAGTGGAGGGCTGTGTGGGCCGAGGGGCGGGCATGGGGTTTCCTCTTTGGAATGGCGTGGGCTCGAGCCCGACGTGGGTTTCGCAAAATCGCAGTAGCCGCGGCCATCGAAAGCCATGTGGCCCCTTCCAATATACACATCGCGGAAGCAGGGCTGAAGTTGGTGCGGTGTGAGCGCTCGACCTTGGCGCCCGGCTGCGGGGGGCGCGGCTCGATATAGGCGTGCTCGATTCCGCGGTCGGTGCGCACTGTTCGGATTCAGAGACGGTTGGACCAAATAAGTCGATGAAATGAGAGACACTCCCGGCCCAAAGGGAAGGAGAAACCAATGGGTGGAGGGAGAGAGTGCACAGAAGGTCGTCCGCGACATTCAGCGCAAGACACGCCGCCGTTTTTCTGCGGAAGAGAAGATCCGCATCGTCCTCGAAGGACTGCGTGGGGGAGAGAGCATTGCCGCCCTGTGGCGCCGCGAAGGGCTCGCCCCGGATTTGTACTACCGGTCGTAACCTGCCCGGGTTCTTCGGCCCAGTCGATTATTGAGAGATCGCCTCTGCGGGTGGGTTGATGTTGTTCTTGAACTCGATCGGGGTCTGGTAGTCCAGGCTCGAGTGCGGCCGGACTTCGTTGTAGTGACGTCGCCAGGTTTCGATCACCGCGACGGCTTCGTTGCGGCTTCGAAACCACTCCATGCTCAAGCACTCGTCTCGGAGCTTCCCGTTGAAGCTCTCGTCGGTGCCGTTCTGCCATGGTTTGCCCGGGTCGCTAAGGGCGCAGTCGATTCCAGCGTCGCTGAGCCACTGCAGTACTGCCCGCGAGACGAACTCCGGCCCGTTGTCGCTCTTTAGAAACCCCGGTGCGCCGCGGATGCTCACGAGCTTCGCTAGGACTTCGATGACCCGTGTCGATCGAAGGCTCCCGGCCACGTCGATGGCGAGTGCTTCGCGGGTGAATTCATCGATCACAGTCAAGCACTTCAGCTGCTGCCCATTGGCGCACGCGTCGAAGACGAAGTCGTATGCCCAGACCTGATTGGCTTCCGTCGCTGCCGGTGTCTTCGGCCGCGAGGTGGACGGACGGCGACGGGGCCGCTTTCGCGGCACCTGGAGGCCCGCCGCTCTCCAGAGCCGGTGCGCTCGCTGGTAGCTCATCTTGAAGCCCTCCCGAGCCAGAAAGATCCGAATGCGGCGATAGCCGTAGCGAGGATACAAGCCGGCGAGCTCTCGCATCCGCACCACCACCGCAGCGTCTCGTGCGGCCTTCTTCGATTCGTATCTCAATGACGATCGTGCCGTTTGGATCAGCGCACACGCTCTTCGCACCGACAGGCCACGCGACGATGCGTAGGCAACTTGTCGGCGACGAACGCGTGCGCTCACCACTTTTTTGCCGAGATCTCCTTCATGACTTCGATCTCGAGATCGCGCTCTGCGACCAGCTTCTTGAGCCGTGCATTCTCCTGCTCAAGCGAGCGCAGTCGCTTCGTGTCGTTGGCTGTC